>CAYMMQ010000030.1:0-18443 GCA_964391585.1 uncultured Ectothiorhodospiraceae bacterium
AAAAGTGATTTAAAAGTATCAACAGTGTGTTTAGGTTCAATGACTTGGGGATCTCAAAATAGTCAGCAAGATGCAAATGAGCAAATTGAATATGCTTTATCTGCTGGGATCAATTTTATTGATACTGCTGAAATGTATGCAGTACCACCCACACCTGAAAGTTATGGTAAAACCGAACAAATGATCGGTCATTGGCTGGGCAATAATAAACAGCGCCGTTCTGAGTTTGTTTTAGCTTCTAAAATTGCTGGCAATGGTTTACCTTGGATTCGAGATGGTAAAGATATTAGCGGTGAAGCAGTTATTAAATCGGTTGATGCTTCTTTAAAGCGCTTACAAACCGATTATATTGATCTGTATCAATTGCATTGGCCTAACCGAACATCACCTCATTTTTCTAAACATTGGCCAGGAATGATTAGTTTTAGTGATGTTAATCGAGAAATACATTCCAAGCAAATGTTGGAGATTTTACAAGCATTAGATTTTTGTATAAAAGCAGGTAAAATTCGTTATTGTGGTTTATCAGATGATACTACTTGGGGAATTAGTGAGTATTTAAACTTGAGTGAAAAATATCAATTGCCAAGGATGATCTCGATTCAAAATGAATTTAATTTATTACACACTAAAGATTGGCCCTATTTAATTGAGCATTGTGTACATAGTGACGTGGCGTATTTGCCTTGGTCACCACTTGCAGGCGGCGTGTTGAGTGGTAAATATATTGATGGGGCGAGGCCTGCTGGAAGTCGCTGGAGTACAGCACAACGTAATGGATTATTTAGAGATAATCAAACTGTAGATCATGCTGTAAAAGAATATCTTCAGTTAGCGCAAAAATATCAAATCACTTCAGCACAATTAGCTTTAGCATGGTGTGCTCAAGTCGATGGAGTAAGTTCAACGATTATCGGGGCAACCAGTGTTGCTCAATTAAAAGAAGATATTAGCGCTTTTGAATTACAACTATCACCAGCAAATTTATCTGATATTGATGCGGTTATTCGTCATTATCCTATTCCATTTTAATTGAATATTCATCCAAAACAAGAAAGGCTAGGATAGATAAAATCTGCAACTTTAAGATTGCATGATATACAATACTGTAAACCTGTCCACCGAAAATAATTAAGGAAATTACAAACTAATGGATAAAATTGTCTGGTCAAATGAGTATAGTGTCGGTATTGAATCGCTTTATGTGATAGATAAGCAACATCAAAAAATTATTGAAATTATTAATACCCTTTTGGCATATGATGGAACTGATGTTTCAGGTTCTCTACACAGTGTATTGGATGATTTTGCAAAATACTCAAAATCACACTTAAAATATGAAGAGATTTTTTTAAAAGAAATTGGTTTTGCTGATTATGTTGAACATCAAAAGTACCATGAGGAATATTTAGATAAAGTAAATGGTATTTATGCTAATTTATTAGCTGATGAAGAATTAGCCTTTCAAGAGCTATTAACTTTTGTGAAACACTGGTGGAGCTCTCATATTTTAATTGAAGACATGAAGTATAAATATTTTATCAATCAAAAATTAAAGTCATAATGAGTTTACCGTGTTCTATTGGTCAGAACACGGTTATAAGGACGCTTAAACAATTCCATCAAACATCAAGGAGGAAAGGTAGCGTTCACCAGAATCCGGTAAAATGACCACGATGGTTTTTCCGGCAAATTCTGCTTCTTTACTGATACGGTTGGCAACAGCGACAGCAGCGCCACATGAAATACCTGCTAGGATCCCTTCTTCAGCGGCTAGGCGGCGACCAAACTCCATCGCTTCTTCACTGCTCACTTGTTCTACACGATCAATTAAACTGGTATCAAGGTTTTTGGGAATAAAACCAGCTCCAATCCCCTGGATTTTATGAGGGCCTGGCTGAATGTCTTGTCCTGCTATAAATTGGCTAATGACAGGACTTTCAGTGGGTTCAACAGCAATAGTGGTAATCGCTTTACCTTGAGTCCCTTTGATATAGCGTGATATGCCGGTAATGCTCCCGCCGGTACCAACACCTGCAATTAACACATCAATTTTTCCCTCGGTATCTTCCCAAATTTCAGGCCCTGTTGTTTTTTCGTGGATGGCGGGGTTAGACGGGTTGTTAAATTGTTGTGGCATATAAAAAAGTTCGGGATTTGATGCTTGTAGTTCTTCCGCTTTGGCAATGGCTCCAGCCATCCCCTTAGCACCTTCAGTTAATATCAGCTCTGCTCCCATTGCCGCCATCACTTTACGGCGTTCTAAACTCATGGTTTCCGGCATGGTTAATAATACTTTATAACCGCGGGATGCTCCAACATAAGCAAGGGCAATACCGGTATTGCCACTGGTGGGTTCAACAATTGTCATCCCGGGCTTTAATACGCCACTTTCTTCAGCATCCCAAATCATTGCTGCACCAATACGACACTTAACAGAATAACAAGGGTTTCTACCTTCTACTTTTCCTAATATTAATGTTTTGTCTCCATCAATAACTCGTTTAATTTGTACCAGAGGTGTTTTTCCAATGGAAAGCGAATTGTCCGTGTAATAGTTCATTATTTTTCTCTCATGGTTTAGTTAGTGGTTTTATTTGTTTGTTTCTTTTTGGATGATAAATTAAAAAATATTGAAACAGTATAATTGTTTATTAAAGATAATTGCATTATTAATGCAAACAGCACTTTTTGTATTTTTTACCACTGCCACAGTGACAAGGGTCGTTGCGTGAAATTTTAGGCTGATGCTGTTGGTTTTTAGTTTGAGATGGCTGCTGTTTAATAAGAGGGGCTTTAGAGCTTCTTTGCTCTTCAAAATAGTTAAAAATGCTACGGACATTCGGTGCTATCAAGTTTTGCATGACTCTGATTTGTTGTTTATCGAGTTTATCTAATTGTTCCCACCCTTCTTCAGAAGTAAACAATAGGATCGGTACTAATAACAGTTGCAACTCCTTGCTAGATAGCGATTCATCAAATGCTAACGCTACCCCTTGCACATAACCAAAACACCAATCGTCTACTATAAGAAAAGTTTCGCCATTGACTTCATTACTCATAAATATAGGTTCATAACTTTCTTTATCTTGCTCTAACAAGGTAATAATACCTCTCAAATAGCGAACAAATAAAGATAAAATATTTTCAAGCTCTTTATTATTGCTAAATTCAGGCTCATAGTCGCCCCAAATGACAGGTAACCATTGTGAAGGGAGAGTCATCGTCGGGGCACTTGCAATGGCGGTAAAAAAACCATCTAAACCTGAAATATTGACAATTCCTTCATCATCATTATCATCGATAGCATATTCATCTATTCTATTTATTCTATTGAATAAAAATTCATCTAGCTGATCAAGCTCTTTATGGCTAAGTGTTTTATATAAATTCTTCATGCTTTTATCTCTTTTTATGCTTTAGTCATGGGACATTTAGTATAAATTTAGCTGATAATTATGCAAATAAGGGCCAAATAAGGGTATTGAATAATCGAGTCTAAAGTTTTACAAAAGCATAACATGGTTTTTAATAATTTCGAAGGATAATTTTTATCTGAAAGAAATAGCTTTTATGAAAAAGTGACAAACTATATAATGAGCAACAATGGTTCAATAATTGGATGGAAATATCGATGAAACAAGCTCTAGTAAATTTTTTACTGAAAGCCTCTGGTGATAATATCGCATTAGTATTTGGTTCAGAAAAGTTTCGCAAAAAAGTGCTTTTAGGCTTGTTTATTTTTGTGTTGACTATTGTCATTTTAAGCGTTTTAGCCCTTAACTATAATCTCGAGAAGATAAAAAAACATACAGCATCTCAACTTGAAGTAGTCTTAAACTCAACTATTAATCAAGTAGATGCCCATGTAGAGCAGAAAAAAATATTATTAAAAAGTTTTGCTAGAAATCCTGATTTACTGCGAATGAGTTCAGAATTAATGCAACTTTATCAACAAGATAAATCTTTAAGCAATTCGATAGAGGTTCAACAAGAATTTACGGCTTTAATGGCTTCTAACTGGGAGTTTATTGGCGTTTTAGGTTATTATTTAATTGCACCAGACATGACAACCCTTACCGCATTAAGAGATGATTTAATTGGCAAAAAAAATCCTATTGCTAAGCAATATCCTTTATTAATACAGCAAGTTTTTGATGGTCAAACTGTCTTTATTCCACCCACCTATATACAAGCAAAGTTAGATGTTTTTCGTAAGCACAAGAAAAATGAAAAAAACAATATAATAATCCCAAAATTAATGATTGCGGCCCCAATTTCTGATGCTAATGGTAAAGTAATGGCGGTTTTAGCAAGACAAATTGATGCCGTGAGTGAGTTTTCCTTAATTTTTAAAGCGGGTAGCTTAGGCGCAAGTGGTAATAGTTATTTGTTTGAAAAAAATGCCATGATGTTATCTGAAAGTCGTTTTCATCAACAATTTAAAAAGTGGTCCTATTTTCAATCGCAAAATAATCACTTAGATAGCATTGCTATTCGGGATCCGGGGGTAAATGTTTTCGATGGGGATGAAGTTGATGAGGATGAAAAACCACTTACCTTGATGGCTCAAAATGCGATAAGTGGCTTAAGCGGTAGTAATTTAGAAGGATATAGAGACTATCGTGGTATTGAAGTTTATGGGGTGTGGATTTGGGATAAAACTAAAAACTTAGGCTTTGCGACAGAAATTGATCAGGATGAAGCGCTTTTACCTTATTATTCCCTTCAGATTACTTTAATCTTAATTCTTGGTATTACCCTCATTATCACCAGTGTAGTGATTATATTTAACTTGTTTTTGGGACAAGCTGCCAGTCAAAGTTTAATTCGTTCTAAAAATGAACTACAACAACTTGCCAGTACCTTAGAGTTAAAAGTTAGAAAAAGAACTCAGCAACTTGATGAGAAAAACAGTTTATTAGCCACAATTTTAGATAGTATTGATCAAGGTTTGGCGGCTTATGATGATAAGTTAGAGTTAATTATTTGTAATATTCAATTTCAAAAATTACGTTCTGTCCCAGACGAGTTTGCCAAACCAGGAACGTCATTTCAGTCACTGATGGAGTATGAAGTGGCCCGTGGCGAGTTTGGTCCAGGTGAGCATAAAGAAATGGTAACCGAAATGGTGAATTATGTTAAAAGGCCAAAAGTTCACCATTTTGAGCGAGTTAGACCCAATGGAATTGTGTTAGAAATTTCGGGCTCGCCTTTACCTAAGGGGGGATTTGTTAGTACCTATACGGATATTAGTGAACGTAAAAAAGCAGAAAATCAATTAGCGCAAGCGAAAGAGGCTGCCGAGTTGGCAAATCGTTATAAAAGTGAGTTTTTAGCTAATATGAGCCATGAAATTCGTACTCCCATGAATGCGATTACCGGGATGTCTTATTTGGCCTTGCAGACCGAACTTAATCCTGTACAACATAATTATATTGAAAAAGTGAATAAAGCAGCAGAGTCTTTATTAGGCATTATTAATGATATTTTGGATTTTTCCAAAGTGGAAGCCGGCAAAATTGAACTGGAATGTATTGATTTTCACTTGCAAGAGATATTTACTAATCAAGAGATGATCGTTGGTTTAAAAGCAAAAGAGAAAGGTTTGGGTTTATTGTTTGATACTGCAAAGAATGTTCCGATGACCTTACAAGGTGATCCTTTGCGGTTAGGGCAAATTATTACCAACCTTTGTAATAATGCGATTAAATTTACCTCAAAAGGTGATATTGTTATTCGCACTCGGGTGGAAAAATTACAAGATCATCATGTTACACTTCATTTTAGTATTTGTGATAAAGGCATTGGCATGTCAGTCGAAGAACAAAATAAATTGTTTCAAGCTTTTAGTCAGGCTGATGGTTCTACGACTCGTAAGTATGGTGGTACGGGACTTGGCTTGAGTATTTGCAAAAAACTATCCGAATTAATGGGGGGAAGAATTTGGGTAGAAAGTCAAAAAGGCCAGGGTAGTGAGTTTCACTTTACCGCTTGTTTTGAAGTGATCTTTTCTGCAGATACCTACTCTCAAGATATTAATATCTTAACTCACTCAAAGAGCGAGCAAGACAAGGAATTATATCTGAATATGCAAAAAGTCAGTGGCGCATATGTGTTATTAGTTGATGATAATGACATTAATCAAGAGCTGATGCTAGCATTATTAGCACAGGCAAATATCAGCGCAAAAGTGGCAAGCAATGGACAACAAGCCTTAGACATCTTGAATGATGACGTTTTTGATGGAGTGTTAATGGATGTGCAAATGCCGATCATGGATGGTTATACAGCCACTCGAGTTATGCGACAACAATCTAAATATAATGAGTTACCTATTATTGCAATGACTGCTAATGTGATGCAAGAAGAAAAGGAAAATGCTAAACAAGCCGGAATGAATGCACATATTGCAAAACCCATTAATATCAACGAAATGTATCAGACTCTGGCACAATGGATTACTCCGGCAAAACCACAACTATTAGAAAATAAAAAAATTAGCCACTTGACTACTAAGGAAACTGATTTTATCAGCTCATTGCAACAAATTAATAGTTTTGATTACAAGCGTGGTTTATTATTACTGCAAGGAAATGAACGCTTATATCGTCAATTATTAGAGCGTTTTTGCCATAATCAAAGTCATTTTATTAAGCGGTTTGTAAGCAGTAAGGAAAAAACAGACTGGAATACAGCAAGAAGAGAAGCGCATAGTTTAAAAGGAATTGCTGCTAATTTAGGCATGACTGAATTGACTAAGTTGGCTAATCATTTAGAAGAGTTATCAATAACAGGGGATAAGTTAGCCGATATTGATGAGGTTTTGCAACAGATATCAGTAAATTTGGATAGTATTTTGACTGATCTTAAAGGATTGAATTTAACCCAGCAACATCATATTGTACAAGAGCTTAATTTATCCGAACTACAACCTTTATTGGAAGATTTATTAGAACAATTAAAAATAAATAGTGGAGGAGCAATTAAAATCATGAACGAAGTTGAAAAAATGCTCTCAGGAACAGACTTACAAACGAAGTTTAGCTCTTTAATTTCTTTAACCCATAATTATGACTTTGAAGCGGCGAGTGAGGAGTTAGAACGATTACTTGCTGATCTGGTAAGTGTTTTTGTTACAATGGATTAATTCTTCTCTAAGTTATATAATTTGCCAACAAAATTAAAACGTTAGGAATATTTATAATGACTAATCAAACTAAAGCAACCATTCTTATTGTTGATGATACACCGGATAACCTTGATATTCTTAATGATGTTTTACAAAAAGATTATTTAGTCAAAGTTGCAACAAGTGGGGAAAAAGCGATTAAGTTAGCTTTAGTAGCTCCTCAACCTGATCTTATTTTATTAGATGTTATGATGCCTGGCATGGATGGGTATGAAGTTTGCCAAATATTAAAGGCAAACCCTATGACGACTGATATTCCGGTTATTTTTGTCTCGGCAAAAAACAGTGCTACAGATGAAATCAAAGGTTTTGAATTAGGAGCCGTTGATTATGTCTCCAAGCCGATCAGTCCGCCACTTGTGCTTGCTAGAGTAAAAACTCACCTTGCCTTATATGATCAAAATCGATCATTAAATATTAAAGTAAAAGAATATACCCATGAAATTGATGAAACACGTTTAGCGATTATCCAAAAATTAGGCAGAGCTTCTGAATATAAAGATAATGAAACAGGCTTACACGTTATCCGTATGAGTTATTACGCTAAAATACTGGCAGATGCTTTAAATATTAGTGATGAATGGAGTGAACTAATTTTTAATGCTGCCCCCATGCATGACATCGGTAAAATTGGTATTGCCGATAATATTTTACGTAAACCGGCGAAACTGGATGCGGATGAGTGGCTGGAAATGCAACGCCATGTTGAATACGGTGCAGGCATTATAGGGGAAAATACATCTGATATTTTAAAAATGGCTTATGATATTGCCTTGTGTCATCATGAAAAGTGGGATGGTAGTGGTTATCCTTTTGCTTTAAAAGGAAAAGATATTCCGTTATCGGCAAGAATTGCAGCCATTGCCGATGTTTTTGATGCACTGACATCAGAGCGTCCCTATAAAAAAGCTTGGTCTTTTGAAGATGCAATAAAATTGCTACAAGACAATAGTGGGACGCACTTTGATCCCGACTTAGTCCCATTATTTGTTGCAAATATGGAAAAAATTCTTGTCGTTCATGAAAAGTACCAAGATCAGGTATAAGTAATTTCCCTTTTATTAGCTAAGATATGATCAGACATTTTAAAATAGTTTTTATTGAAATTGAATGCACCGAATCAGAGGTGATTAAAGTAATCCTTGATCCCGAAATATTTGAGGTACAGCACTTTGTTAATCTCGTGGATGCTTGGAATTTTTTTCGCAGCAAATCATTATGTGATTTAATTATTCTTAATTTAAATGTTCCAAAGAATAGTCCTTTAAGCCTTTCTTGTAGTAAATTTTTGGATGAACTTTTATTGCAGCGGTATTGGCAAGATGTGCCAAAGTTGATTATTGTTGATCAAAGTACGTCAAAAAAAGAATTTATCGGATCAAAAATAAGCCAGAAATCAGATGTGGTGATTTTATCGCCGTTTAACCCTTTACGTTTTATTAAGGAAGTACGCGGTTTAATTGCCAAAAATATTGAACGTCACACAGTTAAAATTAACGAGCAGCATATTGAAATTGCGAATTATATTAGCAAATTATTAAAATCAGAATCAGATCGTCCTTCGTTGTTTTATTATCGTCAACAAATGCTGATCATCAAGCTATTAATTTTTGCTCATTTTGAACACGAAGAGCTGTTTATGCTATCTCATAATTTCTTGGATACTCAGGAGCATATTGATCATCATGATATTACCCGAGCTCAAATCCGTTTGGCTCTACAAGAACAAAATAGTGTCAATGTTGTGGGAAATATTGGTGAGTTAAAGCATAGGTTTTACCATGATATAGCTGATGATAAAGCTTATATTTCTTTTGTTAAAGCCTTAACAGCCATGTTATTATAAGTTTTTTCGCCTCGATGATGATAAAAAATGAATAGACGCTCTTTTATTAAAAAGTCCACTCAACTCGCCGCTGCCACGCTGGCATTTCCTAGTATTATCAAAGCCTATAACCAAAAACCCACAATTAAGGTTTTGGGAACTCATGTTACCTTGCAAGAAAAAATTAGGTTAAAAGCCGAGCAGGAGCTGGGTATCAATATTGAGTTTTACCCGGGTGGCAGTGCTGAGGTATTGCTAAAAGCATCGATTGATCCAAGTTCTTTTGATTTATATGAGCAGTGGTCAAATAGTATTAATGTTTTGTGGCAGGCGAACTCTATTCAGCCCATTGATACCAATAAAATAAAATATTGGAGTGAAATTAATAGTTTATCTAAACTGGGAAGAATTAGTCCTCAAGCAAATATTGGTTTGGGTGATGCACCGCATAAACTATTATATGTGCAAGCAAATGGTTCGCTTTCTTCTTCTCAAACTGAGCAAGTAAGCTTTTTACCCTATGTGCATAATACCGATTCCTTTGGTTATAACTCTGATATCATCGACAAAGGGATCCCATATGAAAGCGAAAGTTGGGGCTGGTTACTGGATGAGAAATATCATGGTAAAGTGGCTATTGTGAATGAACCAACAATTGGCTTGTTTGATTTGGCATTAGCCTGTCGGGCGAAAGGTCTGATCGAATTTAAAAATATGGGCAATATGAGTCGAGATGAAATCGATCGCTTGTTTGATATTGTTATTGCTAAAAAGCGACAAGGTTTTTTTCGTGGAGTGTGGTCTTCGGTACCCGAGTCGGTGCAATTGATGGCAAATCATGAAGTAGTGATACAAAGCATGTTTTCACCGGGAGTTTCCAGTTTAAATGGTATGGGGATACCCTGCATCTATGCTGCTCCTAAAGAAGGCTATCGTGCCTGGCATGGGGTGATGTGTTTATCAAGAGAGGCTAAGGGTGAACGTCAAGAAGCGGCTTATGCGTTTATGAATTGGTGGTTATCGGGATGGCCTGGGGCTTTTATTGCCAGACAAGGTTATTATATTTCCAATCCACAACGTTCAAAAAAGTTTATGTCGGTTGCTGAATGGGACTATTGGTACCATGGTAAAGCGGCGCAGCAAGATTTATTAGGCACAGATGGTAAAATTTCGGTTAAAGCAGGGGATATTCGCACGGGTGGTTCTTATCAACAACGTTTTGAAAATATTGCGGTATGGAATACCGTCATGGATCATTATGAATATAGCTTATTAAAGTGGAACGAGTTTGTTCTGGCGTAACGAGGAAAAAATGATTCAGACTTTGATAAGACTTTTTAAATTAAAGACCAGAATTCATCTGGGTTATTATGTGTTGGGTTTACTGACGCTGATGATTATTTTCCTCAGTTATCTGACTTTTGCTAAACTCACCGATAATTTTAAACAATTTATTGCTGTTAACCAACAAAGTAGCATTGATTTTGTGATCAGTCAAAATATTACGGATATGCAAAGGCAATCGCTGATTTATATTTTTCAAGGACATTCTGCAGCTGCTGATAAAGTTAATATGCTTTACGGTCAATTAATACAACAAATTGATCATCATGTATTAGAGTCAAACCCGAAGGCAAAAGCGATTATCACGCAAACCAGACAGCATTTAAGTCGATATTTTGATGTTTTTCAACATGTTGTACCATTAAGAGAGCAACAATTGGTGTTGGTTGATATTAAATTCCAACAACATGCCGATAGCTTAGAAAAGTTAATTCAACAGCTTATTCAGTCCACAGCCATTAAAAATGAAGTTCTGCACCTTAATCTGACTCTAATTATGAATGATGTGTTGCGGGTACAAAAAAATGCATTATTATATTTCAGTTCACTGGATGCTTCTTATATAAAGCAAGCTGATAAAAATTTTCTTGCGGCAAAGCAGAGGATTGCACTGCTTTCTAGCTTTGATTTGACCTTAGCACAACAAAAAATCACAGGTGATGCCTTGCAAGAACTTGCAGATTATCATGGGGTTTTATTACAAGCTGTACAAAGAACAAGAGGGTATTTATTTTTAGTGAATGTGGTGATGTCAGCAGAAGCTTATGAAATTCTATATCATACCAAACAGTTGACAGAGTTATTAACCGAGCAGTTAGTTATTATTGAGCATGAAGTTGATGCTCAATTTCATGATGCTATTAACATTGTATTATGGATTGGGCTAGTATTTTTTATGCTTATTATTCTGTTGTCTATTATTATTGGCAATAGTATTTCACAGCCTATTGAAAGATTAACCCGAACATTTAAAGCGCTGGCGCATGGTGATAGCAAATCAGAGATTGTCGCTTATCCTGTAGATGATGAAATTGGGGAGCTTACCCATGCCGCTCAAGTATTTAGAAAGAAGAATTTACAAACAGAGCAATTACTACAACACTCGAATCAACTTACGATTGAGTTAAAAGATAATCAAGCTGAACTACAACGCTCTAATGATGAGATGGAGCAGTTTGTTTATACTGTATCACATGATTTAAAATCACCCTTGGTGACCAGCATGGGATTTATTGGCATTATCAAAAAGTTGGCACAACAAGGAAAATTTGAGCTGGCATGTGAAAAGCTTGATAAAGTAGTCCATGCAAATACTAGGATGGGACAGTTGATAAATGATTTACTTGATCTGAGTCGTATTGGTAGAATAGATACCGAGCAGGTTGAGCTTGATTTACATGCTTTGATGATCAAGTTTAAAAAAATGCAGCAAGAGCGACAGCTTAAAAAATCGTTTAGTTTGGATCTTGTATCAACATTACCGGTGATTTATGCCAATGAAAGTCGGATCCTTGAATTGATTGAAAATTTGTTTTCTAATGCATTAAAGTATGCTGTAGCTGATGGCATGGTTAAGATTGAAATGGGCTCAAAAGAAACAGAAGATGCTTTTTTGGTTTTTTTTAAAGATCATGGGCCGGGCATTGAAAAAGCCTATTTTGAAAAAGTTTTTAACTTGTTTTACCGATTAGGAACTGAGCAAGAAGGCACAGGGGTTGGTTTAACGGTGGCAAAAAAAATCATGGAATCACATTATGGTTTGATTTGGGTTGAATCCAAACTGCAACAGGGTGCTACATTTTGGTTGAAATTCCCTAAATCATCAGGAGTTGAATGATGACAGACAATTATACCAGCAGTAATTTGGTGCTTTTAATTGAAGATAATGATGAACATGCAGAATTAGCGATGTTTTATATTCAGGAGCATGACCCTAGCATTCAAGTACATAGACTGATTGATGGTGAACAGGCATTAAGGTATATTGAGGCCGCCGATGACGCAAATGCTGAAAAACCGTGGTTAATATTCCTAGATTTAAAACTGCCCAAATATGATGGACATGAAGTATTAACAAAAATAAAATCTAGTCAGCAATTATCGTGTACGCCGATAGTAGTTTTTACTACTTCAGCTTCAAAAAAAGAGATTCGCTCAGCAATGTTGTTGGGGGCAAACAGCTTTGTTAACAAACCAATGGAAGCGGATCAATATCCCTTGATCATAACTCAAATTTTAAATTATTGGCGCATGAATCAATCTTCGTCATCAATGGACTAATGTTTTTTATGAATAAAGAAAGAGTCAATATTTTACTCTTAGAAGATATATTGGAGCATGTAGAGCTTTTTAGGGCTCACCTCGAATTAAGCTCTTATGCTGACGCAAAAGTAGAACATAACGATTCCCTGCAACAGGGAGTTGAATTATTAAAAACAAAGGCTTTTGATATATTATTTGTCGACTTGTCTCTGAGCGATAGTGATATAAATAACACCATGGGCATGCTGCTAAAACTGCGCGATTTTTGTCCTGTGGTGGTGATTACTTCTTTAGATGATCATAGAACACTTTTGGAGATTATTGAAAAGGGAGCCGATGATTGTTTACCAAAATCAGAGTTAGATAGTTTTACCTTAGAGCGTTGTATTAAATACAATTTATCCCGACGTAACGATAAGCTAAAACTGCAACAACATGATCAGTATTTATTAGATATTATAAAAAACCTTCCTCAAGGTGTATTAGTGCTTGATCAGGATATGAAAATTCAGGCATATAATGCATTGCTTTTTGATATTTTAGCTTTGGAGAAAACACACTACCCGCTAGGTTCTAGTTTTGATGATGTATTAGCCGATTGGATTAAACAGTCAGATTTTTCTTTAACGATTAGTGATCTTGATGATGAATTATTGCTGGAGGTTGAAAAAGAGGAATTACAACGCCAGGATGATTTTCAAAAAGAGTTTGCTTTTAGGGTAAATCATCAGGAGAAATGGTGTGAGCTTACCCAAACCCGTTTAGCTAATGGTAGCATTATTAGAACCTATGTTGATATCAGTGATAAAAAACACGCTGATGAGCATTTAATGTTGATGCAGTTTGCCTTTGAGAATCTGAATGAAGCTGCTTTTTTAATTAAGCAAGATGGTCGTTTTGAATATGTTAATGATAGTGCATCAAAACAGCTTGGATTTAGTAAATCTGAATTATTGACCATGGATGTTGCTGAACTTCACTCTCATTTTTCTCACACGGATTGGCTTAAAATATGGGGGCGCATGAAAGCCGAGGGAGCTTCGATTTTTGAAACAGAGCATTGTGCTAAAGATGGTCATTGTTTTCCTGTTGAAATTGCTGCAAGTTATATTGAATATAAAGGGGACGGACATATTCTTGCTTTTGCTAAAAACATTACCGAGCGTCAAAATGCCCAAAAACAATTAAGTTTATTAGCAAGTGTTTTTGCCTCTGCATTCGAAGGAATGATTATTACTGATTTAAACAATCGTATTATTAATGTCAATACTGCATTTTCGCAGATCACAGGTTATAGTAAAGAGGAAGTTTTGGGACGTAGCCCCGGTTTTTTAAACTCCTCCAAGCATGAACCTGGGTTTTATAAAAAGATAAAACAAGACGTTGAGAAAAATGGTTATTGGCGTGGTGAGCTTTCTAATAGAAAAAAATCGGGTGAATTATTTACTGAGTTGTTAACTATCACTACGATTCTAGATGAGCACGGTATGCCTAGTCAGTATTTGGAGATTTTTTCTGATATTAGCTTACAAAAGAAACAAGAGCAGGCCTTACAAAATATTGCTCATTACGATTCGTTAACCAATTTGCCTAATCGATTATTATTTTCTGATCGTCTTCAAGTTGCTATTGCGCAAACAAACCGAAAAAAAGAAATGATGGCTATCGCCTATATGGATCTGGATGGTTTTAAAGCGGTAAATGACAGCTTAGGCCATAAAGCAGGTGATGATTTGTTACAAGAGATTGCCTTTCGCATGAAACAGCAATTACGAGAAGGTGATACTGTTGCACGTTTTGGTGGTGATGAATTTGTTGCTATTTTTGCTAATTTATCTAAGGCAGATGACGTGGTTCAATTGCTTGATCGTGTTATAAAATCTGTTGCCCAGCCTATTGTCTTGAATGAGGGGAAAGCCAGAGTTTCAACCAGTATTGGAGTGACTTTTTACCCACAAGAACAATCAATTGAGGTAGATCAACTATTACGCCAAGCTGATCAGGCAATGTACCAAGCAAAAACAACGGGTAAAAATCAGTATGTGATATTTGATAACAAGGATACTTAAACGTCTTTTAGACGAAAGGGGAGTCGTTTTCAGTAATATTTGTTCTATGTAAACAGCTTATTTTATTGTCCCCATTTTTCTATGCAAAGTTTTAATTGTTCTAGATTAATGGGTTTAGAGAGAATGTCATCCATTCCTGCCTCCCGAGCTTGTTCTTTGACTTCATCGGCTGTGTTGGCAGTCAAAGCAATAATGGCACTATGATATTGGTTTTGCTGCTGGTATAAGCGAACTTTTTGTGTCGCTTCGTAGCCGTTCATAACCGGCATATTACAATCCATAAAAATAATCGGGTAATGTTGTTTCATAGCCATCTGCATCGCTATCAGTCCATTTTTTGCCACATCAACTTCACAGCCCAACTTAATTAACATGGCTTTACATACTTTCTGGTTAATCACGTTATCATCAACCACTAGTGTTTTAATATTTGGGCTTGTTTGAGTGTCTTTCTTATTCTTGTTAAGGGTTAATACCGAAATAATATGCTTTTCAGCTGTTTCTTTTTCCAGTAGTGCAATGAGGATTTTCTTGAAGTTATCAAGCAGAAAAGGTTTAAAAATATAAGCATCTACTTGTAGTTCTTTAAATTGTTTAATGAGATTTTTATCGTGATTATTGCAAGTTATCAGTAGTTTAGACGGTTTTTTTTGCTGATGATTTTCAATTTGATGACAATAGTTGACTACTTGCTTAATAATCAGCGGTTCAAGTAGATCAGAAAGAATAATAAAATCAGGCGGGTTTAGTGTTTTATCATCTAAGCGTGATAATGCTGTTTTTGCATGTTGAAAAACTTCTGTCTTAATTTGCCAATGTTCAAGTTGCTCTTCAATAATATTAAGCGCAATAGGGTTATTTCCAATAAGTACACAGTGTTTCCCATGAAGTTTACTGTCGTCTGCTAGTACAGCTTTAGCACTTAAATCAATGGGTAGCTCTAACTCTAACCAAAACGTAGAGCCTTGTCCTTCAATACTTTCAACTCCAACCGTACCATTCATTAACTCGGCAAGCTCTTTACTAATTGCTAAACCTAAGCCGGTTCCGCCATATTGATGCGAGCTACTTTGACTGACCTGGTTAAATTTACCAAATACATAAGATAACTTGCTATGAGGGATCCCAATTCCACTATCATCAACGGATATATATAGTTTGACCGAGTTTTGTTGAAGTAGCATTTGACTAACATTTAAAAAAACGTGGCCATTGGTATCGGTAAATTTAATCGCATTGGTTAGAAAGTTCAGGATAATTTGACGTAAACGTAAACCATCACCTAATAATGAGTCAGGAATATTGGGATCAATACGAATTTCTAAATTGATGTGTTTTTTGATTGCGGCTAATTCTAAGATACTAATCGTTTCATACATTACTTGCCTGATATCAAAAGGAATGGACTCAATATCTAGTCTGCCGGCTTCAATTTTTGAAATATCTAAAATATCATTGATTAGCAATAATAAAGAGTCGGCTGATTTAGACACTTTATCTAAATAGTCAAACTGCATTTCATCAAGAGTGGTTGTTTGTAATAACTGGGTCATGCCAATAATGCCATTCATAGGGGTTCTTAGTTCATGGCTCATGTTAGCAAGAAAGGTACTTTTTTGTGCGCTGTGTTCTTCAGCGAGTTCCTTTAACTCTTTTAGTTTTTGTTCATATAGTTTGCGCTCAGAGATATCTAAACCATAGGCTTGCACCAAGTGCTTATCCTCCAACGGCATGGGATGAAAGTTCCAGGTAAAATAAGTATAGCCATATTCAGCCTCAATATTCATCAGCGTTTGTTGGGTGTTGATGCATTGATGAATTAGCTCGGTTAAATCATTGGGTAATATATTGGGTAGCCCTAAGTCAGAAAACCCATGCTCTACCATAAGGTTTGTCATGCTAGGATTAGCATAGAAAATAACGGCACTCTCATCAAACTGTAAGATAGGTGCGGGATTTAACTCAGCGAATAAGGAGAGGTTTTTAGTTTCACTTTGACTAAAACGGCGATGGCTACAATCATTAAAAAGAATAAAAAAAACAGTTTGTTGCTGATCTTGATTAATAACGGTGCGTACATCAATATTGATAAATACGCCATCTTTACGCAGCCACCAAGTTTCAAATGAGTGGAACTCACTTTTTTGTGTAGTAGCGTTGACATCATTATTGTGATGTATTAACAAGTTATTAAAAGGACATTCACCTGCCTGATGATTAAATTCATCATCATCGTCAGGACATAGCAGGTCATGAATGGGTTTTTGTTTAAGCTCTTCGATACTCCAGCCTAATAATTCTGTGGCTTTGCTATTCAATTTTTGGATCAGTCCAGCATGATCTAAAAAAATTACCCCATCTGGAAATTGATCAAAAAATAATTGTTGTGTCGTTGATGATTTTTTCATGATTTATATTTTCTCAAGAATATCAATGGGGTTAATGCCAACTTGAGAAGGAGAAAGTACCTCTTTAATCGTTCTTTTAAAGCTATCTTGCTTGAGATCAACGATAGTTGTTGAAACTTGTTGCTGGTTGTCATCTTGAAAAATGATGATTTTTGGGAAAAAAGGGTGTTTTCTATTGACTTCACAAACAATAGCATTTTCGCCACTGGATAATTTTACGATGGTACTAATAGGGTAAATGCCGAGGATCCGTACAAATTCAGTGACTAATTTTTCACTAAAATAACCTGATTTACTTTCGTTATACAGTATTTTTAAGGCATTTACTGGCAGAACTCCGGGTTTGTCGGTTAAACCATGGATATACTCATCATAATGATCCGCTAATTGCAGGTATTCCAATAATGGGGGCAATTGAGGTAAAGGTGTTTTGGCTGTTGCTTTATTTTTAGTGGGTATCTCATGATGATACTCGATCAATTGAATAATATCATCAGCAATGCCAGGGTTTTTTCTTAAGGCATGAGCAGCTAGAGAGGCATGATGATTAATCAATTTGTTTTCACTGCTGGTATAATTTTTCCCTTTACCAAATAGGTTGAGTGGTAGTAGGGACCAGCCACAGTCATGTAGTAAGGCAGCCATTCCAAGGATTTCTAATTGTTCATTAGCTAAGTTGGTTTTTAAGGCAAGCGGTAATACTAAACTAAAGGTGCCAAATAAGTGGCTATCAAGACGCACATCTTTACGATGCAGGTGTAACATGGTTAGGAGAGCTTGATCATTACGTTTTAAACTGTCAACGGTTTCTTGAATAACAGCTTTGACATCTTTGATATTTACAGGGCGACCACTTTTAATCTCTTGATTGAGCTGCTTGGCAAGTGTTTGAATTTTGCTTTTAATCACTTTTGCCGCTTCAAGCTCTTTAGCAAAGCCTAACTCAATTTTTGGTTTTTCTATCAGAGTTTGAGGGTTATTTTCAGTTGTGGTATCTGAGGATGAAGTCGTTTGGATAGTGGGAGTAGGAGCGGCTTCTGTTTCGGTGTCTACATCAACCCCTTGATCCAAATTAATAGTAATGATTTTGACCCCGTACTGTTTGTACAATAAAATATCTTGCTCGCTATTGATTTTACGTCTGTGGCGTAAAAAGGGGCTTTTTAACCAAGAAATATCAATTTCTTCAACAAACATGCCAGGCTTAAGCTGGGAGACAGGAATTTTTTTTGTATTTGCCATTGTTTCGAACTATCAAGGGTTTAAAATTATCAAGGGGTTAAAACTATCAGGTATACTGAGACGGTAATATTTAAAATAAAATAGAGATTCAACTTTTTGCT
>CAYMMQ010000030.1:18543-21306 GCA_964391585.1 uncultured Ectothiorhodospiraceae bacterium
CTTTTAGCATTATACTTTATTGAATTGATAAAAGTTGATGTTTTTGGAAAAATACAATAAGAAATTGTAAAAATACACAAGCTTTGAGGTTAATGTGAAAAAAATTCAAATTGGTTCTAAATTGATTGCTGCAGATGAAGCGCCTTTTATCGTTGCTGAACTATCAGGAAATCATCAGCAAAATTATGCCTTAGCAGAAAAAATGATTGAAGCTGCCGCAAAGGCTGGTGTAGATGCTATTAAGTTGCAAACCTATACCGCTGATAGCATGACCTTAGATGTGTTAAATGATGATTTTAAAATTAATGAACAAGGTAGTTTATGGCAGGGAGAAAATCTTTATAGTTTATATCAAAAGGCTTCAACCCCTTGGCAATGGCATCAAGCATTATTTGAAAAAGCGACATCCTTAGGTTTGATTGCTTTTAGTTCTCCCTTTGATGCAACTGCGGTAGATTTTTTAGAAACATTAAACGTACCCTGTTATAAAATAGCCTCTTTTGAAAACAATGATTTACCCTTGATCCGCAAGGTTGCTTTAACCGGAAAACCCATTATTGTATCCACAGGAATGGCATCACTGGAGGAAATAGAAGACGCTTTAGCAACCATTTATGCAACCGGTAATCAGCAAGTTATTTTATTAAAATGTACCAGCGATTATCCAGCGGATGCCAGCGATTCTCATCTGGCAACCATAACAGATATGCAACAACGCTTTAATTGTTTGATTGGTTTATCTGATCATTGCTCTGGCAATAGTGTTGCTTTAGCCTCGATTGCTTTAGGGGCGTGTATAATTGAGAAACACTTTGTATTAGAACGAAATCAAGGTGCAGTGGATGCGGCGTTTTCTTTAGAGCCTAAAGAGTTGCAACATTTGGTGCTTGAAAGTAAAAAAGTGTTTCAGGCAATGGGTAAGGTAACTTATGGCGGCTCGGTAAATGAGCAAAAATCCAAAAAATATCGCCGCTCGATTTATGCCAGCAAAAACATCCTTAAAGGAGAGTGTTTTAGCGAAGAGAATATTCGTATTATTCGCCCTGGGTTTGGTTTGCAACCTAAATATTTTGAGCAACTATTAAAGGGCAAAGCTAAGCAAGATATTGCCTTAGGTACGGCTTTAAATTGGGATTTAATTGATTAATTTTTTTCAAGATCAACCGTTGTCCCGGCAATATGACGTATGCCATCTTCTGAGGTGAAATAGTAAACCACTAATACTTGCTGGCTTGAGATTTGAACTGCCCAAGGATAACCCAAATCGCCACAAGCACCATCATCTCTAATAATAATTTCATCACCGATAAAATTCTCACCATTTTCATCCATCAATCGTGCACGAATGCCAAAGGGTTGATGGCGATAACCATAACTAATAAAAATTCGTTGATCGGTAAGTTTTAAGGGATGAGTCGGATGACCAATGACTTCTTCTCGACGTTGAGGTATTTGCCATGTTTTGCCTTGATCGCAAGAAATAGCCGTGTATAAATGATCGCCTGTACCTGCTGTACGCATAAATGCCATGATATTACCATTGGTACATTCAATTAGGGACGGTTCTTGAAAATGAATCTGTTTTTCTTGATCAGCCGCGATAGTGGAAAGATATTGCCAATTTTTTCCGCCATCTGTCGAGTTGTAACAATGACAAGTATCGGTTTGAGTCGTGCTTAAATAATGATAAACAGGGAGGATGAGCTTATCATCAATTTCGAGCGATTGACCTCGACTGGGACCACCACAAGAGTGACGTTTGCCAGGAATAATCTCATCAGCTAAGGGAAGATGGGGTAAATAATTATGATCGGACCAAGTCAGTCCATGATCGGATGATATGCGGGTAAAACCACCCCATAAGATATAAAATGAACCAGAATTATTATCCGCATTACCATTTATACTAACCCCTTTAGCTCGAAGATAAGTAACAAAACGATTGGCAATGTGATACCAAGAAAATGAGGATAATAAAATATCGCCATTTTTTTTCACTAATAATGAAGCATCTTGATCAGCCGCTTCGGGGGTAGGGGATAAGGTGTATGGCTTGCCAATTTGCTCTAAATCATCATTGAGTTTTATTGCTACTAACTGTGAACGACTATCAATATGATCAACTAAGGTTTTTAAGTCTTGTATTTGTTCGCAGTTCTCTTTAGTGTTTTCGTTATTACTCTCATCATTACTCTCATCGTCATCAACTAAATAGCGAGGATCACGGGCACGGCGAAACACTAACAGCAACTGGCCATTATCTAAGGCAACAACAGATGGAAACGAGGCATAAAAATTTTGTTGTTTATAAAAAATATAATGTTGGATAATTTGTGGCATTTTTTTCTCGATTTATTGGCTTATTTGAAATTATCACACAAATTTGGCATATAATCCCAGTACATAATGAAAGCGTATTGTTTGGAGATATAAATGTTTAACAATAAAAGTATTCTAATTACTGGAGGAACAGGTTCGTTTGGAAAATGTTTTATTCAAACTTTATTGGCAAATTATACCCCCAAAAGAGTGATTATCTTTTCCCGTGATGAATTAAAGCAGTTTGAAATGCAACAAGTTTTTGACAAACCAATGATGCGTTTTTTTATTGGTGATGTGCGTGACAAAGAGCGTTTGGTTCAGGCGATGAATGGTGTCGACTATGTGGTGCATGCCGCCGCTTTAAAACAAGTTCCAGCTGCAGAATATAATCCTATGGAATGTATTAAGACCAATATTTATGGTGCTGAAAATGTTATTCAG
>CAYMMQ010000031.1:0-2089 GCA_964391585.1 uncultured Ectothiorhodospiraceae bacterium
ATGGAGTTTTGCTGTTGATTCTTCCATAAAAAGTAAAAAGCATGGGCGCTTAACATAAAACCAAGGCTTTTAAGTACAGAAACTGGTGTCAAATATTCTAACAAGGTAGCCGCACTAAAAAAGTATACCGCTAAAGTCATTAAAATTTTTGCTAATGATAATGAAGTTGTCATTTCTTTTTTTTGCTTAGCAAATACCATGTTTTCTTTAATCATCGATAACTCCAAGAAATAATTCAAAAATTCCATAAAATCTATAACTCATCATAACAACTCAATTTATTTTTTTCTAGTTTATTATCAAAATAGCTCTTGATGAATTGTTTTTTTTGAGTATACTTAAAAATGTAATGGGAGTTTCTACAAAAACATGTGATGTTACCGGGTACTTCTTGAGCCTTAAATCATACCCTGGGATTTCTTTTCTAACTCTGTGTGCAGATCCATTTTAGATGGAGAGCCTAATTTGTTAGAACTATCTCCCCCTTGAGCCTTCTGGTTCAAGAGCGATGGTTTCTACGGTTTTTGCGGTACTCCCACCATTCTTTCTATTAATCTCGCTTGATAATATTAGCGCAATATGGACATTCAACATCAGCTTGCGCAAATAAAAAAACAACAACGAAAAGAATTTAGACAAAAGCGAAAGCTTATTCCCCCTTACAAAAAAAAACTCAATGCTCTTAAATTAGTTAAGCAATGTAGGCTTATTCCTCATTTCACTACAGCGAAACATATTGCTATTTATCTGGCGAATGATCATGAAATAGACCCATCATTTTTAATTCATTCACTTTGGCAAAACAACAAAACCTGTTATTTACCCGTTTTAGATAAACAGAAAACTAATCAGCTCCGATTTTTGCCTTATATTAAAGATCAGCTATTAACTAAAAATATTTTTTCCATTAAAGAGCCTTATTATCAGAAGAAAAATAGCCGTGTTGCATCACAATTGGATTTGATTTTTCTTCCCTTATTAGCTTTTGATTGCCAAGGGCATCGTTTAGGCATGGGAGGCGGTTATTACGATCGCAGTCTCGCCTTTTTAAAGCAAGGAAGAAAATCAATAAAACCGAGCTTAGTAGGTATTGCTTATAGTTGCCAACAGATTGAGCAATTAACGCCTGAATCATGGGATATTCCTTTGTCGTATATTGTCACTGAAAAAAAATTAATCCGAACATAGACTTTAATTCACAAAAATATTGATTAATCATTTTTTTGTACTATACCTTAAAGATGACTACAAAATAAGGAATGCTAATGTTACAAAAATACCAGAAATTACCCCTAAACTACCTCCCTATAGCGGCAACCTTATGTCAACCAGAACTGCAAATTGAAAAAACAAGCTTAGACAGTCAAGCTGTTTCAGTGATGACAGATTTTGACCAAGATACAGCTATTACCATAACTGCTGCCGAAACCCTCAGTGACGCAGAGCAACAGATGAAATTTCAAGGTGTTAAATTTCTTTTTGTCACCGATAATGATAACTATATTATTGGCGTGGTAAGTTATGATGACATATCAGGTGAACATATCGAACAAGTTAAATTAGAAACTGGTTTAGCATTGACTGAGCTCTGTATTATCGATGTCATGAAAAGCGTTGATGATATTGTTACCTTATCAATGAATGATGTTTTTTCTTCAAAAGTAGGCGATATTCTGCTTACCCTTGAAACAAAAAAGCACTTGCTTGTTTTAGAGCAAAATGAAGGTATTAAAAAAATTCGTGGATTATTTTCTATCAGTCAGATAAACAAACAACTGGACTTTTCATTTTAGATCTATCTTAAAACGACTAAAATAAAGAGCAAGGATGAAAAAGCTACAAATCCCATTAAAATGCTAGAAAGTTTGTCTCTTTATCGGTATAGTTATCATTATATTACAGTTATAAAAATAAACCTTATAGGTTAGCTCTTAAGGAGTTGTTGCTCGAAACAGTACACCTCTTTTGGCAAAGAAGGGAGTTGTTGCTCGAAACGGTTCCCCTCTTTAGCAAAGAGGGGTTAGGGGAGATTTGGTGTTTTACAGTTCAATAGTCTACAATCGAAACAAAATCCCCCTCAATCCCCCTT
>CAYMMQ010000031.1:2189-20211 GCA_964391585.1 uncultured Ectothiorhodospiraceae bacterium
CCTTCTTCCAAGAGGGGAAGCTAGAATGTATGATTTTTACCTTAAATACCTATGTACGAAAAAAACTTTGTATGAAAAAAACTTTAATTTTATAAAAGCCAAATTTTTAGGGATAACTAAATACCATGTCAATTGTTAATATAAAAAAAGATAATCCAGCCATTATTGAATTTTTAGAACATTGTCACAAAAAAAATTTTAATTCTAAACAAACCATTATCCATTTGGGCACGGAACCAGATACCCTTTATTTTATTCTTTCAGGTTCGGTTTCTATTATGCTTGAAAGTGATGATGATCATGAAATTGTATTAGATTACCTAAATCCTGGTGATTTTTTTGGTGAAATGGGTTTGTTTGATAAAGATGCTGATCGTAGTGCATGGGTTAAAGCAAGAACAAAGTGTGAAATTGCCCAGATTTCCTATGAAAAATTTCGTCGAATTCTAAAAGAATTGCCAGATGTATTATTTGAGCTTTCCAAACAAATGGCCTTCAGATTAAGAAAAACCAGCCAAAAAGTCAGCGATCTTGCTTTTTTAGATGTCACTGGGCGAGTAGCCTCAATTTTATTGGATCTATTATCCAAACAACCCGAGGCAATGACCCATCCACAAGGTATGCAAATTAAAGTCACTCGACAGGAGTTGGGGAAATTAGTAGGTTGCTCTCGTGAAATGGCTGGTCGAGTATTAAAAAGTTTAGAAGAGCAAGGCATTATTTCAGTGTCAGGAAAAACCATTGTGGTTTTTGATAATAAAGCAGTTATTTAATATTAGGGTTATTTCTCATGCGCTTTTTCTACCGCAAGCATAAAACACTGATTAAATTTTCCATTATTTTATTGCTCCCTATTCTCTGTGTTGTAGGCATCAAAGCTTATCTGTGGTACAGCACTAAAAATTTGCTTGAACAATATAAACTGCAATTTGCCGATGTTATTAAACTTGACTATAAAGATATTAGTAACTCATTGCAGGGTAGCGCAACTGTTCATGGAATTACCTTATTTATACCTGCAGTTAAAGAAACCGTTCACATTGGTTCGATTCGCCTTAAAACCAGTGGTATTTTTGACTTATTAACCTTACCCAGCAAGTTTGAAGATAATGAGCCACCCAATAGCTTATCCCTCAGCATTGACGATTTTGCTGTTCAAGTTAATGGTAAAATGCTTAATATTAAAAAAGAACAAGATAAGCAAAGCAGTTTTGAGCGTATGAGTACGTTGGCCTGTGGTGATGTTTTACGCTTTGATGGAAACTTCTTAAAGGATATCGGTTACTCTCAAATCAATTCCAATATAGATCTTAGCTATAAATTTAACACTACCACTCGTCGCCTTAAATTTACGGTATCAGATGCAATGGACGATCTTTACTCTTTTGAGTTTTCACTCGAAATTAATAGATTAAATTCATTATCGACAAATCATTTCACTTCAATGGTGATGATGCCTGGCATGGATTCCAACCCTAAAGTTGGCAAAATCAGCTTAAAAATAACGGATGAATTATTTACGACACGCAAAAATATATTTTGTGCCCAGAAAAACAACTCCACTAAAGATGAATATATTAATAAGCATATAGACTTAGTTCAACAAATGCTGTCCCAATTAGGTATTAGTGTTGATAAAAGTCTTGTTAATGCTTATCGCACAACTTTAGATAAACCTGGCACAGTCGAGGTTTCACTCAATTTGGCCGATGTAGATAATTTTATGTCATTAGCTTCTTATACGCCCAATGAAATTATTTCCATGCTCAACACCAAGCTTTTTGTCAATGAGCAGGAAATTAAGCCTCTTTTTGTTTACTTTAGCAAAAAATCATCAAGACAACATCAACAAGACCTTAAGCTTAAAGATGATAATGTAAAACCCAAGATTGTTAAACGTTACCACCGCGTTGATAAAAGCAAGTTACGCAAATACGACAAATATCCAGTTAAACTGACCAAAATTAATGGGCAAGAATACAATGGTCAACTCGTGATCCACAATCAGTTTAATTATGAAATTCTAACTAGAACGCGTGGCGGGGTAATGAGTTATCATGTTATTTTAGAAGATATTAAGTCTGCAGAAGTCTTTTATTAAAATACCAGCAATCAAACCAATCGTAGCTTGGATTAGCGCAGTGTAATCCGAGTAGATAAACTAATCCAGTTTTGCCAATCGTGCTAATAACCAACGACTGTTGGTATTTTTGAAGTTAACATGCACACGTTGCTTCTCACCATCACCATCCACCTCGATAATAGTGCCCTCACCAAATTTTTTATGGAAAACCTGTTTACCCGGGTAATACTCATCAGTATCGTTATGCATGGTTTTTATTCTATTCGAATTAACTTGTTGAGGTTCAACCCGAGGGCTTACAGGGTAAGATTTGGATGTTAAGCGAACTTGATGCAATAATTCCGTTGGTATTTCACTTAAAAACTGCGAAGGCCGAGAAATTTCTGTTTTTCCGTGAATGGTACGACTATCGGCAAAGGATAAATGCAAGTTTTTCATCGCCCGAGTGATCCCCACATAACACAAGCGACGCTCTTCACTCAGATCGGAATCATTATTCATCGTCATTCGGTGAGGAAACAAACCATGCTCCATTCCCACCATAAAAACTTGTGGAAACTCCAAGCCTTTTGCACTGTGTAAGGTCATTAATTGCACACAGTCATCCCATTTTTCACCTTGATTTTCGGTCGATTCTAATACTGCATTGCCTAAAAAATCTGCCAAAATATTAATTGCAGAGGTGCTAGCAGTATTATTTTCATCATCAAAAGGATCTAAATACTGTTGCTCAAACTGTTTTAAGGCATTGACTAGCTCATCTAAATTTTCCACTCGGGATAGTGATTTTTCACTTCTGTCCTTGCCATGATACTCCCGCAAACCCGATTGTAAATACACCTGATCTAGGATCTCAAACAAAGAAATATTTTCTTCCATTGACGACTCAGGATGCTGACTGACAAGTTGCAAAGAAAAATCTTCAATCATTTGTACAAAATTAGCTAAGGTTTTAGTGGTTTTGGGGGTAAATAATTTTTCTTTTAAACTCGATTGCAAGCTTGCCCACAATGGCTGGCTATGTTGTCTTGCATGTTGACGTAGTTTTTCAATACTTTTTTGTCCAATGCCTCGGGCAGGTAAATTAATCACACGCTCAAATGCTGCATCATCACTGGGAGAGAAAATTAAGCGCAAATAAGCCAAGGCATCTTTAATTTCAGCACGATCAAAAAACCGTAATCCACCATAGACACGATACGGAATTGAAGCATTAATTAAGTATTCTTCCAAGATGCGTGATTGTGCATTTGAGCGATATAAAACCGCCATCTGATGATATAAACCACCATCCGTTTTATCGTTTTTAATAGTTGCAGTGACATACTCGGCTTCATCATACTCATTAAAAGCACGATAAACATAAATCGGCTCACCTTGTTTATCTTCAGTCCACAAAGTTTTACCTAACCTATCTTGGTTATGACTAATAATTGCATTGGCAGCAGCAAGAATATTGCCACTTGAACGATAATTTTGCTCCAAACGGATCAAACTGGCAGGGCTAAAATCCTTTTCAAATTTTTGAATATGCTCAATTTTTGCCCCGCGCCAACCATAAATTGATTGATCGTCATCACCGACCACCATCACATTTGATCGTTCTAAAGGATGTTTAGTCACTCCACTTAAGACTTTAATCCAGGCATATTGAATCGTGTTGGTATCTTGAAACTCATCTACTAAGATATAACGAAAGCGCTGTTGATAATGCGCTAATACTTCAGGATGGTGCAACCACAATTCATGTGCCCGTAATAATAACTCGGCAAAATCAACTAAGCTGCTGCGTTGGCATATTTTTTCATATGTGGCATAAATTTCATGAAAACAGCGGTAACGATAATCATAAACCGGTTCTAAATCCGCATAACGTCTGCCATTTTCTTTACAATGATTAATAAAGCTTTGAATTTCTTTTAAGGGGAGCTCTTTATCATCAATTTGAAGTTCTTTCATAATACGTTTAATTAAACGCTTTTGATCGTCGCTATCGAGAATTTGAAAGTTTTCCAATAAACCCAACGTATTCCAATGCGTGCGTAATAAACGATGCGCCAAACCATGAAAAGTTCCCACCCACATACCTCGGAGCGGCATATTTAAAATCGTCTCAATCCGTTCTGACATTTCTTTGGAAGCTTTATTGGTAAAAGTTACCGCTAGAATTGCATGAGGGGGAACACGGTGTTGTTGTATTAACCAAGCGATGCGATGCACCAAAACACGAGTTTTGCCACTACCAGCACCCGCTAATACCAAAATATTTTGCGCATCACTGACAACGGCCTGTTGCTGGGCAGCGTTAAGTTGAACTAATAATGGCTCAGTTGTATTAGTAGCTTCAAATAGCAAAAGATAATAACCTTAGGACAAAATATCTAATACACTTTCAGGAGGTCTACCTATAGCAACCTTTTTTTTCCCATCTTTTTCACTGATGACAATCGGACGCTCAATCAAAATAGGAAATTTCACCATCATTTTAATTAAATCTTGCTCAGTTAAATCAGCATTATCTAAGTTATTTTCTTTATACTCAAGCTCTCCTTGGCGCATCAACTCTCTAGCACTCATTTTTAAAGCACTCAAAATAAATTCAAGTTGTTGCTCTGAAGGAGGATTTGCTAAATAATCAATAAGCTCAGCTTTAATACCTTGTTCATTAAGAATTTCTAAGGTATTTCGAGATTTTGAACATTGTGGATTGTGATAAATAAGGACACCCATAAAATTTTCCATTTTAATATGTTTAACAGCGCTCAAAAAGATAATAAGAAAACTGACTGCTATTTTTTTCTTTTACCATATTCCAGTTTTGTGGCAATAAAGTCATATCCAGCGTATCTTCAACTTCAATATATACTAGGCTATTGTTATGCAAAAAACTACCCGTTTCCAAACGCTCACAAATAGGTGCAAGATACTGTTTATGAAAAGGTGGATCCAAAAACACCACATCATAACAGCTTTGTTGTTGAGCAGTTTGTTGTTGAGAAATTTGTTGTTGCAAAAAGTCCATAGCTGATTGGGTATAAACACTTGCATCAGAACACGCTAATAAAGATAGATTATGCTTAATTTGTGCAGTGGTTGCAATATTTATATCAACTAAAGTGACATGTTTAGCGCCTCTGGATAAAGCCTCTAAAGCTAAGGCTCCACTTCCTGCAAACAAATCCAGACAAATAGCGTCATAAATATCGCGCTGCAACCAATTAAATAAGGTTTCACGCACCCTATCTAATGTAGGTCGCAATCCTTGTGCATCCACAAAGTTAATTTTTCGACCGCGCCATTTTCCTGCAACAATTCGTAATGGTTTTGTACTTTGTTTTTGTTTGTTTTTTGGTTTTATCAATTTCATGTTTATGACAAATTTCAGCAATTAGCTTGTTAACAACCGTTAAATTTCAGCCTAAGAGTTAAACGATATTTAACTATGTTGAACTATGTTAAACTAGGCAACTCAAAGCATGGCGGTTTTGATCAATATCATACCTCACTTAGGAGTTAATAATGTGTTTTTTTAAACAATATTTATTCGATCAAACATTTCAAACAAAAATCTACTATTTCATGCTTGTAGTTTTGTTAAGCACCTCAACAATCGTTACGGCTCAAACTATCAACAAGGACTCTGCTCTTAACCCGCTTACTTTAGCACAAGCTGAGAAAATTGCCCTCACCCAAGAACATGGTCTATCAGGCCTGCAATGGCAAATCCGCTCCCTAACAGAGTCTGCTACCGCCAATAGTCAACTTATGGATCCCAAATTACAATTTGCTGTGACCAATGTGCCTACGGATAGCTTTAATTTAGCTCAAGACAATATGACGCAAGTGAAACTTGGCTTAACACAGCAATTTCCCGCTGGAGATAGCCTTAAAATAAAAAAAGAACAGGGAATTTATCAGGCTGAATTAATTGCTTTACAACAGAAACAACGCAAGCTTATGATTTTAAAAGAAGTTCGTTTAAACTATTTTGAGATCTATTATTGGGAGCAAGCTAAAAAAACAGTGCTTAAAAATAAAAAAATATTTACTCAATTAGTGGATATTGTACAATCCTTATTTTCTGTTGGCAGAAATAATCAACAAGATCTCATTCATGCACAGTTAGCCTTAAGTCGCTTGGATGATAGGTTGTTACACATTAAGCAACAAATTCACCAGCAACGCGCTAAAATTTCTCGCTGGTTAGGAGAGTCTCATCGTCAATTTAAGATATCTAAGGAATTACCGGTACTTCTTATCTCTCAAACTGATCTTCCAGAACAACAGCTTCAACAACAGCTTCAAAAATGGCTTCAAAAGCATCCTGTTATCCAACAGCAAGATCAAAAGCTCAAAATCGAACAGCAAAATATGCAATTGATTAAAGAAAGCTATAAACCCAACTGGGGATTAAATGTTAGCTATGCCCATCGACAAAATGCCGTTACCGGTCAAAAAAGAGCTGACTTAATTTCTGCCAATATTAGCATGGATTTACCCATCTTTACTGCAATGCGCCAGGATAAAAAGTTGCTCGCCAGCACTTATGCTTACGAAGCAAAAAAAGAACAACGCTTGGAAGTGTTAAAGCAAATGACTAGCGAAATTAAGCAAGAGTTTATTAATGCACAGCGACTGCAGCAGCGTCTTGATCTTTATCATCGTTTACTTATTCCTCAGGCTAAACAACAAACGGAATCCTCCTTGCTTGCTTATCAATCGGATCATGGTATTTTTACCGATGTGATGCGTGCTTATATTGATAGTTTAAATGTATTTTTAGATGAACGACGTATTACGGTTGATTTGCTAAAAAGTAAGAGTAGCTTGATGTATTATTTACCTTCAAAACACGATCAACAATTATTATCATCAACCATGGCACAGAAAAAACAATGAATAAAACATTAAGCAGTTTAATCTTAATCGCTATTGGCGTGATAGCTGGCATTTATTTACAACCATTGACCAATAATTTTTTCACAGTTCAACAAACTAATCAATCAGCAGACAGCAGCAAAGGAAAAACAAAAGAACAAAAAATTGACTATTGGGTTGCACCAATGGATGCTAATTTTCGCCGTGATAAACCAGGTAAATCACCGATGGGAATGGATTTAGTACCTGTTTATAAAGAGGATAATATTGAGCAAGGCGTGGTAAAAATTTCGCCCATTGTCGAAAATAATTTGGGTGTTCGTCTGGCTAAAGTAACAAAGGGACACTTAGATAAAAAAATTAATACGGTTGGTTATGTTAGCTTTGATGAAGAAAAAATTTATCATTTACATACAAGGGTAGAAGGCTGGGTTGAAAATTTATTAGTAAGAGCTACTGGGGATGTAGTTAAAAAAGATCAAAAATTATTTGGTTTATACAGCCCTATTTTAGTGAATGCCCAAGAAGAATATTTAAGCGCCTTAAAAAACAATAACAAAATATTAATAAATGCCTCAAAAGAGCGCTTGCTTGCTTTAGGTATAGAATCCGATCAAATCAAGCAACTCAAACAAAGCCGTCAAGTAAAACAGAATATTGCTTATTTTGCTAAGCACGACGGTTTTATTGAAAAGCTCAATATTCGCGAAGGAATGTTTGTAAAACCATCCATCGATGTTTTAACCATAGGCCAACTTGATACCGTCTGGGTTATTGCCGAAGTATTTGAATCTCAAAGTGCTTGGGTAAAAAAAGGGCAGAAGGTAGAAATGTCCGTAGCATCTTATCCAGATACCATTTGGCAAGGTGAAGTTGATTATATCTACCCCATTTTAAATATAAATACTCGCACCCTACAAGTTAGAATACGCTTTAATAATCAAGATGATAAATTAAAACCCAATATGTTTGCTAGGCTCACTATTCATAATTTATTGGACAAAGAAAGCCTCTTAATCAAGCGTGAAGCGCTTATCCGTAGTGGTAAAATCCAACGCGTTGTAAAATCGCTGGGAGATGGTAAATTTGTTTCTGTTGCAGTAAAAATCGGAGATGAAAGTAGTCATTATATTGAAATACTTGAGGGTTTAAAAGAAAACGATGTTATCGTAACTTCTGCTCAATTTCTCATTGATTCTGAATCTAACTTAAGTGCTTCTTTTGCACGGATGGAAGAAAGTGCGGATAACAATAAACCCCAACAACATCAGCAAGAAATGCATATGAAAATGAACATGTCCAAAGCGATAGATAACCCCAACCAAGCATGGCTCGATGGTGAAGTCGTGGACGTGATGCACGAAGATTATATGCTCACTATTGAACACAAAGCAGTTAAACAATGGGGTTGGCCTGATATGTTAATGGATTTTAAACTGAATAAATCTATTGATATCAACGATATTAGCATCAAACAAAAAATGCATTTTTTAGTTGAAAAACATCCTGATAATTCCATTGAAATCATAAAAGTTGAACATGGGGCGATGTGATGATTGCTTCAATTATTCATTGGTCTGTCCATAATCGTTTTTTTATTATTTTATCCACACTGGTGCTACTAGGTGCAGGCATTTATTCAGTAAAAAACACCCCAATTGATGCCATTCCCGACTTATCCGATATTCAGGTCATTGTTAAAACTTCTTTTCCTGGTCAAGCACCACAAGTTGTTGAAGATCAAGTCACCTACCCCTTAACCACGGCGATGTTATCGGTTCCCAAAGCCGTTACTGTGCGAGGATTTTCTTTTTTTGGTGACTCATATGTTTATATTATCTTTGAAGAAGGAACCGATCTTTATTGGGCACGTTCACGGGTATTAGAATATTTAAACCAAGTTTCTGCAACCTTGCCTGCTGGAGCAATTTCTCAATTAGGACCGGATGCAACAGGAGTTGGCTGGATTTATGGCTATGCCTTAGTGGACAAAAGCGGTAAAAATGATATTAGTCAATTGCGTAGTTTACAAGATTGGTTTTTAAAATATGAACTACAAACCGTTCCTGGTGTGGCAGAAGTTGCAACTATCGGCGGCATGGTTAAACAATATCAAGTTATTGTTGATCCTGAAAAATTACGTGCTTATAACATTCCTTTAAGCCTAATTAAAACCGCCATCCAAAAAGGTAATCAAGAGTCTGGGGCATCGGTGCTAGAAATGGCCGAAGCGGAATATATGGTAACGGTAAGTGGGTATTTAAAAAATGTCGCTGATATAGAAAAAATTCCTTTGGGACTAAATCTTAATGGCACGCCATTACAACTTAAAGATATTGCTGATGTTGTAACGGGGCCCAAAATGCGTCGAGGCATTGCGGAATTAAATGGCGAAGGTGAGGTTGTTGGCGCATATGTTGTGATGCGTTTTGCAGAAAATGCACAAAAAACCATTGAATTAATTCGAAATAAATTAACAGAATTGAAAAAAGGTTTACCAGCAGGCGTAAAAATTATTACCACCTACGATCGTTCCAACTTAATCAAACATGCCGTAAATAACTTATATGAAAAATTAATGGAAGAATTTATTGTTGTGGCATTAATTTGTGCCATATTTTTATTTCATTTTCGCTCTTCCTTAGTGATCATTATCAGCTTACCCATGGGAATTTTCGGGGCTTTTGTCATTATGCATCTACAAGGTTTAAATGCCAATATCATGTCCTTAGGTGGTATTGCGATAGCCATTGGCGCAATGGTAGATGGTGCCATTGTGATGATAGAGAATGTTCACAAACACATTGAAAAAACTCCCTTAACAGATAACAATCGATGGCAAGTAATCGCTGACGCATCCGTTGAGGTTGGCCCACCGTTATTTTTTTCATTATTGATTATTACCATGAGCTTCTTACCTGTTTTTACTCTTGAAGCACAAGAGGGTAAATTATTTGCTCCTTTAGCCTATACCAAAACCTATGCCATGGCAGTTGCTGCTGGATTATCCATTACTTTGGTTCCCGTACTAATGGGCTATTTTGTACGTGGCAAAATACTCGCTGAAAACAAAAATCCACTTAACCGATTAATAAGCTATTTATATACTCCCATACTAAAACATTTTTTAAATGAACCTAAAAGCATGATTTTGGTAGCTGCTTTTATTTTGGCGCTTGGTTTTTGGCCTATCAGTCAAATTGGTAGTGAGTTTATGCCTCCACTTGATGAAGGCGATCTGATGTATATGCCAACGACTTATCCAGGACTTTCTATCGGCAAAGCTAGAGAATTATTACAACAGACCGATAAATTAATTAAAACGGTTCCTGAAGTTAAAACCGTATTTGGTAAAATTGGCAGAGCCGATAGTGCAACCGATCCAGCACCTTTAACTATGATAGAAACCCTGATTCAATTAAAACCAAAAAGTGAGTGGCGCGCGGGTGTTAGCAGTGAAAGTTTACGCAAGGAATTTGATGCCTTAGTGAAATTTCCTGGTTTAACCAATGCCTGGGTAATGCCGATTAAGACACGTATTGATATGTTAGCCACTGGAATAAAAACTCCCGTAGGCATTAAAGTAGCCGGGCCTGATTTAAAAGAAATTGAAAAAATTGGTAAACAGTTAGAAATGGTACTAAAAAAAGTGAACGGAACGGCATCCGTATATTCTGAACGGGTTGCTGGTGGCCGTTATATCAGCACCGATATTGACCGAGATAAGGCTGCTAGATATGGATTAAATATTGCTGATATTCAACAAGTGATTAAAGCTGCCGTCGGTGGTATGCAAGTCACTCAGTCGGTTGAAGGTTTAGAGCGATACCCCATCAATATTCGATACCCACAGGATTACCGGGACTCGGTAGAAAAAATTCGCTTATTACCATTGATTACCGCAAATAATCAACGCATTGCTTTGGCAGATGTTGCGGATATTCGTATTAAAGATGGACCTCCTGCGATAAAAAGTGAAAATGCTCGCTTAAATGGCTGGACTTTAGTGGATATCGATGGCCGTGACTTAGGCTCTTATGTCAAGGATGCTCAACGTGCCGTTAGCGATCAGGTGAAGCTTCCTGCAGGGTATTCAATAACGTGGTCAGGGCAATATGAATATATGGTTAGGGCTAAAGAACGTTTGAGCATGGTTATCCCGCTAACTTTAGCAATTATTATGTTATTGTTATATGTCAATTTTCGTAATATCATTGAAGTGATTATTATTATGGGAACCCTGCCTTTCGCCTTGATTGGTGGTTTTTGGTTAATGTACCTGTTAAATTATGAGCTATCGGTTGCCGTTGGAGTTGGATTTATCGCCTTAGCTGGAGTAACAGTAGAAATTGGAGTATTAATGTTGGTTTACCTTAACCAAAGCTTGAAACAAACCCAGCAAATTGCACTGCACCAAAAGCGTAAAATTTCTGTTGAAGACATCAAACAAGCAGTATTACAAGGAGCAGGACAGCGAGTCAGACCCATTATGATGACAGCAGCAGCAATTGTGATGGGGCTTATTCCAATTATGTTAAGTCATGGTACTGGCTCAGAAGTCATGCAACGCATTGCCGGCCCAATGATTGGTGGTATGATCAGTGCCTTATTATTAACTTTATTTATTATTCCTGCTATTTATTTTCTTTGGAAATCACTTGTTATAAAAAAGGAACCTTATAATGAACAAGCCATTAAATAATCACTATATTCTGAACATTAGTTCGATGAATTGTGGCCACTGTGTTGCTACGGTAAGCAAAACGGCCTTAGCGGTTAATGGTGTGGTATCCATTGATGTGGATCTAGAAAATGCTCAAGCCTCTGTGGTGGGCGGTGAAGCTGAGCAGCTGATAAAAGCCATTAGTGATGCCGGTTTTCCTGCGACACTCAAAGCAGATGAAGCTGACAAAAGCGATAAAATCACCTCTAACACTAGTGTGGCGCGTAACAGCACAACAAACGAGCAAAACCAACCACAGCAAAGTTATAGCATCAATATTGAAGATATGACTTGTGCAAGCTGTGTCTCATCGGTTGAAAAAGCCATTTTTAACGTTGCCGGTGTTAGTAATGCTTCAGTCAATTTACTGGAAAAAACAGCCTCTGTTTATGGAGGTGAGCCGTCGCAGGTTGTTAAGGCAATTATAAATAAAGGCTATCAAGCCCAGCTTGAAAAAAAAAAGTCTTAAATCAGCAATTTCAAATTAGCCTTAATAAATCCTTTCAACAACAAAGCCTTGAGCTTTTTGAAAACAATACAAATGTCAGCGACCTATCCTTTATAGATCATCCAGATAACAGCAATAATGGAATTTTACAGCTCAATAGTCATTATCATCCAGCCAAATTATTAGTCATTTTACAAAAAGCAGGAATTGATGCCAACATTATCGAGCAATACAGCGATCCTGCCATAGAACAAAAAAAACAAACTGAATTAGATATTAATCGTTGTTGGCAACGGGCGATTGTAGCGGCCATTGTTGCAATAAGCCTTATGCTTGCTGAGCACTTAGCTTGGTTACCCCAATTAACAGCTACGGATGTTTTTCTTGGTTTAGCAGCTCAAAGCGTTTGGTTTCTTATCGCCTTGCTCTGTCTTGCGACTATGTGGTTTAGTGGCAAAAACTACTATGTTAGTGCCCTAAAACAAGTTCGCCATAAACGTGCCAATATGGATAGTTTAGTTGCTCTTGGCACCTTTGCAGCTTGGATATCTTCGCTGATCATTATTATTAATCCTAATTTTATCCCTAATGCACAACATCTATATCTTGATGCGGCAGTGATGATTTTAGCCTTTTTACAAATTGGCCATGTCTTGGAAATTAAAGCCAAACATACTACCAGCGAAGCAATTGCCAGTATTATTGAGATTGCACCTAAAACGGCTATTGTGATCGTTGATGATATGGAGATCAGACTGCCTGTTTCATATATTGTGCAAGGCGATATTATCAAAGTGAAACCAGGGGAGAGAATTCCGCTTGATGGCACCATTATCAGTGGTAGTTCCAGTATCGATGAATCCATGTTAACAGGAGAATCACAAGCAATAAATAAAAAAATTAATGATCAAGTGATTGCTGGCAGTGTGAATAAAATGGGCAGCTTTACGTTTAAAGTGGATAAATTAGCGGATGATACCACCCTAGCCCATATAATAACGATGGTGAAAAAAGCTCAAGTCAGTAAACCGCAAATTGGTCGCTTAGTGGATAAAGTTGCGGGTATTTTTGTACCCATTGTCATTGTGATTGCAATAATTACTTTTGTGACTTGGTTAACCATTGGACCAGAACCACAGTTAGCATACTCATTAAGTTGCAGTATTGCCGTTTTAGTCATTGCCTGTCCCTGTGCCTTAGGCTTGGCAACACCTATCGCCATTATGATGGGCACCAGTAAAGCTGCTCAACTAGCCATTTTGATCAAAAATAGCGATGCACTACAAACAGCCAGTCAAATAAGTCATCTGGTCGTTGATAAAACAGGGACACTTACTCAAGGCAAGGCAAGTATTACTGATATTATTATTAATCCTAATAGTCTTATTTACCCAGAGCTAGATGAGAATATGTTATTACAACTTGCCAGCTCATTAGAAGTGCATTCTGAACATCCATTGGCTGAAAGCATTTTAACTGAAGCTGAAACAAGAAAGATACCCAAGCTTAAAAGCGAACAATTTTTAGCCATCAGTGCCAGGGGCGTGCAAGGTTTGGTTAATAAAAAAATGGTTTTTGTAGGCAATCGCCGTTTTATGCACGATAAAATGATTCATATTCCTAACGATCTACAAAAAAAGTTTGAGACATTAAGTCATGCTAGCACAACGGTGTGGCTTGCCAATCCAACTGAAGTTTTAGGTTTTTTTGCAGTTCAAGATCCACTGCGCTCTGACAGCAGGCAAGCAATTAAAGCATTACAACAACAAGGCATTCATCTTGTTTTATGCTCGGGTGATACCCAGCAAAGTGTTAAAGCTATTGCAGATGAATTAGGGATCACAAGCGTTTATAGTGAAGTTAAACCTGCAGACAAGCTAAAAGTGATTACCGACTTACAACAACAAGACTTTAAAGTTGGCATGGTTGGTGATGGCATTAATGATGCCCCAGCGTTGGCTCAGGCAAACACTGGCTTTGCCATTGGCAGTGGAACAGATGTTGCGATTGAGAACGCTGATATTACCTTGGCGGGAAATTCCTTAATGAACGTCTCAACCGCAATTGCTATTTCTAAAGCAACCATTAAAAATATCAAGCAAAATCTTTTTGCTGCATTTATCTATAATATTATTGGTATACCGCTTGCCGCTGGGCTGTTTTACCCGATGACCGGTTGGTTATTAGCGCCCGCTTTTGCCAGTGCAGCGATGGCTTTGTCGTCCGTAACCGTAGTGACTAATGCTAATCGATTACGGTTTTTTAAAAGTAGGTCATAATTTAATAAAATTAGACTACAATTTTCTTGGCCACAGTTCTTTAAGCATCTACGTCATACTGAGTTCGAGTTTGTGTTTTATCTTCTCCCATCTTGGGATGACAGAGTCTAGGAGCTTATAAAATTCTGAGCTATGATTATGATATTTCAGGTGACACAACTCGTGCGTAACAACATAATCAATGCATTCTTTAGGAGCTTTAATCAGATCAGTATTAAGAGTTATTGTACCTTTGTCTGAAAGGCTACCCCACCTTTTTTGCATTCGCTTTATGGTAATTTTAGGTTTGCCAATGCCTAGATTATTAAATTTCTGCCAACAACGCTCCATACTCTCCGAAAATTGTAGCTGAGCCTTTTCATAATACCATTGATTTAAAAATTTCTTAACACTATCTAAGGTAGGCTCCTTCTGGCAAGTGACATAAAAGAATCCACGAGATAATTTGACTGAGTTACCTGTTCCTTTCACTAACTTTAATCGGTATTGCTTTCCAAGATACAAGTGGGTTTCTCCATTCACATAACACCGTTCAGGAGTCTTTGGGTTAAACTGTTTAAAATAATTCAGTTGCCTTAGAATCCAGCGTGCTCTTTTAACTATCTTCTTTTCAATAAATGCAATATCAGATTCGATCGGTGCTTTGACAGTAATACTACTGTCAGGATGAACCACAATTTCCATTGTTTTTCTATCACAGTACAACAGACTGAAATCTATAATTTTTCGCCCATAAACTATCGATCGCTTATCGTTGTGGATTGCGGTCGTCATCATTTATAACTCCTGTTCTTTGCCACTTGCAACACTTTCTCGAGAATATCATCCATCTGATCAAGTGACAACTCAATGCCTCTTCCTGTTTTAAGCTCATCATAGAAATAATCATCAATCTCATTAAGCACTTGTTTTTTAGCATCTTCATCATCCCAGAAATGAACTTTTTTATGTTGTTCCAAAATACCATGAATTGCTATTGCCATATCAACTGCTATCTCTTCGATAAGTTCCAAGTTCTCCGTGCTGAAAGAAGAATTTGTGGCCTGCTCTACAAAAGGTTTAAGCACGCCAAAATAGGCCATGGCATTTTCATTACCAGAAAGTTTATCTGGTATATCATCATGTACTTTGCCTACGACTTTATTTCGGATCTCAACGACCTTGTTGAGATAGTCTAAATCTGATAATCGTTTTGCTCTGAAGTCATCAATCGCCTGTTGGATCAATTTTGAGAACTTCTCGTAAAAAGCGGGATCTTCATCCATTTTCTCTGTAATTACTTTCCTCGTAGCGTGAGCAATCGTGTCAGCTTTGGATGCAGTGCTTTTCTTTGTTGGATATACTCCCTGTTCCTCTTTGACTTCATTAAACATTTTTTCGTCGAAGATATTGACGGGTTCGTTAAGCTGAATGACTTCATTGGCTTGAATATGAGTATCCAACAGCTTCTTGATTTTGGGCTCATAATCACGGTAATCAATTGCTTCAGCATATCGCAATTTTACGGAAGCCTTGAGAGATTGGAATTTCCGAAGATCTAGCTTGTATCTTGACAAAGTTTTTTCATCCGTTTCAGTTAAGAATTTTTCGGAAGAAAGTGCGATGCCGAGATTTTTCCCAAATTCACAAAGACGTCCGTAAAATTCTTCTCTTAGCTCGTCATCAGCAAGCAGTACTTCATAAGCTTCTTCATCATTGGAATGCTTAACCGTTTTAAACAACTCCCAGAGATCAGAGTAGCGGCCTGGTAATTTTTCTATTTCACTATTAATAGATGTCAAGGTACCAACAAGATCGGCTTCATCAAATCCTTCAAATGCGCTATACATCGTAAGCGCTTTATCCAATTCACCGAGGACACTTGCGTAGTCGATAATAAAGCCAAATTCCTTGCCTTCATAAAGACGGTTGACCCGAGCAATTGCTTGAAGCAGTGTATGCTCTCTAAGAACCCTACACAAATAGAGGACCGTGTTTCGTGGGGCGTCAAACCCAGTTAACAATTTATCAACAACAATAAGAACTTCTGGTTCACTGCCATGTTTGAACTGGTTAATGAGTTGCTTAGTGTACTCTTCCTCACTGCCATAGCGTTTTATCATTTTTTTCCAAAACTTTACCACTTCATCAGTTGTTTCATCGTCGGTTTCCTCATAGCCTTCACGCATATCAGGTGGTGAAATAACAACATCAGAACTGACAATACCAATTTCATTCAGATAAGCATTGTACTTGAGCGCGGATGCTTTATTCGGTGCCACCAACTGAGCTTTGAATCCGGTTTCTTGCCAGTTGGCGCGAAAGTTTTCACTTATATCAAAAGCTCTCATATATATGACCTGATCTGCCTTATTCAGCATTTCCGCTCGTGCATACTTCCGTTTCAGATCAGCCTGCTGCTCTTTGGTCAATCCTTGAGTATGCCTTTCAAACCACAAATCTACAGCAGCCTGATTCTGAGTCATCTCTACATGACGTCCCTCATACAATAGAGGAACTACAGCTCCGTCTTCAACAGCCTGCGAAATTGAATAATGAGGCTCTACTAACTCGCCAAATTTGTTGAAACTATTTTTTTCCTTTTTCAGTAGTGGAGTTCCTGTAAATCCGAGGTAACAGGCATAAGGGTACATCTGTCTCATCCGAGCCGAAAAAGAGCCGAACTGAGTGCGGTGACTCTCATCCACAAGAATAAAAATGTCGGGTGACTCATCTCGATATTTTTTTACCGTATACGCCTTGTCGAATTTATGGATAAGGGTTGTGATAATTCCTGATTTCTTTTCAACAACCAGTTCCAGCAAATTTCTACCTGAAGTCGCTCGATTAGCCTCAAGACCACATGCGGCAAAGGTGTTCCCAAGCTGTTTGTCGAGGTCATCACGGTCTGTCACAAGTACAATTCGCGGGTTCAGAATTTCAAGATCTAAGGCCAGGTTCCGGGCCAGCATCACCATAGTCAGGGATTTTCCTGACCCCTGAGTGTGCCAGATCACACCGCCTTTACGTGAATTGGTGCTATCGAAGTGCTTAACCCGGTTCAGGGTAGACTTGATGACGAAATACTGCTGATAGCGGGCAACCTTTTTGATTCCCCCATCAAACACAGTAAATTTCCACGCCAATTCCAAAAGCCTTTCCGGACGGCAAAGGGAGAACAGAGATTTATCCTGCTCGATCACCAGTCTGCTGCCCGTAAACGCTTCCGGCTTAACATCAAAGGTAGAAGAAATTCTGGCGATAACATCCTCGGCGAGTGGTTGGTTGACTACTGCTGCCAGTTTTTCAAACTCGCGCTCGCCGTTATCCATCTGTGGCTCTTTCCATACACCCCAGAATTTTGCAGCGGTTCCCGTTGTTGCGTACATGGCGCTGTTTTTATTCAGAGCCAACACCATCTGACTGTAGATGAAGAGTTTCGGGATATAGTCATCATTCTGATTTCTGATCGACTGCGAAACGGCCTGTTCCACTTCAATCTGCGGCGCTTTACACTCAATCACGCAAAACGGAATACCATTAACGAAGAGGACGATGTCTGGACGGGCGGTTTCCGTTGATCGTGAACGTTCAACACTGTATTCGACCGTCACATGAAACTTGTTGCGACC
>CAYMMQ010000032.1:0-6484 GCA_964391585.1 uncultured Ectothiorhodospiraceae bacterium
TGGGTTATAAATTTGCTGTTATCAACCAATTTTATACAAAACAAGTACACAATTGTATTGAAAATAAAGAACATAAAAAAGGATTGGATTTTGTACAAAAAATTCAACATGCTATAACTTTGTCATCCTATAAAAATGAATATATTAAAGACTTGTTTGATCAAGCTCAAGTTCTAGAAGAAGATCTTAAAGAACGGATTGCAGAAGATAAAAAAGAAGAAGAAAGGTTAGAAGAGGAAAAAGCCAAAAAACTAGAAGAAGAAAAAGCTGATAAGAAGAAAAACCGAGAAATAGATCATTAGTAGCAAGAGCTTTTAATATAAGTTATTAATTACTTTTTGAGTTGTTTCAGCTTGATTTAGGGTATAAAAGTGTAAACTTGGTGCCCCAGATTCTAAAAGGTTTTGGCATAAATTAGAAACAACATCCAAGCAAAACTTCTTGCAGACTCTGTATCATCAGCATCGCTCATAAAGCAAATAATTATTACCGAATGGAGAAGAATAATGGTGAGTTTAGAAACCCCCGTGTGTGATTTTGGAGCAGCAGCACTAGATTTTAAGTTACCGGATCCGATGGGAAAAGTTTGGACTTTAGAACAGTGTTGCGGGGAAAACGGCTTACTGGTGATGTTTATTTGTAACCATTGTCCCTATGTAAAAGCAATTATTGAAAGATTAGTTAGGGATACAACTGACTTAGAAAAAGTCGGTATAAAAAGTGTGGCAATTATGTCAAATGATAAGAAACAATATAAGGAAGACTCAGCTGAAAACATGAAATTACTAGCGGAGAAATACGGCTTCAACTTCCCGTATCTTATCGATGCAAGCCAAGAAGTCGCAAAATCATATGGTGCAGTTTGCACACCAGATTTTTTTGGTTATAACAAGAACTTAACATTGCAATATCGTGGGCGACTAGATGCCTCTCGAAAAGAAACCGCAACTCCCAATGTTAAAAGAGAACTTTATGATGCAATGCTACAGGTTGCTCAAACAAATCATGGTCCTAAAGAACAAATCCCTAGCATGGGGTGCTCGATAAAATGGCTTGAGGAATGAGTTTGCTAGGCTATCTTTGTGTTTTTGTTTTAAAAATCAATGTATAAGCTGGTTAATTTAATTTGTTGTATTAGCTTCATTCATGTCGGATTTATAACAAAATATTAAGTAATTATTAATTTTTTATGGATATTTGTTGCTGTTATCATAAATTTAGGTGAGAATATAGGGCTTTAATGATTGAATAACTCTTAAAAATAAGTTTTATTCTTGTTTGTTATCCTTTTTTTAATTATGACCTAACAAATTCAATCATAGAGTAAAGTTCAGTTGTAGTAATTATTTTAATAAAAAACAGATGTAATTTTAGTTTTTTAGCAGAATAATAAATGAACTAATCTTTTTAGCGATAAATTAATGTAACTTCCCCTAAAATCAGGAGATAAGAATGCCAGAACGTAAAAACCTAGCAAATGCAATTCGTGCTTTAAGTATGGATGCAGTACAAAAAGCCAATTCAGGTCATCCAGGAGCACCTATGGGTATGGCTGATATTGCTGAAGTGCTATGGAATGATTTTATGAAGCATAATCCAGCAAATCCAGAATGGGCAGATAGAGATAGATTTGTGTTATCAAATGGACATGGCTCCATGTTAATCTACTCTTTATTGCATTTAACAGGGTATGAATTAAGTATTGATGATTTAAAAAACTTTCGTCAGTTACACTCAAAAACACCAGGGCATCCAGAGTATGGTTATGCGCCGGGTATTGAAACAACAACAGGTCCTTTAGGACAAGGTATTACTAATGCTGTTGGTATGGCATTAGCTGAAAAAACATTAGCTGCACAATTTAATAGAGAGCATCATAAAATTGTGGATCATTACACCTATGTGTTTTTAGGTGATGGTTGTATGATGGAAGGTATTTCACATGAAGCTTGCTCTTTGGCAGGGACATTGGGCTTAGGTAAACTCATCGCTTTTTACGATGATAATGGCATTTCCATTGATGGTGAAGTTGATAAATGGTTCACAGATGATACCCCTAAACGATTTGAATCTTATGGCTGGCATGTAATTCGTGATGTTGACGGTCACGATGCAGAAGCTGTTAGAAAAGCAACATTAGAAGCTAGATCAGTTGACGATCGTCCAACAATGATTTGTTGTAAAACAATTATTGGTATGGGGTCTCCAAACTTATCAGGTACTCATGATTGTCATGGAGCTGCTCTTGGACATGATGAAGTTGCTGCAACACGTGAAAATATCGGTTGGAGTCATGAACCGTTTGATATTCCAGATGATGTGTATAGTGCATGGGATGCAAAAACAAAAGGACAAGCTGCTGAAAGCAATTGGAATGAGCGTTTTGCTGAGTATCAAGATGTTTACCCAGAATTGGCAAGTGAATTTACGCGTCGTATGGCGGGTGATCTTCCTGCAAACTGGTCAGAAGAAGCAGACAAATTTATTGCACAAGTGGTTGATAATGCAGCTTCGATTCCTTCAAGAAAAGCTTCACAGCAATCAATCCAAGGATTTTCAGCGACGTTACCCGAATTTTTTGGTGGTTCAGCAGATTTATCGCCTTCAAACTTAACTACATGGAAAGAATGTAAGTCTGTGGTTGATGATGCTGCTGGTAACTACCTCAGTTATGGTGTGCGTGAATTTGGTATGTCTGCCATGATGAATGGTATGGCATTACATGGCGGATTCATACCGTTTGGTGCAACATTCTTAATGTTCTCAGAATATGCTAGAAATGCTTTAAGAATGGCGGCATTAATGAAGCAACGAGCACTATTTGTATACACTCACGACTCAATTGGTCTTGGTGAAGATGGTCCAACGCATCAACCGGTAGAACAAATTGCAACATTACGGATGATCCCAAACATGTCTGTTTGGCGTCCTTCAGATGCGGTTGAATCTGCGGTTGCATGGAGACAAGCAATTGAAAAAACTGATGGCCCAAGTTGTTTAATATTCTCTCGTCAAAACTTAGATCATCAAGAGCGCTCTGCTGAAACAATTGCAAATATTGCAAAAGGTGGTTACGTGCTAGTAGATTGTAATGGCACTGCTGATGTGATCTTAATTGCAACAGGTTCAGAAGTTGGAATTACGGTTGAAGCTGCAAAACAATTAACAGCAAATGGTAAAAATGTTCGCGTGGTATCAATTCCTTGTACGTCATCTTTTGAAGCACAAGATGCAGCATACCAAGAAAGTGTATTACCTGCGAATGTGAGAGCAAGAGTTGCTGTTGAAGCTGGTGTAACGGCTGCTTGGGGTAAATATGTCGGTTTTGATGGTGCTGTTGTAGGTATCGATCATTTTGGTGAATCGGCACCAGCCAATCAATTATTTAAAGAGTTTGGATTTACAGCTGAAAATATTGTAGCTACAGCTGAATCTATTATAAAGTAACTTCATATAAATAATTTTTGTAATAGTTCAGCGTGTTTAGATTTTGACCTAGTTCAAGGCACAAGGTACGGAAAAGGGGAGTATATACGAATATATGACCATTTGAGTACGAAAAAAACCCAGAAACTAGGCTAAAAGATGAATACGCTGAGTTGTTACTAATTTTTAATGTAGTGTTTAGGAGGAGTAAATGGCAATAAAAGTTGGAATTAATGGATTTGGACGTATTGGTCGTATGGTTTTTAGAGCGATCAGTAAGGACTTTCCAAGTATGGAAATTGTAGGGATCAATGACTTGCTTGAAGCCGATTATTTAGCTTATATGTTAAAGTATGATTCAGTTCACGGTCGCTTTAATGGCGATGTTGACGTTGAAGATAGTAACCTAGTCGTTAATGGTAGTAAAATTCGTCTAACAGCTGAACGTGATCCTGCAAATTTAAAATGGTCTGATGTTGGTGCTGAAATCGTCATTGATTGTACGGGGTTCTTTTTAACAGAAGAAAGCTGTCAAGCACATATTGATGCAGGTGCTAAAAAAGTTGTACAAAGCGCACCTTGCAAAGATAAAACACCAATGTTTGTTTATGGTGTTAACCATGAAGAATATGCTGGGCAAGCAATTGTTTCAGCTGCTTCTTGTACCACAAACTGCTTAGCGCCAATTGCTAAAGTTATTCATGAAAAATGGGGTATTAAGCGTGGTTTAATGACAACTGTTCATGCTGCAACAGCAACGCAAAAAACAGTTGATGGACCTTCTTTGAAAGATTGGCGTGGTGGTCGTGGAATATTAGAAAATATTATTCCATCTTCTACAGGGGCTGCAAAAGCAGTTGGTGTTGTTTTACCTGAATTAAATGGTAAATTAACTGGCATGGCATTTCGTGTACCAACGTCTGATGTTTCAGTTGTGGATTTAACCGCTGAGTTAGAAAATCCTGCAGCATATGATGAAATTTGTGCTGCGATGAAAGAAGCTTCTGAAGGTTCAATGAAAGGCACTTTAGGTTATACTGATGAAAAAGTAGTCTCTACGGACTTCAGAGGTGTAGCAAATTCATCAATTTTTGATGCGGGTGCTGGTATTGCTTTAGATGGTACTTTTGTTAAATTAGTATCATGGTATGACAATGAATATGGTTATACTTGTAATATGTTGCGTTTAGTAGAGCATATTTCATAATAAAGTAAGTTAAGGGTAAGGTAGTTTCATAACTACCTTACCCTTAATATTTTGTTGATTTTAAAATAATGTTTTTAGCAAACGCAGGCTTTTTAAAAACAAATAAAAGAGCATTTTTTTAAGATTATAAATGATTGTTGAATGAGGAGTATAGAATGACTGTAATAAAAATGAGTGATTTAGATCTTGCTGGAAAAAGAGTTTTAATACGTCAAGATCTTAATGTTCCAATAAAAGATGGTAAAGTTTCTTCTGATAAGCGTATTCGTGCTTCCTTACCTACGATAGAGCTGGCTTTAAAAGCTGGAGCTAAAGTTTTGGTTATGTCTCACCTTGGTAGGCCAACTGAAGGTGAATATACTGATGAATTTTCAATGGCAGCAGTAGCTGAGCATATGTCAGGTTTATTAGGGACAAATGTCCGTTTGGAAAAAAACTATTTAGATGGATGTGAAGCAGCAATAGGTGAAGTCGTTTTGTTAGAAAATGTTCGTTTCAATGTTGGTGAAAAGAAAAATGCTGACGATTTATCCAAACAATATGCAGCACTTTGTGATGTATTTGTGATGGATGCTTTTGGTACTGCCCATCGAGCACAAGCCTCAACACATGGGGTTGCAAAATATGCTCCAACTGCCGCTGCTGGTCCCTTATTAGCAGGAGAGTTGGAAGCACTTGCAAAAGCACTACATAATCCAGCAAGACCTATGGTGGCAATTGTTGGTGGTTCAAAAGTTTCTACCAAGCTGACGGTGTTAGAATCATTGTCAAAAATTGTCGATCAATTAATTGTGGGTGGAGGTATAGCGAATACCTTTATTGCAGCTGCTGATTACAATGTAGGTAAATCACTTTATGAAGCAGATTTAATGGATACTGCTAAAAAATTAACAGCAGACGCAGAAGCAAGAGGTGGTTATATTCCCGTTCCTTCTGATGTGGTTTGCGCTAAAGAGTTTTCTGAATCAGCAGTAGCAGAGCTAAAAAATGCCAATGAAGTATCAGATGATGATATGATTTTTGATATTGGACCAGAAAGTGCAGCCCAATTGGCAGGTGTGTTAAAAAATGCAGGGACAATTGTTTGGAATGGTCCTGTAGGTGTTTTTGAATTTGATCAATTTGGTGAAGGAACAAAAGCAATTTCAATGGCCATTGCAGAATCTTCTGCTTTTTCTATTGCTGGAGGCGGTGACACGCTTGCTGCAGTAGATAAATATGGTATAGCGGATCAGGTTTCTTACATCTCAACTGGTGGGGGTGCATTTTTAGAATTTTTGGAAGGTAAAGTATTACCAGCAGTAGAAATTTTAGAAATGCGTGCAAAATCATAACAATGATTTTACTTAACGGTTGGAATTAATAAAAAATAATTATGTTTAGAAGAACAAAAATAGTAGCCACTTTAGGTCCAGCAACAGATGACCCTAAGGTGCTTGATAAAATAATTGAAGCGGGTGTTGATGTTGTAAGGATCAACTTTTCTCATGGTGCTGTTGAAGAGCATAAATTAAGAGCTGAAAAAATCCGCTTAAGGGCTAGGGCTCACGGACGACAAATTGGTGTTTTAGCCGATTTACAAGGTCCTAAAATAAGGATAGATTGTTTTCAAAAAGGCTCAATAGAGCTAAAAGAGGGTGATCCGTTTATTTTTGACTCTATGCTTGCGGTTGGAGCAGGAACAAAAGAGCGTGTTGGGATCAGTTACAAGCAATTGGTCACGGATGTTAAACGCGGTGATACTTTGCTTCTTGATGACGGACGGTTAGTTTTTTGGGTTGATAGTATTGCCGATCACGCTATTCTTACTCGTGTGGTTGTTGGTGGAACCTTATCTGATAGAAAAGGGAT
>CAYMMQ010000032.1:6584-20202 GCA_964391585.1 uncultured Ectothiorhodospiraceae bacterium
CTATTCAAAAAAGTCTTATTTCCAAAGCGCGGGAGATGAATAAGGTAGTCATTACTGCAACTCAAATGATGGAATCAATGATTGAAAACCAAATCCCCACACGTGCGGAAGTGTTTGACGTAGCTAATGCTGTATTTGACGGTACTGATGCAGTGATGTTATCGGGTGAGACTGCAATGGGTAAATATCCTGATAAAGCGATTGCCGCTATGGATAGAATTTGTCGTTCTGCTGAAACACAAAGTCAAGTTTCAACATCGAATCACAGAATTCATACCACCTTTAAATTGGTGAATGAAGCAGTTGCGATGGCCGCTATGTATACAGCAAACCATCTTAAGGTTAAGGCAATTGTTGCTTTAACGGAAAGCGGTTCAACGACCTTGTGGATGTCTCGAATTGGCTCGTCAATTCCAATTTATGCCTTTACAAGACATGTTTCAACTCGACGTAAAGTCACCTTGTATCGAGGGGTTATGCCAGTAAGTTTTAATTTAGATAAAATTGAAAAAGAAAACATGACCGCTGAGATCCTTGATGAATTAAAGCGTCGTGGTGAGGCAAAAGATGGTGATTTAATTATTATCTGTAAAGGTGATTTAGATGGTGTTTTAGGTGGTACTAACGGTTTGAAGATTATTCGAATTGGTGATAAAACTTTTTAATGAAAAGAGTGGAATATTAAGAATGAAGTCTTAATTTTCATGGTTAGGAAATACTGAATTTTAATTAGCATTTAATAAATTAGGAGAATGACATGGCATTAATTTCTATGCGTGAATTGTTAGACTATGCTGCAGATCAAGGTTTTGGCTTACCAGCATTTAATGTAAATAATATGGAGCAAGTTCATGCGATTATGCAGGCGGCAGATGAAGTTGATTCACCTGTTATTATGCAAGGTTCTGCAGGAGCAAGATCATATGCGGGCGAACCATTTTTACGCCATTTGATTTCTGCGGCAGTTGAAATGTACCCTCATATTCCAGTTGTAATGCACCAAGATCACGGTTCAGAACCAGCAATTTGTTTACGTTCTATTCAATCAGGTTTTACTTCGGTAATGATGGATGGTTCATTAATGGCAGATGGAAAAACACCTGGAACATTTGAATATAATGTTGCAACAACAGCAGAAGTGGTAAAAATGGCTCATGCTGGTGGTGTTTCAGTTGAAGGTGAATTGGGTTGTTTAGGTTCATTAGAAACAGGTGAAATGGGTGAAGAAGATGGTCATGGGGCTGAAGGTAAGCTTGATTTAGATATGTTATTAACAGATCCTGAAGAAGCCGCTGAATTTGTTAAGTTGACAGGGGTTGATGCACTTGCTATTGCAATAGGAACTTCTCATGGTGCATATAAGTTTACTAAAGAACCAGAAGGTGATATTTTAAGAATTGATCGTATTGTTGAAATTCATAAACGCATCCCTAATACACATTTAGTGATGCATGGCTCATCATCAGTACCACAAGAATGGTTAGAGATTATCAATAACTATGGTGGTGATATGGGACAAACCTATGGTGTTCCAGTGAAAGAAATTCAAGAAGGGATTAGAAATGGTGTGCGTAAAGTTAATATTGATACTGACTTACGTATGGCTTCAACGGGTGCGGTAAGACGTCACTTGATGGAAAATAAATCTAATTTTGATCCACGTAAGTTCTTAAAAGAAGCTACAAAAGGCATGAAAGACATCTGTAAGGCACGCTATGAAGGTTTTGGTTGTGCAGGGCATGCTTCAAAAATTAAAGCGAGTAGTTTAGAAGTAATGTTTGCTCGTTATAAAACTGGCGAGTTAGATCCAAAAATCTCTTAATTATTTAGAGTATCTCTTTAGATAATTAATTCATTTTTTCTAAACTCAGCTTTTAAAAAAGAGCAAACTATAAGGACGGTATAATAACCGTCCTTTTTTTATTGGTTTAAATTATGGCAAAAGAAAAGAATAGCTCGCTAGTCGGCGTAGTAATGGGAAGTGAGAGTGATTGGAATGTGATGAAACATGCCTGTTTACAACTCACTGCAATGAATATTCCTTTTGAAAAAAAAATAGTATCAGCACATCGAACACCGGATTTGTTATTTTCATATGCCGAGCAGGCAGAGCAAAGAGGTCTTAAGTGTATTATTGCTGGAGCAGGTGGTGCAGCACATTTACCAGGAATGTTAGCAGCTAAAACAACCGTGCCGATTTTGGGTGTCCCTGTAGGTTCAAAATATTTAAAGGGTTTAGATTCCCTTCTTTCCATAGCACAAATGCCAAAAGGGATCCCCGTTGCAACTTTTGCTATTGGTGAAGCTGGAGCTGCAAATGCGGGACTTTTTGCAGCAGCAATGATTGCAAGCTCAAACACTGGCGTTGCAAATGCATTAAAGGATTTTAGACAACAACAGCAAGAAAAAGTATTAGCAATGGATTTACCGGAGTTATAACATGATTAAGCCGGGTCAAACAATTGGGATGTTGGGCGGGGGGCAGTTAGGACGAATGTTTGTGATGGCAGCTCATAATTTAGGTTATCGAGTTGCTGTTTTAGATCCTGATGCCGATAGTCCTGCTGGTAGAATTGCAGATGAACACATACATGCTGCGTATGATGATATTGCCGCATTAAATAAAATGTCTCAACTATGCTCAGTGATTAGTACAGAGTTTGAAAATATTCCAACTGAAAGCTTGGCTAAACTTGAAAAATATTGCAGTGTTAGACCTGGCTCAAATTCAGTTTATCTTGTTCAAAATCGAGTTAGAGAAAAAACATTTTTGACTGATAATGGGTTTTCAACAGCAAATTTTTTTCCAATTAATAAAGAAACAGAGCTTAAAGCAGCGGTTTCACAGCTAGGTAATAAAACATGTATTTTGAAAGTAGCTTCCCTAGGTTATGATGGTAAAGGGCAAGTGATTGTTGATAACCTTGCCCAAGCAGAAAAAGCATTTTCTGACTTAGGAAGTACAGAGTGTGTTTTAGAAGAAAAAGTCGCTTTGGCTTGTGAAATCTCAGTGATACTATCCCGTTCTTCTAGTGGTGAAGTTTCTTGTTATCCCGTGGCTGAAAATCATCATGTTAATGGTATTTTAGTGCATACAACAGTTCCTGCAAAAGTAGAAAACGCTATACAAGAAAAAGCCAAACAAGAAGCTAAACGATTAGCCGAAAAATTAAATTATTGTGGAGTAATGGCTGTAGAATTTTTTATTACCACAAATGGTGAACTCTTAATTAATGAGATAGCTCCTAGGCCACATAATAGTGGGCATTTTACTTTAGATGCTTGTGTTACATCACAGTTTGAACAACAAGTAAGAATGACTTGTGATTTAGCTGCAGGCAGTGTTGACTTGCTTTCCCCTTGTGTGATGTTTAATATTTTGGGTGATATTTGGCAAGATGGTGAGCCAAACTGGTTATCTTTATTTTCTCATGACAAGATAAAATTACATTTGTATGGCAAAAGCCAAGCTAAGACTGGCCGAAAAATGGGACACTTTAACTGCTTAGGTGCATCAACGGATGAGTTATTAAAAGTTGCAAAGAAAGTTCACAATGCACTTCCTTTGCAAAGTAACTTAGCCTAAAGTTTAATCACCATCAATTAAATCACCTAAACCACCTAGAATAGAACCTTCGCCCTGACTTCCACCACGTTGTGGAGCTGCTGCTAGCATACGCCCTGCAAGACGAGAGAAAGGCAAAGATTGCATCCATATTTTCCCAGGCCCTTGTACGCGAGCAAAAAACAATCCTTCTCCACCAAATAAGGCCGACTTAATGCCACTGACTTGTTCAACCTCAAAACCAACCTCTTGTGTCATGGCAACTAAGCAACCTGTATCAATATGCAAAATTTCACCCGGTTTAAGATCGCGCTCAATGACGGTACCACCAGCATGAATAAAAGCCATACCATCACCCTCAAGTTTTTGCATAATAAAACCTTCACCACCAAATAAGCCGGTTAAGATTTTCTTTTGAAAATGAATACCAATACTGACACCTTTAGCCGCACATAAAAAGCTGTCTTTTTGACAGATTAGTTTACCATTGACATTAGGTAACGTAATGGGAATAATATTTCCAGGAAAAGGGGCACCAAAAGCAACATGTGCCTTACCCTGCCCTTGATGGGTAAAAACGGTGGTAAATAAACTTTCACCAGTGATTAGTCGTTTTCCTGCTCCGAGTAACTTACCCATAAATCCTCCCGCACTAGAGGACTCGGAACCGTCACCAAACACAGTATCCAAACTGATACTGTTATCTTTGTACATCATCGCTCCTGCTTCAGCAACAGCACTTTCACCTGGATCGAGCTCTATTTCAACATATTGCATTTCAGCACCAAAAATTTTAAAGTCTATTTCGTCGGAAGACATTTTACTTAAAGGAGGCGGGCTGAAATTTTTAACCGCTGTTGCAGATGTTTGCAGTTCTTCAATTTGTGAAACAGGGATCCATTCTGCAAAACCTTCACGCCATGCATAGCCACCGGCATATAATTGAGCTTTTTCTAGTGCTTGTTCGTGTTGAAAAGGGCCAAATTGTTGACCGTTTAGGGAAAAGTGCCAAACTGACATAATGTATACCTCAATGGGAAAAAATAATGGAGACAATTTTGGATCTTATTGCATGGATTGTCAATTTATAAAAAGGGCTTGAAGATAAAAAGCAAGTGCGACAATATGTCACAGTGACAATAAGGCTGTATCATTTATACTATCAACATACAGAGGCCAAAGCACAAAACAAACTGAAATACTCAGTGATGAGTCCTCCGCTTTTAGAATGTTTAGATGATTAGAAGAATCGTGCTTTGGTCTCTATTTTCTATAATTACGACCTTTAAATTTAGCAAATTCTAATAACATTTTTGCTTTGTGGTTGTTGTGAAACTTGATGATATAAGTGGTTTACATAGGCTTGTAGGCTTATAAATCTTATCATGTGTTCTTTTTCATATTTTTGACGTTTAAGTTGTAACATGTTCTTTTCATAACCTGTAAAAAGATCATAAACTCGACTAAGATAAGCAGATTTTGTCATTATATTTCACCTCATAGTAGGAAGTAAGCTAAGGAACTTGATTGTGGAAATATATGCAAAATTCTTGCCTTATTTTCTATTTAAAGTAGAAATATTTTTTTGAAAATCTCGAAATAGTAAATAATAATAATAACTATTAATTAAATATACTTGTTGCTCAATTCTAACATAGCGTAACAGACTTAAACTTTCTTCTTGACCGAAAATAATACGGGTATTAACTGATTTATTAGCAGTTTTTATGTTTATATCAATATAGCTTTGACTATCTTTTGCCGTTGCCGGTATATCTTCAGGTTCTTGAAGGGAAAGTTTTTGCCATTGTTGATTAGTGAGTTGCAAAGAATGATGAACAGGTGTATTTAGTAACTTGAGTAGAGAGTTTACCAGTTCATTATCAGCATCAATGAATACGTCATTTTTTTGTTGTAACTTCCATTGCTGGTTTTGCTTAACTAACTCTAGGGAATTTTTATCCTCTCGATGAATAGTCAACGCGGTTACCAGCTGGGGATTAAATTGGGTTAAAGAAATTATGTTGTTAGTTTTTACATTACCGATTAGCAATATAATCAGTAAGGTTAAATTGATAACAATTAAATAAAGGTTGCTACGCATAGTTCAACGGTTTCCTTCATTTCTTCGTTTGTGAATAATGGCAAAAGCAATTAAGGATAAAATAAAGGGAATAATAAATAGAAAAATAATACCGATAATGGCTAATTGTTTTTCAGAATAATATAAACTCTTATCTAAAATTTGTGGTTCTTCAAGTAGCAGAATTTTTTGTTGCTGGTTAAGCCAATTGATAATGTTAAGGCCAAGAGCTAAGTTGCCACCATTGGCTAAATAAGCATTGGATAAAAAATCCCCATCACCCATTACCACAATATGCTGTTGAGCCGTTTTCTCTTTAATAATGATATTTCTTAGTAAGCTTACACCGATAACAAGAGGACCAGCCTCGTCTTCAAGATCATCAAAATTTACGCGCCCAAATATTGGTGACTTTTCTAACCAGGTTTGATCACTGCTAGATATGAATCCTTGATGTTCAAATAAAGGTTTTTTTACATTTAGGTTTAAGATACTGGTCGCTTGAGGAAATAAGGTGGTTTGTTTTAATTGTTGGGTAATAGCATGATCATCGTATTCAGAAACGATAGCAAAGTCGGGACGCTTACCTGCTAATTTTTGGGTTGCAGGATCAACAATGACCCCTTTGCTAAAGTCAATTTCTAAATATTTCGATAATTTTTTTAATCCCAAGCGTCCATCGGACAAAAAATCAGTATTAATTGGCTCAGCTAACCATAAAAAATGATAACCGGCTTTGAGTAAATCAATCAGGCTATCAACTTCTTCAGGGGAAAAATTACTTTGCGGCCCCGCTAACACAATGGTATCACCCGTGTTTATTTTTTCGGTTAATGTATCTATGCGTGTTTCGACAGCACTAATACCCTGACGTTTTAAAAATGTAGCAAAATCTGTCATATCAAAATTTGCAGTTCGTAAGATAGAGCGCTCACCATGGCCACTGATAAAAAAGCTTGTATGTTGATTATCATTAATCAACTGCAAAATAGCGGTAGTGAGAGCTTGCTCGGATAATACCGTTAAATGTTTTTTTTTCTTAGCTAATAGGCTGGTTGAGTTTTTGCTTTGTAATAACTCGATAATCAGTTCACCATCAACCCGGATCCCTAGAGATTTAATTAATTGAGGATCTTGGATGGGATCAATAAATTCCAGTTCAATTTTTTCTTGTACCATTTGGTATCGACGAAGTAGAGCGCGAATTTTTTCTCTTACCTTTACCGATGAGGTATAAGAGCTAATAACAATTTTTTCAAAAATGGGATCATTTAGGCTAGATAAAACGGCTAAGGTTTGATTGTTTAAGGTATTTTTGTTACTTTGAGTTAAATCAATATAAAAATTATGTTGAAGGCTAATTAAAAATAACAACATAATTAGTAGTGAAAACAAAAGATAAAATAACCGGTTAGACCAGCGACGAAAAAAACGAATTTCCTTGCTAATAAACATGGCTAATGCGGTAGTTGATTAAAGTTTATTTTTTTTATATTAACAACCATAAAAAATAAACTTACCAAAGTGAAAAAAACCAGATCATTCAACGAAAAAAAACCTTGTAAAAATGGCTCAAAGTGATGTAAAAAGGACAATGATATAAGTCCTTCACTATCTGTTTGCTTAATACTCCAATGGCTCACCCACATGATTAATAACATTGAAAAACCCAATAGAGTGGCAATACTTGAGTGTTGAGTCAATGAGGATAAAAAAATACACATACTTGCAAGTGCACAACTTATAAGAATAATCCCCAAAACAGCACTAAATATTCGACCAATATCAATTGATGATGATAAATAAAGCGACAACGGCATCAAGCTAGAGAGACAAGTTATGATTAAAACAAATGATAATATGCTCAAAAGTTTAGCAATAACAAATATTGAATTATTAATTGGGGCTAGTAGTAATAAAGGTAAAGTACCATTTTTTTTCTCTGATGTGACCAAGTGGGCTGATACAATGGGGATAATTAATAAAATAACGGTGGCAAGAGCAGCATAAAAAGGTTTAATCACCCACTCAGCTAAACCAAAATATTGATCCTGAAGGGTAATTTGCTGCTGAAATTGTAAGTAGCTTTCAATTAGGTTTAAAAATTCGAAGGCCAAAATAATTTGAAAAATAATCAGAATAAGCCAACCAAAAGGTGATAAAAATAGTGTCAATAATTCCTTTCGTATTATTAAGCCAATTAAAAACACATTAACTTTAATTTGTTGCTTCATTTTTTTAACTTGGAGTTGTTTCATACTTAACTATTTTTGGCAGTTATCATTTGTTTAAAAATAGCTTCTAAGGATGGTTTTTGCATGGATATTTCATACAATTGCCAATCCTTTTCTACTGACATTTGAATAATTTGCATTGCCGCTGATTTCATAAAATCCTCACTAGAATCAGTGTTTTCTATTGTAGCATCTTGGGCTTCACAGTGAATTAAAAATTGCATTGTATTAATTTGTTTAACTCGGCTCACAAAAGTCAGGTTTTGAATAGGGCTGATCTGGGTTAAATTGGCACATGAAATAAGAATTTCATGGCAGTCTGCTAACTGAGTAAAGGCATCAGTTTTTTGTTGATAAATTAGCTCTCCTCGGTGAATAATTTGGATCCGATCGCAGAGCTTTTGGATTTCAGCAAGATTATGACTGGCGATAATAATACTATGGTTTTTACCAAGTTCGGCAATTAACTCATGGATTTGAAAAAGTTGTACCGGATCTAAGCCAGAAGTAGGTTCATCTAAAATAATAACTTCCGGTTGATGAATAATAGCCTGAGCAATACCCAAGCGTTGCTTAAATCCTTTAGATAAAAACTGAGTTAGCCGTTGTGAGACATCAGTCAGTCCACACCGTTCTTTACAATAGTCAATGGCATATTGTTGTTTTTTCCCTTGTAGTTTATGTAGCTGAGCACACAATAGTAAATATTCATCAACCGTCATATTATTATAAATGGGAGGAGTATCGGGCAAAAATCCAATATGCCTTCTAGCCAATAATCCTTGTTCATATAAATCAAAGCCATTAATCGTAATCCGGCCTTTATGTGGAGATATTTCTCCTGTTAATAAGCGCATTGTCGTTGATTTTCCAGCGCCATTTTCTCCCAAAAAGCCTAAAATTTCTCCTTTGGCAAGACTAAAACTAATATCCTGCACTCCAGGCCTATCATTTTTAGATTTATCCGTTTTATTATTGATTGCAGTGTTTTTATTTAATATTTTTTTTAACAGCGACGCTTTATGCTTTTCAACATAATGATAACTAATGGATTGGACATCTATGAGTGTTTTGGGCAAAACATTTAACCTAATATTAAGAGATAAAATAGTCGTTATTAATCAAACAAAAACCGATTAGCTTAACCGGAGTATATAACGGTGTTGCCCGAGAATGCAACGAGGTATGCCAATTATCATTGATCAAAGCAGCCCCCTTTATTCATGGAGATTTACTATTACAATCTTGGTTACAAAATGGATTGATTAACTTAAACTCTATTCTGTAAAATACAGAAATGGCATTATTGTAGAATAATGCTTGACGGGTCTCATTTTGCCCTATATATTACACAGTATTAACATTACAGCAAATTTTAAGGTGATTGATGAAAATAAAAAAGCTGGCAACCGTACAAATGGGATACTCGTTCAGATCCCGTCTCGAAGCTTCTGAAGGTGGCGGAGTTGCGGTTATTCAGATGAAGGACCTTCTTGATGACAATACGATCGGCTGTGATGATTTGGTCAAGATTGATTTGGATGCGGTGAAAGAGCATCACCTCGCACAGAGAGGCGATCTGGTATTCAGGTCTCGTGGTCATGTGACCACGGCAGCGGTTCTTCTCGTAGATCCGGGCAAGGCTATTGTCGCCGCCCCTTTATTAAGGATAAGGGTGACCAAGCCAGACAAGGTTTTACCCGATTATTTGAGCTGGTATATCAGCCAACGGGATGCACAGATTTTTTTGACCAGCCGAGCCAAAGGGACGGTTCAGAAAATGATCAGTAAGCAGGTCGTTGAAGATCTGGAGGTGGTGCTTCCAAGTCTGGAAAAACAAAAAAAAATCGTAGAGATGTCCATGCTTATCGCTAGAGAACAAACCCTGCTTTACACGCTGGCCGATAAGCGGGAACAATACATTTCAGCAGTACTAATGCAGTTTGCAAAAGGAGAATAGAATATGAGCAGTAAGATTGATCAAAAAGATATCAACAACGCCGCATGGGCAGCGTGTGATACCTTCAGGGGAGTCGTTGATCCTGCACAATACAAAGACTACATCCTCGTGATGCTGTTTTTGAAATACATCTCTGATGTATGGCAGGATCATTATGAAGAGTATCAGAAGCAGTATGGTGATGACGATATTCGTATCCGCCGCAAGCTTGATCGTGAGCGTTTTGTTCTTCCGGTGGTGAAACTCATCGAAAAGAATGATGAAACCGGCGAAGAGAAGGTTCTAGATGAATTCCCCGCCACTTATTATAGCCTTTACGAGCGCAGGTCTACCGCCAATATCGGAGAACTGATCAATATTGTGCTCGACCATATTGAAGAGAGCAACAAGAGCAAACTCGATGGGGTATTCCGCAATATCGACTTCAACAGCGAAGCCAACCTTGGAAGGACTAAAGATCGCAATAAGCGTCTTAAAACATTGCTTGAAGATTTTAATAAACCTCAGCTCAGTATGAAGCCAAGTCTCGTTTCCGAGGATGTCATCGGTAATACATATATCTATCTGATTGAGCGCTTTGCCTCCGACTCTGGAAAGAAAGCGGGTGAGTTCTTTACGCCAGTACAAGTTACCGCATTGGTAGCTAAGCTGGCAGGACCCAAGCCAGGCGATCGCATCTGTGATCCGACTTGTGGCGCGGGGGGGTTGTTGATCAAGGCCGCTGAAGAAGTTGCCAAACGGGCTGGAGACGACAAACAAGCCGCTCGCAACTTTGCCCTCTTCGGCCAGGAGTCTAATGGAAGCACATGGGCACTTTGCCGCATGAATATGTTTCTGCACAGCTTTGACAGTGCTCGTGTTGAGTGGTGCGATACCCTGAATAGTCCGCTGTTGGTAGAGAATGATAGACTGATGAAGTTCAACTGCGTGGTTGCCAATCCTCCCTTCTCTTTAGACAAATGGGGGGCAGAGAATGCCGAGAGCGATCAGTACAATCGCTTCTGGCGCGGGGTGCCACCCAAGAGCAAAGGTGACTGGGCCTTTATCAGCCACATGGTGGAAACTGCTCTTGAAAAGCAGGGCCGAGTCGCTGTGGTAGTGCCGCATGGAGTTTTATTTCGAGGCGCAGCCGAAGGGCGTATTCGTGAAAAAATGATCGAGGAAAATCTTCTGGATGCCGTAATCGGCCTGCCCGGCAATCTGTTCCCGACCACCAACATTCCGGTGGCGATTCTGGTCTTTGATAGGAGCAGAGAGCAACCACGAATGGACACGAATAAACACGAATCAACCGTTTTGTTTATTGATGCCAGCCGCGAGTTTGTGTCGGGCAAAAATATGAACACCCTCTCCGAAGCTCATATCGATAAAATCATGCGCACCTACAAGGAGCGCAACGAGGTCGAAAAATATGCCCACCTAGCGACCTTCGCCGAGATTAAGGAAAACGACTTCAACCTCAATATCCCTCGTTATGTGGACACCTTTGAAGAGGAAGAGGAGATCGACATCGATGCGGTGCAGGTGGAAATTGATGATCTGGAAAATGAGCTCGTGGAAGTCCGAAAGCAGATGGCGGAAAAGCTTCAACAGATTAATCGGGGGGCATAATGGATCAAAATACCATCACAAAGTTAACGAATTCATTCAATGCTATCGTGCAGCAGGTTCCGAACGTAGCAGCCGAATTCTGGTATGCCAGAGATTTGCAAGAGCTCTTGGGTTATACCGAATGGCGAAATTTTCTAAAGGTAATAGAGAAAGCCAAAGACTCAGCACAAAATGTTGGAGCATCAGTTCAAAACCATTTTGTTGACGTCAACAAAATGGTCTCCATCGGCTCGGGTGCAGAGCGTCCGGTTGAGGATGTCATGCTCACCCGTTATGCCTGCTACTTGATTGCCCAAAATGGCAATCCCCGCAAGGAAGCCATTGCCTTTGCTCAAACCTATTTCGCAGTACAAACCCGCAAGCAGGAACTCATCGAAGAGCGCTTTCGTTTGCAGGAACGCCTGCAAGCCAGACAAAAGTTGACGGAATCTGAAACCGAACTTTCCCGCAACATCTACGAGCGTGGAGTGGACGATCAGGGATTCGGTAGAATTCGCTCCAAAGGTGACACCGCATTATTCGGAGGAAACACCACGGCTCAGATGAAAAACAAGCTGGCCATGCCATCAAATCGGCCACTTGCCGACTTTTTGCCGACCGTGACCATTGCCGCCAAAAATCTGGCCGCTGAAATCACCAATCACAATGTCCGCCAAAATGACTTGCAGGGTGAGCCTTCTATCACGGGAGAACATGTTCAAAACAACACCAGTGTCCGCAATATGTTGGGTGAGCGTGGCATTAAGCCCGAAGAACTGCCGCCCGAAGAAGACATCAAAAAGCTGGAACGGCGGGTGAAGTCAGCTGAGAAAAAGCTGATCAAAGGCTCTGAGCTTCCAAAGGGAGGTAACCACGAATGAACACGAATTTACACGAATTTTTTTTGGAACCACGGAATACACTGATTTACACAGAAGGATTGAATGGCTTATTTCCGTGCATTCCGTGGTTGATAAACAACTCAGCACTGAGCACTCTCAATTCAGAACTCGGCGAAGCCGCCTGGCTCAAGGAGATTCAGCGATGAAGGTTAAGCATAAACGGGTTGTTCTCGGAGATATAGCAAACATTTCTTCTGGAGGGACTCCGTTAAGATCAAATCCAGCATACTGGAATGGTAATATCCCATGGGTCAAAACAACTCAGATACAAAATTGCATCATCAATAAAACTGATGTTGATGAATGGATAACTAACGAAGGTCTAAAGAAATCATCTGCAAAAATGATTTCTGCTGGGACAATCCTTATGGCTATGTATGGCCAAGGAAAAACCAGAGGGCAAGTAAGTATCCTCAACTTTGATGCAACTATCAATCAGGCTTGTGCTGCTATTGATCTAAAAAATGGTATCTGTCGACACTTTGTATACCAATCGTTGTTAGCAAGTTATTCGCGTATCAGAAACATGAGCAATACCGGGGGACAAGAGAACCTTAGTGCTGGCTTGATAAAAGAAATCCCTATTACGTTACCCCCGCTGCCAGAACAAAAAGCCATTGCCGCTCTGCTGTCCACCTGGGATGAGACCATCGAGAAAACCGAACGGCTGATTCAGGCGAAGGAAGCCAACTTCAAGGGCCAGATTCAAAAACTGATTAGCCAGCGTTGCGACTCCTGGCCTCATATCAAACCGAAGAAAATATTTGACACGATAACAGAAAAGAACTTTCCCGATGAAGAGCTTCTGTCTGTCACTCAAGATCGCGGTGTTATACCTCGCAGCATGTTGGAAGGCCGAGTCATGTCACCGGACGGAACAACAGTCAGCTACAAGCTGATAAAGCGGGGAGATTTTGCAATAAGTCTTCGTTCATTCCAAGGCGGCATTGAATACTCAAATTATCAAGGGATCATCAGCCCTGCGTATACAGTGTTGAGGCCGAAAATTGAATTAAACAGTGACTTTTACCGGCTGTTTTTTAAGTCATATATCTTCATTGAGAAATATTTGAACCTTGCTGTCATCGGCATCCGAGACGGGAAACAGATAAGTATACCAGACTTTCTGAGTATCAAGATTCTAGTTCCTTCTCTTGAAGAACAAAAAGAAATCGCTGGAGCTTTGTCTATCTGCCAGCACGAAATCGATCTACTGAAACAGCTCGCAAATAAATACAAAACCCAGAAACGCGGCCTGATGCAGAAGATGCTCACCGGCGAATG
>CAYMMQ010000033.1:0-19504 GCA_964391585.1 uncultured Ectothiorhodospiraceae bacterium
GTCTTCGTTTCGCGATTCGTGAAGGTGGTCGTACTGTTGGTGCTGGTGTTGTAGCCAAAATCATTCAATAAAATGTTAAAGGTGAGTTTGGCTTTATGTTTAGTTGAACTCATTTTTTGCTCAATATTTAATAAGGAAAGAAAATGGCAACGGAAGATCAAGTTATAAGAATACGTTTAAAAGCTTTTGACCATCGGTTAATTGACATAAGCACAAAAGAAATTGTTGAAACAGCAAAACGTACTGGTGCTATGGTTAAAGGTCCAATTCCTTTACCAACTCGTAAGGAACGTTTTGATATTCTTACTTCTCCGCATGTTAATAAAGATGCAAGAGATCAGTATGAATTGAGGACCTATAAGCGTTTGATGGACATTGTTAAGCCTACAGATAAAACGGTAGATGCATTAATGAAGCTTGATTTGGCTGCAGGTGTTGATGTTCAGATAAAATTGAACTAGAATACGCCCTCTTGATTTAAGACACAAAAAAAGTAAGACGGTTTTTATTCTTTTAGATAAGATTTAATTTATCTAATAATATTAACCATTGTTAGACTAATCGTTGATCAACCGAAATTGACGGTTTCATGCTATTAACCTTTAATGGCAGAGGAAAATAAAATGGGTATTGCTTTATTAGGAAATAAAGTAGGAATGACACGCATCTTTACTGAAGCAGGCGAGTCAGTTCCTGTCACTGTAATTGAAATGACGAGCAATCGCATTTCACAGAAAAAAACAGTTGCTACAGATGGTTACAATGCTATACAAATTACTGCAGGCGAGAAAAAATCTTCCAAAGTAAACAAAGCAACGGCAGGTCATTTTGCAAAAGCTGGTGTAAAAGCTGGTGCAGCCACAATGGAATGTCGCGTTGATAATCCTGATGATTACGAAACAGGTAAAGAATTAACAGTAGGCTTTTTTGAGGAAGGTCAGAAAGTAGATGTTTCTGGCACTTCTATTGGTAAAGGGTTTCAGGGCGGTATTAAAAGACATAACTTTGCACGTCAAGATATGACACATGGTAATTCAGTGTCACACCGTTCAAATGGGTCGATTGGCCAAAACCAAACACCAGGACGAGTTTTCAAAGGCAAAAAAATGTCTGGTCATATGGGTAATGTGAAAACAACCGTTCAAAGTATTTCTGTTGTACGTGTTGATGCTGAAAACAACTTATTACTTGTAAAAGGTGGTATACCAGGTTGTAATGGTGGCCATGTAGTTGTTTCACCCGCTGTAAAATGTAAGGGGAAGTAATCGATGGAACTGAATATTAAAACAGCTACTGGTGAATCAGCTGGTAAAACGGTTGATGTAGCAAGCGAAATTTTTGATAAAGACTATAATGAAGCGTTAATACACCAAGTAGTTACTTCATATTTGTCTGCAACAAGAGCTGGAACAAAAGGACAAAAAAATAGAGCTGCTGTAAGCGGCGGTGGTGCAAAACCATGGAAACAAAAAGGTACGGGCCGTGCACGTTCAGGCACTATACGTAGCCCTATTTGGCGTAGTGGTGGTGTAACCTTTGCTGCAAAAAATAGAGACTACAGTAAAAAAGTTAATCGTAAAATGTACCGTGCAGCAATCAAATCGATTGCTTCTGAGTTATTAAGAAAAGAAAGATTAGTAGTTGTTGCAGACTTTACCCTAAACGAACCAAAAACAAAGGAGTTAGCGATAAAATTAGAGAGTTTTACCGCTACTAAGAATGTGTTATTAGTAACGAGCACACATAATGAAAATGTTTATTTGTCTTCTCGTAATCTAATTAATGTTGGGTATTCAGATGTGCAACATCTTGATCCTGTCTCTCTGGTTAGTTATGAACAAGTTATTATGACTGAAGATGCAATCAAGTTGTTTGAAGCGAACTTGAGTGGGGAGAAAGCATAATGAATCCAGAAAAAATATATACTACACTTTTAGCACCAAGAATTACTGAAAAATCTGCATTAATGGCACAGAACAATAATCAGTATGTTTTTAAAGTAGCGAAAACAGCAACTAAAACAGAAATTAAACAGGCCGTTGAGAAATTGTTTGAGGTTTCTGTTGCTGGTGTGCAAACAAATATTACAAAAGGTAAAACTAAGCGTTTTGGTCGTTTTAACGGCAAAAGAAATGACTGGAAAAAAGCCTATGTAACATTGTCTGCTGGTTCAACTATCGATTTGTTTTCAGCTGAATAGTACGGGGAATTAAAGTAATGGGATTACAAAAAACTAAACCAACCTCTCCAGGACGTCGTTTTGTTGTTAAAACTACTCGAGAAGGTTTACATAAGGGTAATGGTCATGCACCTTTACTATCAAATCAAAACAGAAATGGCGGACGAAATTCTAATGGTAGAATTACCACTAGACACATTGGTGGTGGTCATAAACAACATTATCGTCAAATTGACTTTAAACGAGATAAAGAAAATATCCCAGGTAAAGTTGAACGAATTGAATACGATCCAAACCGCACAGCACATATTGCATTAATTTTATATGCAGATGGTGAGAGACGTTATATTATCGCTCCTAAGCAATTGGAAGTTGGTGATCCAGTTCTTTCAAGTAATGCTGCCGATATAAAAACGGGTAATGCACTAACCTTACGTTCAATCCCTGTAGGTGCAACGGTACACTGTGTTGAGATGAAACCAAACAAAGGTGCGCAATTAGCACGAAGTGCAGGTTCTTCAATTCAAATTGTAGCGAGAGAAGGTGAATATGCCACGCTACGTATGCGTTCTGGTGAAATGCGTAAAATCCACTTGGATTGTAAAGCCACTATTGGAATTGTTAGTAATTCAGAGCATAGTTTAAGGAAATTAGGAAAGGCTGGCGCTAAACGCTGGTTAGGCGTTAGACCAACGGTTCGAGGTGTTGCAATGAATCCTGTTGATCATCCGCACGGTGGTGGTGAAGGTAGAACTTCAGGTGGTAGACATCCGGTTAGCCCATGGGCGACTCCTACCAAAGGGTATAAAACACGCTCGAACAAACGTACTGATAAGTTCATTGTTCGTAGACGTAGCAAAAGATAATTAAGGAGATAAAGCGTAATGCCTCGTTCAATAAAAAAAGGTCCTTTTGTCGATCATCACTTAATTAAAAAAGTCGATAAAGCCGTTGAGAATAATGATCGTAAACCAATTAAAACATGGTCACGTCGTTCAATGATATTGCCCAATATGGTTGGTTTAACAATTGCGATTCATAATGGTAAACAACATGTTCCAGTCCTGATCAATGAAAACATGATTGGACATAAGCTAGGTGAAATGGTTCCTACTAGAACATTCCGTGGACATATAGCTGATAAAAAAGCTAAGAGATAAAGTAAAAGTTAAAAGGAATTGGATATGAATGTTTCAGCTAAATTAAGAAATTCACAAATTTCATCACAAAAAATGCGCTTAGTTGCTGATCAAATCAGAAACAAACCAGCTGAAAAAGCGATTGAAATTTTGACTTTCAGTCATAAAAAAGCAGCTGGTATTGTTAAAAAGGTGCTTGAGTCAGCTATTGCAAATGCCGAAAACAATGAAGGTGCTGATATTGATGAGCTTAAAGTTTCAAGTATATTTGTTGATGATGGTCCTACTCAAAAGCGTATGAGACCTCGAGCGAAAGGACGTGGTAATCGCATCTTAAAAAGATCAAGTCATTTAACAATTACACTAAGCGATAGTTAATTAAAAACGAGAGTAGAGATTATATTATGGGACAAAAAGTACATCCAACTGGTATTCGTTTAGGCATAGTAAAAGATTGGAATTCCAATTGGTATGCAGGCTCAGATCAGTACGCTAAATTTCTAAATGATGATATTGTGGTAAGAGAATATCTGATGAAGAAATTGGCTAAAGCATCTGTTAGTCATATTCAAATTGAAAGACCTGCTAAAAATGCAAGAATTGTTATTCACACAGCGAGACCTGGAATTGTTATTGGTAAAAAAGGTGAAGACATAGCAGCGCTAAAAGCTGATACATCTAAATTGATGGGAATACCTGTTCATATTGATGTTGAAGAGATTAGAAAACCAGAATTAGATGCTACTTTAGTCGCACAAAACATTGCTCAGCAACTTGAAAAACGTATTATGTTTCGTCGTGCTATGAAACGCGCTGTTACTAATGCGATGCGTCTTGGCGCAAAAGGAATCAAAATAAACGTTTCAGGACGTTTAAATGGTGCTGAAATTGCTCGAGCGGAATGGTATCGTGAAGGTCAAGTTCCTTTACATACTTTAAGAGCTGATATTGATTATGGCATTGCACGTGCTAATACTACGTACGGTGTTATCGGTATTAAAATTTGGATTTACAAAGGTGAGATTTTAGATAATTCTGCTTATATTTCTGATCGCCTCAATGTAAATAAAAAGTCTAGTAAACAATAAACGAATGGTAGCTAACGATGCTTCAACCTAAGAGATCAAAATTTCGCAAACAAATGAAAGGCCGTAATCGCGGACTAGCTTTAAATGGTAACAAAGTTAGTTTTGGTGAATTCGGACTTAAAGCAACAGCTAGAGGTCGTATAACAGCACGTCAAATTGAAGCGGCTCGTCGCGCAATGACAAGACATGTTAAACGGGGTGGTAAAATCTGGATTAGAATTTTTCCTGACAAACCTATTTCTAAAAAGCCTCTTGAAGTAAGACAAGGTAAAGGTAAAGGAAGTGTGGAATATTATGTAGCACAAATCCAGCCTGGTAAGATGCTGTATGAAATGGAAGGTGTTTCAGAAGAAATAGCAAGAGCTGCTTTTGCTTTAGCTTCTGCTAAGTTACCACTTAGTACAACCTTTGTAACACGTAAGGTGATGTGATGAGTAATAAATTAAAAATGGCTGATTTAGCGTCTAAATCTGCAAGTGATTTAAATCAAGACTTACTTGATTTGAGAAAAGAGCAGTTTGCATTAAAAATGTCACGTAGTAGTGATAAAGATATAAAAACACACCAATTTAAAGCCGTTAAGCGAAATATAGCTCGCATTAAAACTGCTTTAAATGCAAACTAGTGCAACTTAAGTGCAATCGATAATTAACATGAGTTCTTGGATATGAGTGATAACACAGATAATAAACGTACATTAATCGGTACAGTAATAAGTAATAAAATGGATAAAACCGTTACTGTTTTGATTGAACGTAAAGTAAAACACCCTCTTTATGGTAAATACATTAAGCGTTCAACAAAGCTTCATGCACATGATGAGACTAATCAATGTAATGAGGGTGATGTAGTAGAAGTTAAATCATGCCGACCTTTATCCAAGACTAAGTCGTGGGATATTGTTAATATCGTAGAAAAAGCTAATATTTAAATTATTTTTTAAACCCAGTTAAAAAACAGTAGCAAAAATTATATTTTGTGATATAATTTGCCGCTCTTTTTAACTGGGTTTATTTAATCTTAGTTACTAGCGTTGAAATTCCCTGGAGATTGATATGATACAAATGCAAACCGAGTTAACAGTTGCTGATAATAGCGGCGCAAAAAGGGTTGAATGCATTAAAGTTCTTGGAGGTTCGCATAGACGTTATGCTGCAATTGGTGACATCATCAAGGTAAGTATTAAAGAAGCGATCCCAAGAGGAAAAGTTAAAAAAGGTGATGTGTACTCAGCTGTTGTGGTAAGAACATGTAAGGGTGTTCGTAGGCCAGATGGTTCATCAATACGTTTTGATAATAATGCTGCAGTGTTGCTAAATGCTTCTGAGCAACCAATTGGAACACGTATTTTTGGCCCTGTAACAAGAGAGCTGCGTAATGAAAAATTTATGAAAATTATTTCATTAGCACCAGAAGTTTTATAAATATTAACGTCAAATTATATTGAGTAAAGATAATGGTTAAGCTTAAAAAAGGTGACTCGGTCATCGTAATTGCTGGAAAAGACAAGGGTAAACAAGGACAAATTGATAAAGTTCTTGCTAATAATAAATTGTTAATTGCAAATATTAATATAGCAAAAAAACATGTAAAACCTAACCCTGACAAGGGAGAAAAAGGTGGCATAGTTAATGTAAATATGCCTATTCAAGCATCAAATGTGGCGATTTTAAATCCGCAAACTAATAAAGCTGACAGAGTTGGGTTTAAGTTTTTGGAAGATGGAAAAAAAGTTCGTTATTACAAATCAAACAATGAAGTTGTATCGTAATTAACAAATTCATTGAAAGTAACTAAAGTAGAGTTAGCTATGGCAAATTTAAAATCTTTGTATAAAGATAAAATCGTTTCTGATTTAGTTAAGCAATTTAACTATAAAAGCAATATGGAAGTCCCTAAGATTACTAAAATCTCTATCAATATGGGATTAGGTGATGCTGTTGGTGATAAAAAAATTATTCAACATGCAGTATCTGATATGGAAAAAATTGCAGGTCAGAAGCCCATCGTAACAGTTGCAAAAAAATCTATTGCGGCCTTTAAAATTCGTGATGACTACCCAATCGGTTGTAAAGTCACATTGAGAAGGGAAAAAATGTATGAATTTTTAGAGCGCCTGGTAAGTATAGCAATACCACGAATTCGAGATTTCAGGGGCTTAAACCCCAATTCTTTTGATGGTATGGGTAATTACAGCATGGGTGTTAAAGAGCAAATTATCTTTCCTGAAATAGATTACGATAAAATCGACAAGCTTCGGGGTATGGATATAACGATTACTACAACTGCAAAAACAGATGATGAAGCACGTGCTTTATTAAAAGGTTTTAACTTCCCACTTAAAGATTCAAGGAATTGATAAATGGCTAAACAATCGATGATAAATCGTGAAGCAAAACGTGCCAAATTAGTTGCAAAGTATGCAAGCACAAGAGCGTCATTAAAAAAAATTATTTATAGTGATACAGCAACGGTAAGTGAAAAGGTTGATGCACAATATGCATTACAATCCCTGCCACGTGATTCTTCACCTGTTAGAAAACGTAACAGATGCCAAGTTACAGGGCGACCACATGGCGTGTTTCAAAAGTTCGGCTTGTCTCGTAATATGATTAGAATGCATACTATGCTTGGGAATATTCCTGGTCTAAGAAAAGGCAGTTGGTAAGATTAAATTTTCTTTGAGCAAGTGCTCGAAGTTTTAAAAAATGTATGTAGTGCATATAATTAATGGAGATATAAAATGAGCATGACCGATCCGATTGCTGATATGCTGACAAGAATTAGAAATGGTTTATTGGTGGAAAAAAAATCCGTCTCTATGCCAGGCTCTAAATTAAAAGTAGCAATTGCAAAGGTTTTGTTAGATGAAGGTTATATTACATCATCTACGCTAACCACTGGTGAAAATGGTAAGACAACACTTAAGATTGATCTTAAATATTATGATGGTAAACCAGTAATAGAACAAATACAAAGAGCAAGTCGTCCTGGATTACGTTTGTATAAAGGACAAAGTGAGATCCCGCAAGTTTGGAATGGTTTAGGTACTGTGATCGTATCTACTTCTAAAGGTGTTATGTCAGACAAGCAGGCTAAGAAAATAAACCAAGGTGGTGAAGTATTGTGCTATGTGGCTTAATCTTGTTTTTTGAAAAAAACAAGAAATAACTAAAGTCCAATAATCATTATTTGTTAAGGTATTAAAATGTCAAGAATTACAAATGAAGTTACAATCCCTGCTGGGGTTGAAGTAAAATTAACAGACGCAACTATCTCAGTTAAGGGATCTAAAGGCACGTTAAACTTTCCACTTAGCGATAATATCAACATGGTATTAGGTGAATCGGCTGTGCATTTTGAACCTAAATCAGAAAACTCACCTAAGCAATTAAAAACAGTTATTCCACTAACCGGAACAACTCGCGCAATTGTTGGCAATATGATTACGGGTGTTTCTGTTGGTTTTGAAAGAAAACTTTCTTTAGTTGGTGTTGGTTATAGAACACAAGTGCAAGGAAATAAAGTTACTTTAAACTTGGGTTTTTCTCACCCTGTTGTATATGAGCTTCCTCAAGGAGTTACTGCTGAAGCACCAAGTCAAACTGAATTGGTTATTAAAGGTATTGATAAACAAGCAGTTGGTCAAGTAGCTGCAAATATTCGCGGATATCGTCCGCCTGAGCCTTATAAAGGTAAAGGTGTACGATATTCTGATGAACATGTTGTTCGTAAAGAAGCTAAGAAAAAATAATCATTCTTGAATTTGATGGATTAAATACTATGAATAAGAAGTTATCACGATTAAGACGCTCACGCAAAACTAGAGCAAAAATTTTAAGTTTAGGCATTGATAGATTAAGTATTTATAAAACTAGCAGACATATCTATGCGCAAATTCTTTCAGGCACACCTACATCATCTAAAGTATTATTAACTGTAAATACTTTACAAAAAGAGGTGCAATCTGAATTGAAATATACGGGTAATAAAGATGCTGCAGCTCTAGTAGGTAAGTTAATCGCTGAAAAAGCTAAAACTGCTGGCATTGATAAAGTTGCTTTTGATAGAAGTGGTTTCAAATATCATGGCAGAGTTAAATCATTAGCAGATTCTGCTCGTGAAAACGGCTTGCAATTCTAAATAGTTGTAATTTAAGACATTAGTTTAAGGAAATCAGATATGGCTGCTAAAAGTGCACCTAAAGAAAACAAAGAAGAGTATATTGAAAAACTAGTTAATGTTAACCGCGTTGCTAAAGTTGTTAAGGGTGGTCGTGTTTTTGGTTTTTCAGCTTTAACAGTCGTTGGAGACGGTAATGGTAAAGTTGGTTTTGGACGTGGAAAAGCAAAAGAAGTACCAGCTGCGATCCAAAAAGCTATGGATGATGCAAAAAACAACCTGAAATCAGTAGCAATTTCTTCCGGTACTACTCAATATCCATTTGCTGCGGAACTAGGGGCAGCTAAAGTTTTTATTAAGCCGGCACCTGAAGGTACAGGTATTATTGCTGGGGGTGCTATGCGTGCAGTTTTTGAAGCTGTTGGCATGAAAGATGTTTTTGCTAAATGTATTGGTACAAACAATCCGATTAATGTTGTTCGTGCAACGATAAAGGGCTTATCAACAATGAGTTCTCCTGAACAAGTTGCTATGAAACGTGGAAAAACTGTAGAAGAGGTTACAGCGTCTTAATAAGCGCTTAAAGACATTATGGCTAATAAAACGATTAAAGTAACACAAATTAAAAGTACTGCTAAGCGTCTACAATCACACAAAGCTTGTGTTAGAGGTTTAGGAATTAAGCGTATTAATAAAACTGTTGAAGTAATTGATACACCTGAAAATAGAGGTATGATCAACCAAGTATCATACTTACTAAAAGTAGAGGGTTAAGCGATGTATTTGAATACAATTAAACCAGCTGCTGGTTCAAATAAAGCTGCAAAACGAGTCGGTAGAGGTATTGGGTCCGGTCTTGGGAAAACATGTGGTCGTGGTCATAAAGGACAAACTTCACGTTCTGGTGGTACAGTAAGAGCAGGTTTTGAAGGTGGACAAATGCCACTACAAAAACGCTTACCAAAAATTGGTTTTTCTTCACGTGTTTCTATTACTACTGACGAAATCAGACTACATGAGTTAAATCGTTTTGAAGGAGACGTTGATCTTGTAACGCTTAAAGATGCAAATCTTATCTCGAAGAACATCCAACGAGTGAAAATTATTTTGTCGGGCGAACTTACAAAATCAATCACGACTAAAGGGTTAACAGCGACTAAAGGTGCTCAAGCAGCCATCGAAGCTGCTGGTGGAAAGGTAGAATAATAGATGTCAACATCTGCCAGTGCTCTTGCTAGTTCACTTAGTGGGGGTAAACTATCTGAGTTAAAAAATAGAATCTTATTTGTTATCGGGGCACTCTTAGTATTCCGCATTGGTTCATATATACCTGTTCCAGGAATAAATCCTGAAGCATTGAGTATTTTATTTGAACAACAAAGAAACTCTATCCTGGGAATGTTTAATATGTTCTCTGGTGGGGCTTTGGAGCGACTCTCGGTTTTTGCACTTGGGATTATGCCTTATATTTCTGCATCTATTATTGTGCAGTTAATGACTAAAGTTATTCCAACTCTTGAACAATTGAGTAAAGAAGGTGAAGCTGGTAAACGAAAAATTACTCAGTACACACGTATGGGTACTTTAGTTTTGGCAACTTTTCAATCACTGGGTGTTGCTATTGCATTGGAATCTCAATCAGCTGGTGGATCGGCTATTGTGATTGATCCTGGGTTTATATTTAGAATGACCACGGTGGTTTCCTTAGTGACGGGAACTTTATTTCTGATGTGGTTAGGTGAGCAGATTACTGAACGTGGCATTGGCAATGGTATATCATTAATTATTTTTGCGGGTATTGTTGCTGGTTTACCTTCATCTTTAGGTAGTTTAGGTGAACTAGTCAGTGAAGGCTCTCTAAGTTCAGGTTTAGTTTTGATTTTAGCTGTTATTATTATTGCCGTAACAGCCTTTGTTGTTTTTGTGGAGCGTGGTCAGCGTAGGATAACGGTCAACTATGCGAGTCGACAACAGGGCAAAAAAATGTATGCAGCCCAGTCATCACATTTGCCTTTAAAAGTGAATATGGCAGGTGTTATTCCTCCTATTTTTGCTTCCAGCATTATCTTATTCCCTGCAACTATAGGGGATTTAGTTGGATCAACTCCTGGTATGGAATGGATGCAAGATATTGCATCTGCTATATCGCCTGGACAACCTTTGTATGTTATGTTTTATGCGGTTGGTATCTTCTTTTTCTGTTTTTTTTATACAGCATTAATGTTTAATCCAAAGGATACAGCAGATAACCTAAAACGCTCAGGTGCTTTTATTCCTGGAATAAGACCGGGAGAAAAAACTTCACGCTTTATAGATGCGATTATGAGTCGACTAACATTAATTGGTGCAATATACATCACGGGTGTTTGTCTTCTACCAGAGTTTTTAATTTTAAATTGGGATGTGCCATTTTATTTTGGTGGTACTTCATTGTTAATTATTGTCGTTGTTACCATGGATTTTATGGCGCAAATTCAAACATTCATCATGTCTCATCAGTATGAAGGTTTAATGAAAAAAGCTAATCTACGTAACAATCCTAAAAAAAAGTAGGAGATATACATGAGGGTTCGGGCATCAGTTAAAAAGCTTTGCCGTAACTGTAAAGTGATAAAACGTAAGGGCATCGTCAGAGTAATATGTACTGATGGTAGACATAAACAAAAACAAGGTTAGATTGACTATTGACAACAGTCTAATATTTAAGTAAAATTCTGCGCCTTTCATTGCTTGTTTAATGATTTGTCAGAAAGTTAAAATATTAATAATATTGGGAGTGCCTAAATGGCTCGTATTGCAGGTGTAAATATACCAGATAAAAAACATAGCGTTATTGCTTTAACATCAATTTATGGAATTGGCATAAATCGTTCAAGAGCAATATGTTCTTCAACAGGTATTGCAGAAACAAAAAAAATTATTGATTTAACTGAAGCTGAACTTGATAATTTGCGTCAAGAAGTTGCAAAGTATGCCATAGAAGGTGATTTGCGTCGTGAAGTATCAATGAATATTAAACGACTTATGGATATGGGCTGTTTCCGTGGTATTAGACATCGTAGAGGATTACCTTTACGTGGTCAGAGAACGAAAACAAATGCACGTACACGTAAAGGCCCAAGAAAGGCTATTCGTAAATAATTCATCAAGCAGAAATTTTATAATAGGAATAATAAATGGCTAAGCCTACTCGTACACAGAAGAAAGATAAACGTAATGTTGTAGAAGGAGTTGCACATATTCACGCTTCATTTAACAATACAATCGTTATGATTACAGATAGACAAGGTAATGCCTTATCTTGGGCTACTGCTGGTGGTTCTGGATTTAGAGGTTCAAGAAAAAGTACACCATTTGCTGCACAGGTTGCTGCAGAACGTGCTGGAACTGTTGCCTTAGAATTTGGTATGAAAAATCTAGATGTGAACGTTAAAGGTCCCGGTCCTGGTAGAGAATCAGCAGTACGTTCTTTAAATAATTTAGGCTTTCACATCAATAGTATTAATGATGTTACTCCTATCCCTCATAACGGGTGTCGCCCTTCTAAAAAACGCAGAGTTTAATTGTTTTTTGAATATTTAATAAACTGGAGCTAAGTAAAAAATGGCTAGATATATTGGTCCAAAATGTAAACTATCACGTCGTGAAAAAACAGACCTGAGTTTAAAAAGCGGTTTAAGAGCCCTTTCAGAAAAATGTAATATCGAGCAACCACCTGGAATGCATGGTGCAGGTCGTGGACGTCTAAGTGATTATGGTTTACAACTTAGAGAAAAGCAAAAAGTTAAAAGAATGTATGGTTTATTAGAAAAACAATTTCATTCATATTATAAAAAATCTTCTTCTAGTAAAGGTTCAACGGGTGAAAACTTATTGAAAACTTTAGAATCAAGGTTAGATAACGTTGTTTATCGTATTGGTTTTGGTTCTACAAGAGCAGAAGCACGTCAGTTAGTAAGTCATAAATCTATTTTAGTGAATGGTAAGTCGGTTAATATACCTTCTTTTTTATGTTCGCCTGGTGATGTGATCTCTATACGTGAAAAATGTAAAAAACAACAACGTATCAAAGATTCTTTAGAATTAAGCAAGTCAAGAGAAAGCATTGAGTGGATCTCTACTGACGAAAAAGCTTTAGAAGGAACTTTTAAGTCTGTTCCTGAACGTTCAGATCTTCCTGCTGAAATTCAAGAAAATCTGATTGTTGAATTATATTCTAAGTAATATATTTTTTAATAAGGATTTTCATTGAATATCCTAGCAATTACGAACTAAATGTAATTGCATACTAATGCTTAGCTAAATAAATTAATAACCATTAACTTTTTAGTGGTTATATTTAAATAGAATTCGTTCCTCTCAATTTACTTATAATTAATTAAGGTTTACCGATGCAAGGACCAATTACTGATTTTTTAAGACCTAACTTGACTGATGTAAAAATATTCAATGATAGGCATGCTAAAATTGTTCTAGAACCTATGGAAAGAGGTTTTGGCCATACGATAGGAAATGCCTTAAGACGCATTTTATTATCATCAATGACTGGTGCTGCTGTTACTGAAGTGCAAATTGATGGTGTTGTTCATGAATATTCAACGATAGAAGGTGTCCAAGAAGATGTTCTTGAGATTTTGTTAAATCTTAAGGGTGTAGGATTTAAAGTTGAATCCGAAGGGCCATTTAATTTAGAAATAAACAAAAAAGGACCTTGTGTTGTAACCGCCTCCGATATTGATTTAGTAGGTGATGTTACAATTGTTAATCCTGATCAAGTTATTTGTCATATTTCTGATTCCATTGAACTTTCTGTAAAAATAAAACTTGAAATGGGCATGGGATATCAACCTGTTGCTTCAAGATATATGGTCGAAGACGATTCGTTTATTGGTAAATTAAAATTAGATGCAAGCTTTAGTCCTGTGATTAGAGTAGCTTATAATGTTGAAAATGCTAGAAAAGAAAAAAACACCAACTTAGATAAATTAATTATTGATTTAGAAACTAATGGTACAATTGATCCAGAAGAAGCAATCAAACATGCTGCAACTATTTTGGCCGATCAACTGCAATCGTTTGTTAATTTAAATGTTAGAGAGCCAGATGAAGAAAAAGACAAGGCTCCGTTGATAGATCCAGCATTATTAAAACCAATTGATGATCTTGAATTAACCGTTCGTTCTGCAAATTGTTTAAAAGCAGAGCAGATTTATTTCATTGGTGATTTAATTCAGCGTACTGAAGTTGAATTACTAAAGACTCCAAACTTAGGTAAAAAATCTTTAACAGAAATTAAAGATGTTTTAGCGTCAAAAGGATTAAGTCTTGGAATTAAATTAGAAAATTGGCCACCAGCAATTTTAGGTGGTAACTAAAATTTTAGCTTTATATTTATAGGAAATTATTATGCGTCATCGTAAAAGTGGTCGTCAATTAAATAGAAATAGTAGTCATAGACAAGCAATGTTTAAAAATATGGCTAACTCTTTAGTAGAACATGAATTAATCAGAACGACTTTACCAAAAGCCAAGGAATTAAGACGTGTGATTGAGCCGATGATTACTCGTGCTAAAGTCGACTCAGTTGCAAATCGTCGTGTGATTTTTTCAAAAACAAGAGACAATGCTGTAACTGCAAAATTATTTACTGACTTAGGTCCTCGTTATACTAACCGTCCTGGTGGTTATTTACGTATTTTAAAGTGTGGATATAGAGCTGGAGATAAAGCACCTATGGCTTATGTTGAACTCATTGATCGTCCTATTACTGAAATAGAAGATGACATTGAAGCAATAGAAGATTAATTTTTTAAAAAAATCATTGAAATCCCCTTAATTGGGGATTTTTTTTGCCTGTAACTTTGTTTTTATCAGTATGGTTTGAGTGAGCATATCTTATATTCAGCAGGTGCTGTTGAAACAAGGAAAAAATGATTGGCTTGTCGTTGCGCTTTATCTAAGTGAACCTGGCAAGAATTATAAAGCCAGCTCGAGAGCTGTCTTATTTGACGCTAGTTTAAATAAGGAGCAAGAAACTGCCCAGTATATGACTCTTTTATCGCAACAAGTTTCTCAGGCGTGGTTGCCGCAATGACTTGACCGCCGCCGCCTCCACCTTCAGGTCCCATATCAATTACCCAATCAGCTATTTTAATTACATCTAAATTATGCTCGATAATCACAATGGTATTACCATGATCTCGTAAGGAGGTAATAACACTCAAGAGTTGTTTAATATCATAAAAATGTAACCCCGTGGTTGGTTCATCCATAATATAGAGGGTTTTCCCCGTATCTCTTTTAGCAAGTTCTTTTGCTAATTTAACCCGTTGAGCTTCACCGCCAGACAATGTTGTTGCATTTTGTCCTAATTTTAAATAAGAAAGACCAACACTCATTAATGTATCAACTTTTCTTTTAATCGCTGGAAGGGCGCTAAAAAAAACTGAAGCTTGCTCAATCGTCATATCTAATACTTCATGAATATTTTTGCCTTTATAATTAATCTCTAATGTTTCACGATTGTAGCGCTTGGCTTGGCATACATCACAAGGAACATAAATATCGGCGAGAAAGTGCATCTCTACCTTAATAACCCCATCTCCTTGACAGGCCTCACAACGTCCTCCTTTAACATTAAAACTAAAACGTCCGGGTAAGTAACCTCGTGAGCGTGCCTCATTGGTAGCCGCAAAGAGTTCGCGAATAGCAGTAAATAAACCGGTATAGGTTGCCGGATTAGAGCGTGGAGTACGGCCGATAGGGCTTTGGCTAATATCAATGACCTTATCAATATGTTCCAAGCCAGTTAATGACGCAAATGGCGCAGGGTTAGCATTACCCTTATTGATTTTGCCATTACAATACTCAAACAAGGTATCATTTATCAACGTGGATTTACCCGAGCCAGAAACTCCAGTAACAACGGTTAACAAGCCAATGGGAATTTTAATATTCACATTTTTTAGGTTATTACCTTTTGCGCCATTAAGACTAATTTGTTTTTTCTTATCTTGTTTAATCCGCTTTTTTGGAACTTCAATTTTGTCATTGCCGGATAAAAATTGTCCAGTAATAGATAGAGGATTGGCTAAAATATCACCTAATTGTCCGTGAGCAATAATTTCTCCACCATGAATTCCTGCACCTGGACCAATATCAATAATATAGTCAGCACAGCGAATGGCATCCTCATCATGTTCAACTACAATCACGGTATTCCCTAAGTCACGCAGGTAGAGTAGGGTGTCGAGTAATTTTTGGTTATCTCTTTGATGTAAACCGATAGAAGGTTCATCTAAAATATACATCACTCCAACCAGCCCTGCTCCAATTTGACTAGCAAGTCGAATACGTTGTGCCTCACCGCCTGATAAGGTATCAGCACTGCGATCTAAACTAAGGTAGTTAAGTCCAACATTAACTAAAAATTGTAAGCGTTGTTTCACCTCAATAATGATTTTTTGTGCTATTTCGCCTTTTTGCCCTGTGAGCACTAAGTCATTAAAAAATGCATAGCACTCTGCGATAGAAAGGCGGGTAACATCGGTTAGTGAAACGCCATTAATTGTGACATGGCGGGCACTTTGATTTAGCCGTGAACCATCACAACTGGGACAAGATTGTACGGTTTGAAATTTTTTTAAATTATCCCTAACAGCATTAGAATCTGTTGCATTAAAGCGACGAGTCATATTAGGAATAATACCTTCAAAACTTGTCTTACGTATGGTTTCTTCACCTTGATCATTAATAAATAAAAAGGGAATTTTATCTTCCTTACTGCCATATAAGATAATTTGTTGGATGTTTTTATCCAGTTGATTAAATGGGACCTTTAAGGAGAATTTATAATGTTTTGCCAACGATAATAATAATTGATAATAGTAGTTGGTACGTTTGTCCCAGCCGCTAATAGCTCCATCTTCCAAAGACTTTTCAGGTGATGATAGCACTTTGTTGGCATCAATAAATTGGGTGACTCCCAAGCCATCACAATCAGCACATGCGCCTGCTGGATTATTAAATGAAAATAATTTTGGTTCTAATTCTGCCAAACTATAACCACATTTAGGACAGGCAAATTTCGCCGAAAAAGTCAGCTCTTCTTCATTTTTATCTATAAATGCGATACGGATTAAACCATCACTTAAAGTAAGCGCTGTTTCAATCGAATCAGCAAGACGTTGTTGAATGCCATCACGAATTTTAAAGCGATCAACCACAACTTCAATCGTGTGTTTTTTATATTTATCTAAGCTAGGAATGTTATGGCTTTCATATAGCTCCCCATCAACTTTAAAACGCACATAACCTTTGGCTTGTAAGGACTTAAATAAGAGTTCATATTCTCCTTTTTTTTCATCTACCACAGGGGACAACAACATTAGTTTACTCTCTGCAGGTAAAAGTAAAATTTGATCAACCATCTGACTAATGGTTTGTGCATTAAGAATAATGTCATGTTTAGGGCATTTTGGTGTACCTACGCGGGCAAATAATAATCTTAAATAGTCATAGATCTCCGTCACTGTTCCAACGGTTGAGCGAGGATTATGAGAAGTCGATTTTTGTTCAATAGAGATAGCAGGTGATAAACCTTCAATATGATCAATGTCAGGCTTGTCCATCATCGACAAGAACTGTCGTGCATAGCTTGAAAGTGACTCTACATAACGTCGTTGACCTTCAGCGTAGATGGTATCAAAAGCAAGAGAGGATTTGCCAGAACCTGACAAGCCGGTAATAACTATTAATTGATCTCGAGGGATTTCAAGATCAATGTTTTTTAAGTTGTGAGTTCTAATGCCTTGTAATTTGATACTATTCATAATGATTCTATCGAGAAGATGGTTGTTGCTAATAAAGCTAAAAATTATAACATTTTATTGAAATATTGCTGAGATATTTTTTTTTACTCGATTAAATGATCAATTTTTTATAAAATGATAAGCTTTATTTTATAAGCCAAATCCCATGAGAAAAAAACACGTCGATATATTATCCAGCACAGAGAAAAAAGCAGCCTATTCTTTAGCCAGTATTTATGCATTAAGAATGCTGGGGTTGTTTATGATTTTACCTGTTTTTTCATTGTATGCACAAAACCTAAGTGATAGCACTCCTTTTTTAATTGGAGTTGCAATAGGTGCTTATGGTTTAACCCAGGCAATGTTTCAAATCCCCTTTGGTGCATTGTCCGATAAAATTGGCAGAAAACCGGTGATTATTTTAGGTATGACCATTTTTGCCATAGGCAGTTTAGTTGCGGGTTTTTCTGATAATATTTATGGGGTTATCTTTGGTCGCTTATTACAAGGTAGTGGTGCAGTGGCTGCTGTATTAATGGCATTTGCAGCCGATTTAACACGAGAAGATCACCGACTTAAAGTGATGGCTGTCATTGGTATGAGTATTGGCTTTTCTTTTGCCTTAGCCATGGTATTAGGCTCTATTTTAGAGCAATATATCGGCGTACATGGAATCTTTTTCCTTACGGCATTATTAGCGGCTATGGCAATACTAATGGTTATTTTTGTTGTGCCTAGTGTGGATAAAATAAAACGACACAGAGATACCCAAGCCGTACCCAATAAATTAATTGACATGTTAAAAGATTATCAATTATTGCGCCTAGATATTGGAATTTTTATTTTACACATGGTGTTAACCGCAACCTTTGTTGTGTTACCTTTGGTATTGGTAAATCCTGATATGGGTAATCTGTCCCTAAACGAACATTGGAAAATCTATTTGCCAGCAATGCTGTTATCAATGATTTTAATGGTGCCTTTTATTATTATTGCTGAAGCAAAACGGAAAATGAAACAAGTGTTTGTAGGGGCGATTTTTGTATTAGTAATAGCAGAAATTTGCTTTAACTTATTTCATTCATCTGCTTATCAAATTGCAGCGGTATTGTTAGTGTTTTTTACCGCTTTTAACTTATTAGAAGCCTCGCTTCCATCGTTAGTTGCTAAGTTATCACCAGCTGAAAACAAAGGAACTGCGATGGGGGTGTATAGCACCAGTCAGTTTCTAGGCGCTTTTACTGGTGGAGTGATCGGTGGAAAAACTATGGAAATATATGGCATACATGGTGTATATACTTTTGCTGCCATAAGTTTGTTGTGTTGGTTGCTAATAGCCGTTACAATGAAAAACCCTCGTTATTTAAGTAGTTTTATTGTTAAAATAAACCAAGCAAAAGAAGCCGATGTCATACATATCACCCACTTATTAACCGAAGTGGTTGGAGTGGCCGAAGCCGTGGTTGTTATTGAAGATGGGGAGGCTTTTTTGAAAGTCGACTTACATGCGCTTGATCGTGAGCGATTAAATGAAATATCAAATCAATATTCAATGGATTGAATATTTGATGTTAAGAAAAACTAGAAAAATATAGTGAATATAAATCTAAGGAGAATTGTATAATGGCGACAAAAGGTGTAAATAAAGTTATCTTACTTGGAAATCTAGGCAATGATCCTGACATGCGTTATACCCCTGATCAACGTGCTATAGCCAACTTAAGTGTTGCTACCAGTGAAAGTTGGAAAGATAAAAACACAGGACAAACACAGGAAAAAACGGAGTGGCACCGAGTGGTTGTATTTGGTAAATTGGCCGAAATTGTTGGGCAGTACTTAAAAAAAGGTTCTCAAGTTTATTTTGAAGGGAAACTGCAAACCAGAAAGTGGCAGGATCAATCTGGACAAGATAAGTATTCAACTGAAATAGTTGTTGATAGCTTTACAGGAGTTATGCAAATGCTTGGAGGTCGTACAGGTGGAGATGCCAGTTATCAGCCAAACCAAAATCTAGGTCAAAATCAATACCAAGGACAGGGGCAAAATCAAAACCAACAAGCTCCCCAAGGAATGAATCAAGGTGGGCAGCAGCAACAGAGCTCAGCAAACAATGCCCCTAATATACCACCTGCAGGTAGCCCAATGGATGATGATATTCCATTTTAA
>CAYMMQ010000034.1:0-12401 GCA_964391585.1 uncultured Ectothiorhodospiraceae bacterium
ATTTTGAAATGGCAAAAGAAGGTATTATTATTTCCTTATCATAGGTTAGTGCTTATCATAGGTTAGTGCTTAATCGAAACTGTTCCCCTCTTTAGCAAAGAGGGGCTAGGGGAGATTTGTTCTCTTAAATAAAATGCTCTCAGAACAAGTATTTAACAACACACAAATCCACATCAATCCCCCTTTTTCCCTACCAAAAGTAGCTGCTCTTAGGCGAGAGGTCATAGGCGAGAGGGAAGCCCAAATACATCAGTTTCTAGCTTAAGTACTAACGTATGATTTGCTTATAGTCATTTAGAGTTCTTGTATGGAGCTAGGGTCAATAATGTTAGAAATAATAATCAACTCGGATTGATGGTTAATAAGCTAATTTCACTTGGTGCAAATACCCGAATAGGTGGCCCCCAGTAACCCGTTCCTCGGGATACAAAAATGTTTTTTTGCTGATTAATCTGATATAAACCTGCCAAATAAGGTTGATCCATCATTACTAAAGCGCCAAAAGGAAAAATTTGTCCGCCATGAGTATGTCCAGATAGCATTAAATCAAAGTTTTTGTCTTGTAATAGTTTCACGCTTTTAGGCTGGTGTGATAATAACAAAGTGGCTAGTTTTTTATCCACTGTATGAAAAGCTTGTTCAATATCATAAGGTAAAACCCCAATACGTGTTGAAACCAAATCATTTATCCCAACTAAGTTAAATGCTTGTTGTCCTTCGCCAATAAGCCTGCTTTCATTTAACAAAGGGGTAATATTGAGTGTTTTTAAATGAGCAACAATATCAGCAGCACCATGAAAGTATTCATGATTTCCAAGTACAAAAAATGTTCCAAAACGACTTTTTAAATCTGCCAATGGTTGTAACTCATTCATCACACTTTTTATATCCATATCAACCAAGTCACCGGTGATCACAACCATATCAACTTGTTGCGTATTAATGCGCTCTACACATTGTTGAACAAATTTCTTTTCTATCAAACGCCCAACATGAACATCACTTAACTGGGCAATGGTGAAATTATTCACCTTGAAATGAGTATTATAAATATTCACAGTATTAAGTACCGGCTCTTTTATACCACTGTAGACCCCAAGACTTAAATAAGTAAAAGCCAATATGATCATGCAGACATCAAATATCACTTTAATACTACGTCGCCCTTTTATATCAAAGTGTTTAACACGCTGTGAGGAAGTATGAATAAGGTCGTATAGCAGGCTCACTACCAATAATAAAAATACAGCTCCGATGGAACTGGCAGAAAGATAAAATGTCCAGGAGTTTAATAATACACTTTGGCTAAGAATTTCTGCCACAAAAAGCAATTGTAAACAAAATAATAACAGAGGAATAAGTTTTATCCCCCAAGAGTGAGCAAAATGTAAGCGCTTCAAAAAACGATGATAAATATAAAAATTTGCTAGCGCCATCACCAACAGAAAAATCAAGAAAAAAAGATAATGCTTCATAACAACCTTTATTTATTTTGTTGCAAAAGAAAAAATAATAGCACAAAATGAATATTGCAGAGTGATTCTCAAGCTAAATTATCAAATATCACAAATTGACTAGCTATATGATTCGGTGTAATCTGCATTGATTAACTATTTAGGCAATACACACTTTTATGATGACTACAGCCCTACCCGTCGTTGCTACCGTAAATTTTCACGCTGTTTTTGTGATGATTTTGGTAGTCTTTGCCTTATTCCTTTTTGCCAGTGAAAAAATACCACTTGCGACTTCAAGCTTAATCGTATTAGTCATACAAATTATTTTTTTTGAAGTTTTCCCTTATTACAATGATAGCACTCATCCATTGCAAGCCCATGATTTTTTTAGTGGTTTTGGACATGAAGCATTGATCACTGTTTGTGCGTTAATGATAGCTGGACAAGGATTAGTACGTACGGGTGCTTTAGAACCTGTTGGTCGATATTTGGCAAAACAATGGATGTCAAAACCCTCGATTACTTTTTTACAAACCTTATTATTAGGGGCATTTTTAAGTGCTTTTGTCAATAATACCCCTATCGTTATTTTATTATTACCCATTCTCATTAGTGTTTCTTTACACACTAACGCCAATCCTTCTAAAATATTAATGCCAATGGGATTTGCAAGCATTATTGGAGGTATGTCAACCACGATAGGTACCTCTACTAACTTGTTAGTCGTTTCGGTTGCCGCTGATCTGGGTATGAAAACATTTTCCATGTTTGACTTTATTGTTCCAGCAATGATTGTTGGTAGCGTGGGTATTTTATACTTATGGTTGGTTGTGCCTAAGATTATTACCAGCCACACCCCTAGATTAAAAAATACTTCTGCTCGACTGTTTTTAGGGCAGTTATGTATTGAAGAAAACACCCTTTCAGCCGGTAAAACATTAACCGAAGTAATTAAGTTAACAGAAGGGAAAATTGAAGTTCTACAGATCCTACGTGGCAAAGAAAAAACGGCCTTAACTTCCTTACCTGATATTTTAATTAAACCCGATGATCGCTTGGTTGTTCGTGATACGCCGGAAAATCTTAAATCATTTGAAAATGCATTAGGAGCGAAACTTTATGCAGGAGATGATCCCGTTGATGAAGATCACCCATTAAAAGATCCCAATCAACAAATTGCCGAAGTGGTTGTTATCCCTGGGTCTACTTTAGATGGAAGAACACTCAATAATGTAAGATTTACTGATCGTTACCATTTGCTCACCTTAGCGATTCATAGAGTAAAACTCAAACAAAATGAAAAAACCAATAAACACCCAGAAGATATTGCTTTAAGTCCAGGTGATGTAGTTTTAGTGCAAGGTTCACCTCAACGGATTCTTGACTTAAAAATGAGCCGTAATTTTTTGGTGCTTGATGCCACCTTAAGCTTACCTCGCTCAGATAAAATCATGTACTCTATAATTATAATGGCTATGGTTATTCTCCCTGCCGCCTTTGGTTTATTACCTATTTCTATCACTGCTGTAACTGGTGTTTTATTATTATTATTAACGGGTTGCTTAACGTGGAAAGATGCGTCTCGCTCTTTAAGCATTGAAGTCATTTTACTTATTGTTACCAGCTTGGCATTGGGAGCTGCATTAGTTCAAACAGGAGGGGCTGACTTTATCGCACAATTATATGTTCAAGTCACGCAAGGTTTATCTGCACAAATGATTATTAGTGGTTTATTATTCTTAATGATGGTACTAACAAATGTGGTATCTAACAATGCTGCGGCGGTTATAGGTACTCCTATTGCCGTGAGCATTGCCCATCAACTCGACCTTCCACCTGAACCTTTTGTGTTAGCCGTTTTATTTGGAGCAAATATGAGTTTTGCCACTCCAATGGCTTATCAAACAAACCTGTTAGTAATGAATGCCGGTAATTATAGTTTTTGGGATTTTGTCCGTATTGGCGCACCATTAGCTTTAATTATGTGGTTAATCTTAAGTTTTCTACTCCCTTACCTTTATGGTTTTTAATTTTTAATAGTAATAAACTGATATGAAAATTCTTGTTATTAATAGCGGCAGTTCTTCCATTAAGTTTCAACTCATCACCATGCCTGATGAGATAGTATTAGCTGCTGGTTTGATTGATAGAATCGGCAGTGATCAGGCCAATATTTGTTTTAATACGCAACAAACAACAGAAAAAAAACAAGTTAAACGTTTGGGCAATTACCCAGATTATCAATCAGGTTTAAAGGACATTATTCACTTATTAAAACAGTTTAAACTATTAAACTCAGCAGCAGAACTAAAAGCTATTGGACACCGAGTCGTTCACGGCGGGAATAAGTTTCATGCAGCGACTCTGATTGATGCTAATGTTATTGAGCAAATACGTGAACTTATTCCATTAGCTCCTCTGCATAATGCCCCTAATTTAGTAGGCATAGAAGTATGCTCGCAACTATTTCCATCTATTCCTCAAGTAGCTGTCTTTGATACAGCATTTCATTATGACTTACCCCTTTATGCTAAAAGCTATGCTCTAGCAAAAGATATAAGTGAAAAGCTGGATATTAGGCGTTATGGATTTCACGGTTTATCACATGATTTTGTCAGTCAAGCTCTAGCCGATTTTCTACAGCAAAAGCGTGAACACTTAAATATCATTTCTTTACATCTAGGCAATGGGGCAAGTGCTTGTGCCATCCAAGCTGGAAAAAGTATTGATACCTCAATGGGTTTCACACCAAGCGAAGGATTAGTGATGGGAAGTCGCTGTGGAGATATTGATCCTGCATTAATCCCTTATTTGCAACAAAAGTTATCACTTTCTAATCAAGAAATAGAGCAAATGATAAATAAAGAATCTGGATTAAAAGGGTTGTGTGGTTATAGTGATATGCGTGAAATTGAACAATTAGCCCAGCAACAGAATCAAGATGCGCAATTAGCCCTTGATGTTTTTTGCTACCGGATAAAAAAATATATCGGGGCTTATATCGCTATTTTGGGTAAAGTAGATGCGATTATTTTCACGGGTGGGATAGGAGAAAACTCTAAACTTATCCCACCATTAATCTGTCAAGGGCTACTATCCTTAGGAATAATCTATGATAAAGAAAAAGCAACAACATCTGCTGCAATCATGGCCTTACACGCTGATAGTAGCCCCATAGCTATTTACAAGGTAGCAACGAATGAAGAATTGGAAATTGCAAGACAGACGAACACGAGTATTAAGCTCTCTGACTCTGCGACTGAATAGCCGTGATCGCAATGGTATTCACAATATCGGTAACAGAACAGCCACGACTAAGATCATTAACAGGTTTTCTCAAACCTTGTAATACTGGGCCAATCGCAACCGCACCGGTTGAACGCTGTACCGCTTTATAGGTATTATTTCCAGTATTTAAATCAGGAAAAACAAACACACTGGCATTCCCCGCTAGTTTACTATCTGGCATTTTAGATAAGGCGACATGTTTATCCACGGCGGCATCATATTGAATCGGACCATCTATCATTAAATGAGGATATTGTTGTCTAACTTGCAAGGTGGCTTGCCTGACAATTTCTACATCATCCCCCGTTCCAGAATCTCCAGTTGAATACGATAACATCGCTACCCTTGGTTCAATACCAAATTGCGTTGCGGTTTCTGCAGAAGCAATAGCAATATCCGCCAATTGTTCAGCATTTGGGTTTGGATTAACAGCGCAATCGCCATAAACCAATACTCGGTCGGCTAAACACATCAAAAAAACACTGGAGATAATTTCCCTATTTTCTTGGGTTTTGATAATTTCAAATGAAGGTCGAACCGTTTGCTGAGTGGTATGAATCGCACCTGAAACCATACCATCAACCAAACCACAATACACCATCATAGTGCCAAAATAATTCACATCCAACATTCTGTCTTCAGCCATTTGGAAACTAATCCCCTTATGTTGGCGCAATTGATAATATTCCTTGGAAAATTTTTCTTTTAACTCAGAGGTATGCGGATCAATAATCGGAATATTTTCCAACTTTAACCCTAATTGAGATATTTTTGCTTTAATTCTTTGTTCATCGCCTAAAAAGCTAATGTCGCAAACATCTCGTAACACAATAATTTCTGCTGCTCGCAAAACTCTATCATCTTTTGCTTCAGGCAAAAGAATATGACATCTTTTTCCCTTAGCACGACTGATTAACTCATATTCAAATACTGATGGAGTCATCTGCCGATTTTTTTCACTCACTAATACAGATTTTAACCAAGTGCGATCAATAACCGCTTCAATCAAGCCAATCGTCATGGCTATTTTCTTACTATTATCTGCTGAAAGTTTTGCTTTGCTAGAGACAACTTGCATCGTTGTTTCATAAGTATCAGATGCAACCGATAAAATAGGAAATTTTGTATTTCTTAAACCCGAAATTAATTGACTGATACTATCCGCTGGATTTAAACCACCTGTTAATATTAAACCAGCAAGATGAGGATAATATTGCGACTTATGAGCCAATAAACTGGCGAGAATAATATCAGCTCGATCACCAGGGGTGATAACTAAATCACCTTCTTCGATATGCTCCAAAAAATGAGGCATTTCCATAGCGGCAATTTTATAACCTGAGATCATACGTTGGCGTTCACTTTTTCCACCATGCAACCACTCACAGTCAAGTGTATCAGCAACTTCACCTAATGATGGCATACTGAGATTAACATCATTGGCTATAACAAACACGGGGGGAGTTTGCTGATATTTTTTTAATGACAGGGATAATAATTCCATAATGTTTGCTTCAACACGGTTTACAACCATCGCCAACAGATCACCACTATGCTGATGAATAAGCTCACGATGCATACTGATAGCATCAAGGATCTCGGTTTCTTTTTGTTGCTTGGCATTAATAATACTAATAATCCAAGCACCTAAATTATTGGCAATATCAATATTAATATCTGCAGAAAAAGCATAGTGTTCATCACTAAATTGTGGGCCAATAATTAAAACACAGTCACATTGTGATTCTAATTTTTTATAACGCTCCAAAATATGTTTGATTAGACGCTTTGATTGACCATCACTGAGCCATTTAATGGCCTGTTGTTCAGCACATCCTCCAACCTCATCATTTCTAAAATCCAGTTGATAACGTTGCAGTAATAAATTAACTAATGGGTGTGTAAAAGGCTGTTGTGAATATATAGGCAAAAACACCCCCAACTTCATGCCTAAACCCATTAGTTGCTCCATTAAACCTAAAGCAACAATACTAAGCCCTGCGCTTTCTTTATTAGAAAGCAGATATATACTTTTTGCCATTTTTTTCTTAATATTAGAGATACTTGCAAAATTAAGGTTATTGCTTCAGATCAAGGTAAAAATATTCTGAAAAATGAGTTTGTATAAATAAATGAGTATTTTCAGGTTATTTTAAACGCAAAAATGATGTAGCAAGTACCTCGCTAGCTTAATATTATACCTCAGTATGACGCCCTAATAACTAAAACCGCAACAAAAGTATGGAAAACACCCCTAACTCATCACTTTAAGCAGATAGAACCAGAGGTTTCTACTGCACTGTTAAAAAACGATTAACAATGCATTATGACTCTGAGTTATTTAAGAAAATGGAAATGATTGTTTCCATGAAGTTGGACTGTTAGCCACTTTGATATACACTCTCAGATTAGAAATGTAAAAATGGCTATTATCGACACTGACTAATTGCTATTGATTTTATTCAAAAAGTAGCTAGGTATATGAGAGGATTAATTTATAACTATGACTAAAGCAATCAAAACAATGAGTATATTAGGAAGTGGCTGGCTTGGAATGCCGCTGGCCAAGCATTTTATAAGCATGGGTTTTGATGTAAAAGCTTCGACTCGCTCAACTGCTCGCTTTGCTGAAATAAAAGCAATTGGAGCACAGCCTGCTCGTATTACTATTGAGGAATTAGATAATGAAATTCATACCTTTCTAAATGCCAATATTTTAATCATCAATATTCCATCAAAAAATATCGATGCTTTTAAGCAGCTGCTGATAGCCATTAATAAATCCACCATTAAAAAAGTGTTATTTGTCAGCTCTACATCTGTTTATGAAAACCATAACAAAGTAATAGCCGAGTCTGATGAGTTAGAATCCGCTTCGCATCCGCTGATAATTATTGAAGAGCTATTTAAAGACTGTGACAAAGTTAAAACAACGATTGTCCGCTTTGGCGGGTTGATTGGTTATTCAAGACATCCGGGCAGATTTTTTAGTAAAGGAAATCTTATGCAAAATCCTGACTCAGAAGTTAATCTCATTCATCAAGATGATTGTATTGGCATTATTAGTCAAATTATCCGGCAAGACGTCTGGGGGGAAATATTTAACTGTTGTGCTGATACTCATCCTACAAAAAGAGCATTTTATACCCAAGCAGCAAAATCTATTGGACAGGCAAGCCCTAACTTTACAAGCGAAGAAACAAAATCGTTTAAAATAATCAGTAATCAGAAAGTGAAACAAAGGTTAAATTATCAGTTTTTACATCCTGATCTAATGAAAGTGAAATTTTCTGAATCAAAGCCCTAACACTATACTGTGGCTTCAACATTAACAGAAAAGTTTGCACATATTTATTCAATACTGCTATGTAATACTTGATTTCTTCCCCTGTCTTTAGCTTGATAGAGTAACTTATCTGCAGCTCTTAGCAAGTCGCTTAAGCCTTTATCCCCATCTTTAATTAAAGACACTAAACCTGCAGAAAAAGTAATTTCAATACTCACACCATCCACAACAAGTGGTTGTTGCGATAAGTGTTCACTTAAACGTTGCATAATCTCAGATGCTGCCTCAATGCCACTTTCTGGCATTAAAACAGCAAATTCTTCGCCACCCATTCTACCTAAAAGATCGGTGCGACGAAAAAGCTTATGACAGGCATTTACAAAATGAATAAGTGCTTTATCACCGGTCTCGTGTCCATATTGATCATTAATATTTTTAAAATAATCCAAATCCATCATAGTAATCGTTAAAGAACGCTTATAACGCTTAGCTATGCCAAGTTGACTTTCTGCTTTTAATAGAAACTGTCGTCGGTTAAGTGATTGGGTAAGACTATCTAAGCTAGCTAATTTTGACAGCTCTTCTTCCATTGCTTTTCTGTCACTAATATTTCGAGCAATGCCCTCAATACACATGGGTTGCTGATTATCATCTAAGCGAATATGAGCATTGGTGGAAACCCAAACCTTTGATCCATCCTTATTTAGCATACAGGCTTCAACATGTTCAGCTTTGCCTCCACCTTGAATAATGGCTTGAGCGATTTTTTCCCTCTCATGTGGGCTACAATAAAACTCGGACATTGGTTTGCCCACCATTTCATCTGCACTATAACCGATCGCGTCGTAACAGGAAGGTGACATCATCGTAATCACTCCTTGCATATTAGCCCGATAAAAAACATCGGGCATATTATTTAAGATGGAAGCTATATCTGCTTGAGAATGACTAAGCTTACGTTCAATATTTCTTTGTTCGGTGATATCTTTTAATGAACCTACTGAAATAACTCGACCATCGTGTTCAGTTACCAAACCAACATGCAGATGAACATCACGAATTTCTTCATTTTTGTTTATGACACGAAACTCATATTCACTAGGAACATCTTCACCTCGTAATCTCGCTTGATAACGTTGCATCACGAGCGAAATATCATCAGTATGAATAAATTGAGTAAAGCTATTACCCAATATTTCAGTTTTATCATAAGAAAATAAAAGACAGGCTTGCTTATTAACAAAGATAAACTGACCATCTGCAATAGCAAAAACGGCATCTTGTAATAAATTTAGCAGTTCATTTAATACAGAAGTTGGAAGGTTAGATAAATTCACATTAATCACTCTTGATTTCAAACGGATAGGCATAGCCATTCAATAGCCATTACCACTGAAAAAACGTAAATTAGTTTACATCTTTAAATCGCAATCTTCAACAATTATCTATGTGTAATATTTATAGATTGGTAGTTAAATCCTTAATACTCTTTTTCAATCAAATAGATAGGACGGCGTTTCACTTCTTTAAACATTCGACCAAGGTACTCACCCAGAACACCAATCCCTAATAATTGCACACCACCAAAGAATAATACTGAAGTTAGTAAGGAGGCATAACCTGGGACATCAACTCCTAAGATAATTGTTTTAACCAAGACAAAACTCCCATATAAAAAAGCAAAAAAAGAGAAAAACATTCCTAAATAAACCCAAATCCTTAACGGTGCCGTACTAAAGCTGGTAATTCCGTCAAGTGCCAAATTCCATAGTTGTAAGGAATTAAACTTGCTATTGCCTTGGGCGCGAATTTCTCGAGAATATTCGACCGTGGTGGTTTTAAAACCAGCCCAAGCAAAAATACCTTTCATAAAACGTTGATTTTCTGGCAATTGTTTTAAGGCATTAACCACTTTTTTTGTCATCAAACGATAATCACCAACATTTTCAGGAATAATAGTATCGGCGATTTTATTGTGGATTTTATAAAACCATCTAGCGCTAAAACGCTTTAGAAAGCTATCACTATTTCTATCAGACCGTTTAGCCAACACCACGTCAAAACCTTGTTCCCATTGCTGAATCATCTCTAAGATCAACTCGGGTGGATCTTGCAGATCACAGTCAATGGGAATAATGGCATCACCAGTTGCATAATCCAATCCTGCCGTTAATGCGGCTTCTTTGCCAAAGTTACGTGATAAATTTAGAATACGCAATGATGGGTATTGTTGTTTAGCCGATAATAAAACTGCTAGAGTTTTATCTAAGCTACCATCGTTGACAATGATAATTTCTTGCTCTAAGTTTGTTTTTGATAAAACAACTGTTAATTTTTCCAAGAAAGGTAAAACCATTTCTTCTTCATTATAAACGGGGGAAACGATGCTTAGCTTTTTATTCACGAATAACTGCCCTTTGACATTTTTAAACAAATTGTTGTCGCTATACTTAATACTCAAACAACTTCATAACGTCTAATTTGAACAGATTTATTATTTCTTTTTTATTCAGACTTTTAGTAGCGCAAGTATAAGTCCTTATAATAGCACGCAGTATGCACAAAAATACAGCAGATCTCGCTTTAGAAAATCCATTGATGATGCTTGCTCTGCTAAGCAACTTATTCATTGTGTTAAAAACTTCTTTAGTTTTAATAAAACATGCCGATAGTGTTAACTATATAAAATCATAAAACGATTTACAATACTTTACAAAATCTAAGGTGAGCAATGAAAAACTTAAGTATAATGAAAAAAATGGCCATTTTTGCCGGACTTTTTTTAACCCTGATTATCATTCGTTTAGTTGTCATGAATCATATTAGCAGTAGTATTAATGAGAATATGGATATCAACTCCAAGCTCATTCAACCTATGAACGATAGCTATCATCAATTACAAATCAGTGTTATTCAAACCCAACAGTGGTTAACCGATATTAGCGCGACACGAGCGCGTGATGGTTTAGATGATGGTTTTGCTGAAGCCGAAAAATCATCCCAACTTTTTTTGTCATCAATAAAAAGCTTATCAGAACTTGATGAAAAAAATAGTATTAAATATCTATCTTTATTACCCATATATGAAAACTACTACCAAGTTGGACAAAAAATGGCTCATGCATATATTGATAATGGGCCAGCTGGTGGTAATAAAGTCATGTCTGAGTTTGATACTGCCGCCCAGGCAATACATTCAAAAGTTGATGAGTTTATTAAAGATTTTAAGCAGTTTAATATAGAGCGCTTACAAAGCCAAACGGCCGAAGCCAGTCAATTACAATTTATTAATTATATTTTTGTTACCATTAATCTATTATTATTAGTGTTAATGATATATGGTACGGTTATTTTTATCAGCAGACCAGCCAAAAAACTGGCTCGCTCATTACACTTTATTGCTGGAGGTGATTTTACCCTTGCAATTGAAGTTAACTCCCATGATGAAATTGGTGAAATTGCCGACAATGCCAGTAAAATTGTTGCTGATTTAGGTGGCGTATTGAAAAAAGTGGCATCTGATGGCATGCAAATATCAGCTCATGCAGAGGCAACTAATTTAGCCATTATTGATACAACTGCGGGAGTTAGACAACAAAGAGACTTTGCTAATGCTATTGTAAAAGTTATGCCGGAAATGAATCATTCTGTTGAGCAGATTGCCGAGTTATCTATTCAAGCACAAAATAAAGCATCACAAGCTAATGATGAAGCCCATACGGGTAAAGATATCGTTGATAATAATATTCATTCAATTACCCTGTTATCTTCAGAGATTCAAAATGTACAAAAAAGCATTAATGACTTAGAAAAATCTAGCGAAGAGATTGGTAGCGTTCTAGCAGTCATACAAGCCATTGCAGAGCAAACCAATTTACTAGCCTTAAATGCCGCCATTGAAGCAGCACGAGCAGGTGAGCAAGGTCGAGGTTTTGCCGTTGTAGCCGATGAGGTTCGCACCCTGGCAGCTAGAACTCAGAACTCAGCTCAAGAAATTAAAACCATGATTGATGGACTTCAAAATGGCACTAAACAAGCAGCCACACAGATGGATAAAAGTCTGTTACAGGTAAAAAATGCCGTTAACGAATCAGAAAAAGCCGGAACTTCATTAGAAACCATTTTCGACTCTGTGGAACACATTAGTCAAATCAATAACACCATTGCAGAAGCAACTATAAACCAAACTCGAGTCAGTGAAGAAGTCAATGAGAAAATTGATAAAATCACCAATTTAATTGAACTTGTCCAAGAACAAAGTGCGCTGGCTAACAAAATGGGGGTACAGACTCAGAAGCGGACCTTAACCTTTACAAAACTTATTTCCGGGCTAAAATTGAACTAATGATTGAATTGGCCCCTCATATCAA
>CAYMMQ010000034.1:12501-19186 GCA_964391585.1 uncultured Ectothiorhodospiraceae bacterium
ATTTTAGCGACAATTTCACTAACCATAAACGGTTTGGAAACATAATCATCAGCACCTGCATGAAAACCTGCTTTAATATCTTCTTCCTCACTGAGTGAAGAAACAAATATAATTGGAATATCAGCTGTTAATGGATTTCCTTTAAGCAATTGACAGACTTCTAAACCACTGATCCCTGGCATATTAATATCTAATAAGATCAAATCAGGTTTTATAGTTTTCAGTTTTTCCATACATGCTTCACCCGTTTCCAACAGCTCAACATGATAGCTTTGTTTTAAAACTTCTTCTAAAACCATTAAATTAATCAGCTCATCATCAACGATAAAAATAACAATATTATCTTCATAAGCTATAGCTTTAGCTTTTAAGTTTTCTTCAGTATTTTGCATAAGATAGATTTCCTTATTTATTCAGCTCAAAAAACGACGCAGTTGTTTTTAACTTATGGGTTAAAATTCAATATTTGAGCGGGATCATGTTTGGTATTTTTGGGATTCAAAACACAAGTGATTTTCTTGGCCTGCTCCGTATCTTTGCTACGAAAAAGATCAACCACTTTGGGTGTTAATAATGACTCTCCAGATTGTTTATAGTAAATGCTTACTGATGGCATTAACGCATCACGCCAGTTTACTTTAGTCACTACCCCTTTTTCTTTAGTATTCAGCTGCACTGCACTTGAAATTGGATAAATACCCACTAATTGAATTAACAATTCGACTAAGCTAACATCATGTTGCTCTTTATTAGCATTCTTGTAGATATTTCGTAAAGCTGTTGCAGGAATAACTGATGAAGAATCATAATAACCTAATACTTGACTATTATAATGATCAACCAAACTTAAAATTTGTGCACCAAGGGGAATATCCTCTGCTGTATAATTTGAATAATATCCCGTTCCATCAATCCGTTCATGATGCTTGACTACCAAGTCAACAATCTCACTATCAAAACCAGCTTGTTCTAAAATTTCAACACTATAATCAACATGTTGTTGTACCAGCTCATACTCTTGATCCGTATATGCCATTCCTTGATTAAACAAAGCCGGAGGAAGCTTAAACCAACCAATATCCATCAGCAAAGCAGCTGTACCCAAATAGGATAATTCTTTATCCGACAAATCCATACGTTGTCCAAGTAACAAAGCCATGCTCATACAATTAAAAGCATAATCCACAAATATATTACCATCATGCTTTTTGTGAAATAAGGCCAATAAGGCATTAGCATTTCTTAATACCGAGTCATGTGCCTGATCCACTAAAGCGACGAGGCTTTCAACATCAATTTTTTCACCCTCGGCATTAACAGCCTCAAATGCAGATTTTATTTTACGTTTTGACTCTGCTTCTAATTTTTTTGCTGTTTCTAATTCGCTAGCAATCCCTGTTGCTTTTAAAACTTTTCGCTCTTCAGTGACAATCGGAGCGGTTTGCGGCTCACTGGGAGGCAAATCAAAATTAAAGCTACTTTTTTCTGTATCAATATCAACAACCTTTACCCCAACTTTTTTAGTTCGAGAATTTCATCGTCACTGCTAATCATAAAACAATGTTTATAAAAAGGACTTTTCATCCATGACACATCAATACCAACAAGGTACATACCTTGTTGTAACTTAGTTATGGGGATTTTTTTAATACTCACGTTCAACTCCATTCATATGAATAAAATTAATAAAAAATTATCATTAAGACATATCTTGCGGATCAACATCCACAGACCACTTAATTGTTGTTGTTTTGGCATAATATTGTGGTGATTGCTGCTCTAAAAATATTAACCAATGTTGTAAAAAATGCTGTAAAACTTTTCGCTGCGGGCATTGAACCAGCAACTGTGAACGAAACCTTCCCTGTTTTCTTTGCATCGGTGCAGGCACTGGACCAACAAGTTGAATATTAGCATAGTTTTGTTGCAAATGTGCTTGCTGAATTATCTGATGAGCAATTTTAACACTTTGCCTTAAAAAACCATTGGCTTGTTGCTCTGTTTTTGCATCACAGCGGATTAAAGCATAATAAAAATAAGGTGGTAATCCCATCTGTTGACGCTCTTGCAGCGCGTCATTGGCATATTTTGCATAACCTTGTGATAATAAAGAACGATAAAAGGGATGTTCGGGCTGATGGGTTTGTAATACCACTTTTCCTTGTTTCTCTGCCCTTCCTGCTCTGCCGGCAACTTGCACAATTAATTGTGCGGTTTTTTCCAGGGCTCTAAAGTCTGTTGAATACAAACCTTGATCTACATCCAGGATCACCACTAACGTCACATTGGGAAAATGATGCCCTTTAGATAACATTTGTGTTCCCACTAAAATTTGTTGTTTACCATTTTTAACCTGTTCAATGATTTGCACAAAACGATCTTTACCTTTAGTGGTATCCTTATCAATACGAAAAATTTCAGTCTCTGGAAATAATTGCAACAAACTATTTTCAATCCGCTCTGTTCCTGCGCCTAATTGTTCAATTTGTTGACTATGACATGAAGGACAATAGCTTGGAATAGCAACTTTGCTTTCACAATGATGGCACAACATATAATTGCCTTTCAGATGCGTGGTTAAGTTCGCATCACAAGAAGCACATCGTGCAACCCAACCACATTGATGACAATGAGTAATCGGTGAAAAACCGCGTCTGTTTTGAAAAATGATCACCTGATTAGATTTTGACAGCTCATCGCTAATTTGCTGTTTCAACTCATAGCTGATCCCATGCTCAATTTGTTTGTTGCGCACATCCAACAAGGTAATTTTAGGCGAATTAGCATTTGCCGCCCGCTGGGTTAACTGATAACAATGGTATTTATTTTCTTTAACGTTATAAAGAGATTCCAAAGAAGGGGTTGCTGTTCCTAATAGGATAGGGATTTTTAGATTAAAAGCTCTTATCATTGCCACGTCTCTGGCATGATAACGAAAACCTTCTTGTTGCTTAAAAGAAGCATCGTGCTCTTCATCTAAAATGATTGCCCCTAAATTGGACATCGGGGTAAAAATAGCAGAACGAGTGCCAATCACAATTTTTGCTTGATTATTTATCGCTTTTGCCCAATTAATGACACGCTCTTTATCACTCATAGATGAATGTAAAGTAATCATGCTGACTTGAAAACGTCGTTGAAAGCGTTCAAACAATTGTGGGGTTAAATTAATTTCCGGAACCAAAATCAGAACTTGCTTTTCTTGTTCAAGCAAGGTTTGAATAAATTGTAAATATACCTCTGTTTTGCCACTACCGGTGATCCCAAATAATAAACAAGGATAAAATGTTCCAATCTGCTTCTTAAGCTTAGTCACAACTTGTTGTTGCTGTTCATTTAAAATTAATTGCTTGACATTATTACTTGCTGGGTTATTTTCTATTTGATTATCTTCAATATCCGCAGACAGCCAGTTTTTTTCAATCTGAATATGACTTAAATAATTGAGTTGTTGTAATTTTTTGACAACTGCTAACCAGCCTTTCTTTTCTGTTTGCTGTAATACTTCTTTGCTTAAACGTGTTTCATTTAAACAAGCCTTGTTATCTGAACTGAGCTGTAAAAAGCGTTGCATAAGCTGATATTGTCTTTTTGCGCGAAGCAAAGAACTTAGATCAACGCTTTGACCTAATTCGGTTAACTGCCAATAATCCAACTTTGTTGTTAAACGAGTGTTTTCCTGACGCAATAGCGATGGCAAAATGGTATTAAAGACTTCTCCAATGGGATGGTGATAATAATCTGCAGACCATAAAGCCAGTTTAAGGATTTCTTTGGACAATAATGGTTTTTTATCCAATATTTCTACAATTGGCTTAAGCTTGACTGGCTCAACATCAGTGGTGTTTTTAATGGCTAATAAAATCCCTACCCGTTTACTATTGCCAAAAGGCACAAGCAGACGGCAACCAATATGTGTAGTTGTCATTTCTTTACTGGGATGAGGCAAAAAATCAAAAGCACGCCTTAGCGGGACTGCAACCGATACCTCTAAGAACTGCTGTCTTTGCTCCAAGCCTAAAGCGCTTGATTTTATAGTTTTAGTCACGGTAATATTTATCAAGTTTGAGAATATTGCAATTTTAACATACAGCAAGGAAATAATAGTGTCTTATATCGGGCGTTTTGCCCCCTCTCCCACCGGCCCTTTACATATGGGCTCCTTATTAGCAGCTGTAGCAAGTTATGCCGATGCCAGGCATCAACAAGGAAAATGGTTATTACGCATTGATAATATTGACAGCTTACGCGTTAAAAAAGGGGCGGAAGTAAGCATTTTAAACAGCTTAGATAAAATGGGGTTTGAGTGGGATGAAAAGATTTATTATCAAAACCACTATGATTTTTATGCACAGCAACTTGATAACATTAAATCACTTAATTTAAGCTATCATTGCTTTTGTAGCCGTAAACAATTAAAAGAAAAAGGTTTTGCTAATATTTATCCTGGAATTTGTCGTTTGCTAACATCTGATATTGCTACAACTCAACAATATGCAGTTCGTATAAAGACTCAGGATATTAACATTAAATTTTGTGATTTAATTCAAGGAGAGCAAACGTTTAAACTAGAGAATTTAACGGGAGACTTTATCTTAAGACGAGCCGACAAAGTATACGCTTACCACCTTGCTAGTGTGATAGATGATTATTTGGCTGGAGTGACTCATGTGGTACGTGGAAATGACTTGCTGACAGCAACTGCCAATCAAATCTATCTGCAACAATTATTCAACTATCCATCAATACAATATGCTCACATCCCTATATTAGTTAATCAGCAAGGCGTTAAACTTTCAAAAAGTGCTCAAGCGAGTGAAGTAAAAGGAGAAGTCGCTGAACTTTATCAGCTTGCTTTATATTTAGGGCAAAAAATTGATCCCTTATTAAAACACGCCTCTCTTAAAGAGTTTTGGCAGCAGTTAATCGCAAATTGGGATGTAGCTTTAATTCCTCAACAGCAAACAATAATTTATTAAGAATCAGTCTTTCCCCGGATTACGCTTCGCTAATCCAGGCTACGGGATCATTTATATCAAATCATTCTGGGTAGCTTTACCAGGAATACACTTCGCTCATCCTGGATACAAGTTCATATATCAGCCCATGCTTGGCAGTGATAAATCAGATTGTGGTAATAAAAAAGCAGCATCATACCCCACTCGGGTCAAATATAAACCTGCAGATGGTGCCGTCATCGCTGCCTGAGTTCGATCTCTTGAATCAAGCACTGTTTTTGCCCATGCAACCGGTTTTTCCCCTCGTCCAATCAAGGATAAAACTCCAACGATATTTCTCACCATATGATGCAAAAAAGCATTTGCTTCAATATCAAAGTAAAAGAAATTATCTTGTTGGGTTATTTTTAAGTCATATACGGTTTTTACTGGACTTTTAGCCTGGCAATGTACGGTTCGATAAGCATTAAAATCATGCGTACCCAGTAAATACAGGCTAGCTTGTTGCATTAAGGATAAATCAAGCGGACGGTTTTCCCATGCTACTAAAGAAGAAAGAAAGCTTGGGCGGATAGCACGGTTTAAAAGAATATAACGATAACGTCGTCGTAAAGCGGAGAATCTGGCATGAAAATCTGTAGAAACGTGTTTTGCCCACAATACAGAAATATGCTGAGAAGTTAAATAACGATTAGCACCATAAACCCATGCTTTTTCACTTCGCATAACGTCAGTGTCAAAATGAACAACTTGCTCAGTAGCATGAACACCTTTATCGGTTCTTCCTGCAACCTGGCTTTTTGAGATGGTCTGATTAGCAACTTTAGATAAGGCAAATTCCAACTCTTGTTGCACCGTAGCTAATTTAGGTTGGATCTGCCAGCCCGAATATTTAGCACCGTTGTATTCAATAGCTAAAGCAACTCTCATCTATAAGGGGATACAAGAATAAAAGTTTAAAAAAATCACTTAAATAGACTACTTCGCTAGATTAAATAGTTTTTTAGCTTCTGCTTTTTGAGCCTCATCACCTTGTTCCATCACTTCACTTAACATATCAATCGCTGCTTGTTTATCATCCATATCAATATAAGCGCGAGCCAAATCAAGTTTAGAACCTAATGAATCAATATCAATGCTGGCATCTAAGCCTTCATCATTCAATTCTGCACTTAAACTTTTTAACTCATCAGTAATATCATCTAATTCAGGGGAGTCAATTTGTTGAGATAAATCATCTAAGTCAATATCTAAGTCGATATCTAAGTCATCATCACTCTTCGTATCATCTTCTATAGATAAATCATCTATATTCAAATTCTCGGTATTATCATCTACTTCTACCGATAAATCTAAATCATCTGCTTTAATAGTATCTATTGCATCATTTGCAAGTTCATCATTTGCACGTTCATTATTTGCAAGGTTCTCTAACTCAATGTTTAGATCATTCGTTGAATCCGTATCATCCATTGATAAACCTAAATCACTATTATCGCTGCTATCTTCACTATTTAATTGTTCATCTTCAAATATCAAATCATCCATATCAATTTCAAGTTCATCTGACGAATCACTATCATCTGATGCTAATTCAGCATTTTCTTCGCTTGGGTCATTATCTTCAAATGTTAAATCATCCATATCAATTTCAAGTTCATCTGACGAATTACTATCATCTGATGCTAATTCAGCATTTTCATCACCTGAGTCATTATCTTCAAATG
>CAYMMQ010000035.1:0-1773 GCA_964391585.1 uncultured Ectothiorhodospiraceae bacterium
CTCAACCGGACAAGATAATTGTCGTCAGATCGGACAAAGTAATTGACGTGAGACAGATAGCATATTGTTTTAGCAGGAAATTAACTAAAATATTATGTTTTTATGATAAATTGTTAGTTGTTTTGTTAGTTAGTAGAAATGCAGAAATCAGATAAAATATAACTTACTGATGCATAAGGGAAAAGTGGTGCCCAGACCTGGAATCGAACCAGGGACACAAGGATTTTCAGTCCTTTGCTCTACCGACTGAGCTATCTGGGCATTTGAAGAATTGAAGTTTTTGTGAAGAAAACTTCAAGGTGCGTATTTTGACCATTTTTAATCGTTTAGTCAAGAAGTTTAATGACTTTTTATCAGTTTAAATCATTTTTTATGACACCTTGAGTTTATGAAATCTTTTTATTCATCCTCAAAGAAAAACTTTTCCATTTCTTTTTCTAGAAATTCTCTATGATTTGGATCAATTGGGGTTAGTCGATACTCATTCATTAACATCGTTTGATGTTTCATCCAGAGCTGCCATGCTTCTTGTGAGACGTTTTCGAAAATACGCTTTCCCAGATCTCCAGGATAAATCTGTCTTTCAAGTCCATCTGCTTCTTTCTTTAACTTAATACAGTTTACTGTTCGCGCCATGGAGTCACCTTCTTTATATTTATTGGGATACTATATTGTTTAATATTTTCTTAATTGGGGCAGGTAGAGCTAATTGCAATGCTTGATCGATACTAAACCAGTTTTTTTCAGCGCCTTCTGCTAATACTCCCATTTTTTCTAGGCTGTAATAATGTTCAGTATAATGCATTTTAAAGTGGCTGAATTGGTGTGTTTTGCTTGTTCCTTTCTTATAGAGCTGATATTTATTGGCACTATTTAATAACCATTGTTCAACTTGTACTTCATTATCGTATTGAGGAAAACTCCATAAACTGCTCCATATTCCAGTTGCAGGGCGTTTTTGTAATAATATTTGTTGCTGTTTATCTTTGATTATAATAAAAATAGCATTTTTAACGGGAAGAACTTTGTTTTTTTTCTTTTGAGGATAATCATTAATGGTTTGATTCTGATAAGCGATACAATGTAAAGATAAAGGGCATAGTCGTGCATCTTCTAAGCATTTGCTTTTAGTACGAGTGCAGATCATCGAACCTAAGTCCATCATTGCTTGATTAAATAGGCCACTTTGTTGTTTTGGGGTTTCTTTAATAGCAACATCCCATAATTTTTTCATGGTTTCACTACTGCTATTTATGCCTTGAATTGCAGCATAACGACTATAAACACGTTTGCAGTTACCATCTAAAATTGCCGCATATTGTCCCATTGCTAAAGATAAAATTGCTCCTGCTGTAGAGCGGCCAATTCCAGGAAGCAATTCTAGTTGCTTTTGTGTTTGTGGAAATTTTCCTGCATAGTCCGAAGATATGATTTTTGCTGTTTTGTGTAAGTTTCTAGCTCGAGCATAATAACCTAAGCCACTCCAATAACGGAGCATTTCATCTTCTTCACAATTGGCTAAAACTTCTATATTGGGAAAGCGCTGGATAAATTTTTGATAATAGTCGATGACTGTTTTGACTTGAGTTTGTTGCAACATAATCTCGGATACCCAAACTCGATATGGGGTCGGATTTTGTTGCCAGGGGAGATTTTTTCGACCGTTTGTTTGAAACCAATTTAAAAGCTGCTTGGAGAAATAATTTTGCATTTTATTTATTAACTAAGAAGATAAAATCCCCCTCAATCCCCCTTTACAAAGGGGGAGGCAGT
>CAYMMQ010000035.1:1873-18681 GCA_964391585.1 uncultured Ectothiorhodospiraceae bacterium
GGGCGGAGTCTAAATAATAAAGTGTAATGCCTAACTTATTGTTATTTATACTTTATAGCGATAATTAATAGTATGCGAGTGACTCCGCCCCACAGCATCAATAAGTAAATAAAGGAGTTTAGAAAAACCCTTTAAACAGATTATTTACTTTCTCGTTTACTTTTTTCTTAATCCCTGACTCAAGCTGCTGCTTAATCATTTGCTGCAGATCTGCTTTCTGGTTGAGTTCATTAAATTTGCCCTTGATGGTATAAGGAATGACTTTTCCTCTAAAGTCAGCTCCTCCAGATTTTTTTTCAATTCTTAGGCTATTTAATACTTTAACCTGCAAAGTATAGTCTAGGTATTCTTTAGGTAAATCCGCATACCCTTTACCCGTAACTTCCATTAATGGTGTTTTGGCATACAGATCATTATTTTTTGCCACACCATTTTTAACTACAAAGCTACCTTTTAGCTCAGTAAATGCAGTATTTTTCTCTTGCTGTTTCGTGGCTGCAGGTTGTCCTTTTAATAAAAGTTGTGCAGTACGAATCGTGTTTAATATGTCAAGTTTTTTAATATAACCATTACTGATCACAAACTTACCCTTGCCATTACTGTTTTTGATTAAACTATTTTTATCATTACCTGCAGTATTAAAAGTACTATTAATAGTAGCATTTCCAGTAAATTCTTGGGTACCAGTGGTATCAAGCAATAATTTGCCTAAATCAATTTTCTCAAAGTTTTGTTGAAAGTTAATTTTTGGAGTTGCTCTCGTGACATCAACTAAGGTGGATAAATTTAGCTTACCCTGATAAAAATCACTTTGTACCGGATTAAGTTCAACGCGTCCACCTTTTGCTTTTAAGGTGAGTAATACATTTTCCATTTTCGCACCAGCAGCGATAATTTCACCAATAGTAAGCTGGCCGTTAACATTTAAAGAACGTAATAGTTTAACTGGAATAAGGGGAGCATTTGCATCAGCTTGGGCAGTTTCTGTTTCTGCTTCAGTTTTATCGGCTACAACTTTTTTATTGCTACTGACTGTTGTGTCTTTTAGTGCATAATCATCCAAATGTAGTTGATTAATATCTAACTTAACATCATAAGCAGGATTTACTAAATTATTGATAGTGGCTTTCCCTGATAAAACAATCTCATCAATAACGGCTTTTAATGAAGTCATTGATACACTTTTTTTATTTCCAGCAAATTGCATAGAGACCTTGAATTTTTCTAATACCTTGCTGTTTTTCATTTCAGGTAATTGAATTGCCATTCGTTTGGACAACTCTTTAGGTGAAAATTGCTCTATATCTACCTGCCCACTAAAATCGGCATCAGATAATAAACTAGATACTTTAGTATGGCCAGAAATAGTAACATCATAACTGCTTAGCGTGAGCTTTTCGATGGCTAATGTTTGTTGTAATAAGTCTAGGCTAATATCAGCACTGAGTTTAGTGGTATTCTCACCACCTGGAATAATATCGCCTTTGCTATTAAGACTTAGGCTGGTATTTTGTAGTTCAAACTGGCTTTGTTTCATCATTAACTTGGCTGTGGTTTTTACCTCTATTTTGGTCTGAAGTTTTGGATTTTCACTGCTAAAATCTCCCAGAATTTCTAATTGCACTGGTTTGTTTTCTGCCACTTCAGAGATAGTGATAGAAAAATCTTTTAAATTAAAGTGCTGATTGCTCTGTGCATCGCTATAAACCACATTGGTATTTATTAGCTTAAGTCCTCCAATATGTACTTCGGGTAATGATTGAGCTTTTGTATCACCAGCATCACTTTGTTTTTCATCTGTTGATTTTTTATCTGTTTTATCGGATGCATTAGCTTCTTCGTTTTTGGCAAAACTATCCCAATTTGATGAACCTTGCTTATTTTTTAATAAATTAATATTAACACCATCTAAAATAATTTCACCAACTTCCAGTTTATTATCAGTGAGTAGAGGAAAAATTGCGGCCATAACAGCAACGTGATTAATACTGGCAAATGGTTTATCACTCATTTTAATAAACTCAGCCGAGTTTCCTAACTCAGTTTTTCCTAATTCAAAAGCGACTGATAACGGCAAAGACAAGGATAAATCAATATCACCACTAATAGTTAGTTTGCGTCCAGTTTGGCTTTGAACCTGCTGTTCAATTGTTGATTTATAATCATTAGGATTGATGACTAAGGGTAAAATCATCATGGCTAAAATAATAACAACAACTAAAAGGCCTACAACACCTAGAGCTATTTTAGTAAGTTTATTCATAAATAAGATTCTCTTTTGTTTATTTTAAATTTACATCACAGATAGTACGCTCTTTCATTAGCACGTTTCTTTCTATATCAATCGAATAATTTTCTCTTTGGGTGATATCATATATTTTTGCATGCATAAAGATATCAACCAGTTGTCGATCTAAAAATCCCTGATCAGCTTCAGTATTGATAATATTCAGCGCAATATTAAGTGGCAATGCCTTTTTATAAGGTCGATCTTTGGCAACTAAGGCATCAAATATATCACAAATGGCCATCATTTTTGAAGGGAATGGGATTTGTTCTGACTTTAAGCCACGAGGATAACCGCTTCCGTCCAGTTTTTCATGATGGGCATGTGCAAATTCTGCAACATTTTTTAGTTCTTTGGTCCATGGAATTTGACTTAAAAAGTTATAACTATGGACTACGTGAGATTGAATTTCTAAACGCTCATTTTCAGTCAAACTGCCTTTTCTAACCGACAAAGCTAAAAAGTCTTTTTGTGAAATTAAGGGTTCAACTTTCCCATGTAAATTACTAAAAGGTACTTTTAATGCTGCTTCTAAGTGTTCAAAGTTTCCATCAGGAAGAATGCTGGGTTCGTTAGAGTCAACAATAGATGCAAATAATTCATCTAATCGTGAATTTGTTTCAGCCAGTATTTTTTTAATTTCAGCAACCTTATTTTCATCAAAGCCTTTATGAATGATTGCCATAATTTGTTCTTGAGCTTTGATCATATTTCGCTCTTTTTCAATTTCAAAACGATATTGAAGCAACTCTAAGCGCTCGTCATTTAATTTTTTTGGCTTAACTAAAACATGCTCTCTTACCCCAACCTTTCCAAAATCGTGTAATAAAGAAGCAAAACGAATTTCTCTAATTTCTTTTTCGTTATAAATAATTTTATTATAGTTATTAATATTAGTACGTTCTAATGATGTCGCTAAACCACAGGTCAAGTCAGCTACCCTAAACGAGTGACCACTGGTGGTTGGATCGCGTTGTTCAATCGCCATTACCGAAGCATGTACAAAACCATCTAGCAAATTATTGATATTATCAACTAATAAACTGTTTTCAATCGCAACCCCCGCCTGGCCAGCTAATGCCGATAAAATAGTTTCAATGCTGAGATCAAAAGAGATCACATTATTAATCGCTACCTCACTAGAAGATAAGATGGTATCAAGTTTTAATTTACGATTAATAAATTGCAATACCCCGATTACTTCTTTTGCATTATTGGTGATGGGAATTGCTAAAATAGAAATTGTGCGATAATTGTTAAGTTTGTCAAACGATGGATCAAAAGAATAAGGCTCATCAATAATCTGATAAGCGTTGGTGATGTTTACAATTTCATGATTAAGAGCACAATGTCCGGCAATGGAGTTATTGTTTAAAGGAAATGATCTTTCTTCAAAGTCAAGGTGACTAATACTGGTATTTTGCGCAAGTTTAAAAACTAATTGTGGGTTCTGCTCATCTTTACGGTCTATTAAAAATAAAGAAACCGCATCGCAATTTGATAAGGTTTGTGATTCATTGAGAATTTTCTTTAACAATCTACCTAAGTTTTTTTCTTGGGCTAAGGCTATGCCAATTTCTGTTAATTGACGAAGACGATGTTGCTCTACTTCCAAGGTATTTTGTAAGTTTCTGGTTTGTAATTGAAGCTGATATTGACAAATCGCAAACTGAATAATCCGCAAGGTTTCTTTAACAGGGAAACCAACAGGCACAAACAGATCGGCATTTTTTACTTGAGTTAAGCCATGCTCACAAATTCTAATCGTTTTAATACTGTCATATTGAGTCACAAGCTCAACACATGATGAGTCAATCAGCATAATGGAGATAGGAAGTTGCTCAACATCATTAATAAAGGCCTCATCTAACTGCACTAGAAAGCAATCTGATTTCTTCAGAGTGTTTATAATGAGTTGAGGTAATTTATCACCATGTGCTATCGTAATTTTAGACAAGCTTTTCACCATTTCCCAATTTTAAGATACTTGTTTTATGTCTAAATAACCCTCACTTCATACGCTAAGAGTTTAGGGGATTATTTTATATTTAACTTTACAATTTTAACCTAGACCATGAGTAAAAAAAGGAAAAACACTAAAAAAAGTGAAATATATTTTTGACCTTATAATTCAGCTTAATTTTTTGCAATAATTATGGCATAATGTTCCGCTTTTTTAACAAAATTTTATTTATTTAAACACTAGGTGAGAATTTTATGAGCTTTTTTATTAATGATGCATTTGCAGAAGCAAGTTCTGCGTCAATGGGATCACAAGAGATCGTGTCACAGTTAATGGTATTTGGTGGCGTATTTTTGGTTTTTTGGTTGCTTTTTATTCGACCACAAAACAAAAAAATTAAAGAACACAAAGAAATGACCGAAAATTTAGGAAAAAATGACGAAGTTGTCACCAATGGTGGTATTTTAGGAAAGATAGTCAGTCTTCATGATGGTTTTGTAGTTATTGAAGTTGCGAATGAATCTTTGCTTACTATTCAACGTCAATCTATATCTTCTGTTATGCCTAAAGGAACGATTAAGGCGATTAAAAACTAACAAAGCTTTTTTTATTTGCTTCAAGCCTAATTTGGTGAAAACCTCATTTGGCACAACAAAAATTTGAGATCAAACTATGCTTAATCATTATCCTTTATGGAAAAACATACTGATTATTATCATCATCATTATTTCTGCCTTATATGCTTTACCCAATGTATTTGGTGAGGATCCCGCTCTTCAAGTTGCTACTTCAAAACGAGGAATGCAAATTGACATTACTACCTTAGATACCATTGAAAAGGCTTTAACAAAAAACAATATCGCAATAAAAAGCTCAAGCTTGCGTGAACAAAAAGGGAAAAGTAATGATTTGTTAATTCGATTTAAGCAAGAAAGCGATCAATTATTAGCCAAAGATATTATTCAAAAAACTTTGGGGAATAAATTTTCAGTAGCTTTAAACCTTGCCCCAGCAACACCCCAGTGGCTACTAGATATTAATGCCGCACCTATGTATCTTGGTTTAGATCTGCGTGGTGGTGTTTATTTCTTAATGCAAGTTGATATGGAAAGTGCGATAGAAAAAACATTAAAAGCTTACTTGAATGACTCTCGTGCTTTGATGCGAAAAAACAAAATTCGTTATCAAGGAGCTAAGTTGGTTAAGCAAGAAGTACAGATCCGCTTTAGAGATGAAGCTGAGCGTGAAAATGCCAATAGTTTATTGAAAAAAGAAATGCGCGATCTGAACTTTATTATTGCTGATGTTGATGGAAAAAAACTGCTGACTGCTAAGTTAGATGAACGCAAGTTAAAAGATATTAAAACCTTTGCCTTGAAACAAAATATTACTACTTTGCGTAAACGTATTGATGAAAAATTTAATGGTTTAGTTGAGCCAATTATTCAGCAGCAAGGTTTAGACAGAATAATCATTCAATTACCAGGTATTCAAGATACAGCAGGAGCAAAGGATATCTTAGGAGCAACGGCAACGTTAGAATACCGAGCTGTTGATGAAGAACATGATGTTCAGGATGCTTTGAGTCGTCATGTACCGGCAGGATCAAAAATTTATTATACTCGTGAAGAGCATTTAAATGGGAGGTTAATTCCTTCTCGCCCCGTATTACTTAAATCACGAATGATTATTTCAGGCGATCATGTGATCAATGCTAATGCGAGCATCGACCCAGAAACCAGAAGTCCATTGGTATCGGTAACTTTAGATAGTTATGGTGGTAAAAAAATGGATAACTTTACCAAAGATAACGTAGGTAAAGGAATGGCAGTTGTGTATTTAGAAACCAAGCGAGTTAGCAAAACGGATGAAGATGGCAATAAATATGTCACCACTAAAACAAGCAAAGAAGTAATCAGTGTTGCTAATATTCGCGGGCGTTTTTCAAATCGTTTTCAAACAACGGGTTTAGATAGTGTGCAAGAAGCCAATAATTTAGCCTTGTTATTACGTTCTGGCGCACTTGCAGCTCCAGTATATATTATTGAAGAAAGAACGATTGGCCCAAGTTTAGGACAAGATAATATTGATAAGGGTTTCCTTTCAATTATTATTGGTTTTATTGCTGTATTGATTTTTATGGTGGTTTGGTATTTAAAAATGGGCTTAATTGCTAATTTTGCCCTAGGTTTAAACTTAGTGGTGATTGTTGCCGTGCTTTCATTATTGCAAGCAACTCTAACTTTACCCGGTATTGCAGGTATTGTATTAACTATTGGTATGGCAGTTGATGCAAATGTACTTATTTTCGAGCGTATTCGTGAGGAGTTGAGCAATGATAACTCAGTACAAAATAGTATTAATGCTGGTTTTGAAAAAGCTTTTATGACCATAGCGGATGCAAATATCACCACTTTAATAGCAGCGTTTGTGCTTTTTGTGGTTGGAACGGGTGCTATTAAGGGATTTGCGATTACCTTATCCATCGGTATTTTAACCTCGATGTTTACTGCTATTGTTGTTTGTCGTGGCATTGTTAATCTACTTTATGGTAATAAAACCATTCGTAAGCTGTCCATTTAATTGTTCATTAGGAAAAAATAATGCAAATATTTACTAATACTTCCATTCAGTTTATGCAAAAACGCAAGATTGCTATGGCAATTTCGATGACGCTAATTGTTATTTCACTTTTGTCACTGGTATTTAAAGGTATGTCGTTTGGTTTAGACTTTACTGGTGGAACAGTTTTAGAAGTTTCTTATCCGCAAAGTATTGAAATTGAGCCAATTCGTAAAGCTTTAGCAGGGCAAGGTTTTAAGCAAGCGGTGGTGCAACATTTTGGTTCTAGTAATGATGTAATTGTGCGTGTTGCACCTAAAGCCAATACTTCAAATGCAGAAATATCCTCACAATTATTAGCTATTTTAAAAGAAAGCGATAGCCAAGTAGAAATGCGCCGTGTGGAATTTGTTGGCCCTCAAGTCGGGGAAGAGCTGACTGAATCTGGTGGCATGGCAATGATTGCTGCTTTATTTTGTATTCTGATTTATATTTCTTTGCGTTTTGAATATCGTTTTGCTATTGGTTCGGTTGCTGCCCTTGCTCACGATGTTATTTTAGTATTAGGTTTGTTTTCAATTTTTGAATTGGAATTTGATCTAACGGTATTAGCAGCGGTATTAGCTGTGATTGGTTACTCGTTGAATGATACCATTGTGGTATTTGATCGTATTCGTGAAAACTTTATCAAAATGCGCAAAGGAAGCAATATCGAAGTCATAGACAATGCATTGAATAGAACGCTCTCTCGCACCTTAGTAACTTCTTTTACAACTTTAATTGTATTGGTTTCCTTGTTTATTTTTGGTGGACAATTAATTCATGGATTTGCAACTGCATTATTGATGGGGATTGTTGTGGGAACCTATTCTTCGATTTATATCGCTAGTTCAGTTTTAGTGCTAATGGATATTAGTAAAAAAGACTTAACTCCCGTTAAAAAAGAGGGTGAGCTACAAGAAGAGATTTATGAGGAAGTTTAATTTGCTTTTTGTATTGTTTTAGAAAAAAGAAGCTTAGAATAGAGAAATAAATGGTAGACCAAAAGCAAGTGTTCAACTTTTTATCAGAGCATAAACTTGAAATGAGAGAGCGTTTTAATATCAATCGCTTAGCTATCTTTGGTTCTGTAGCAAGAAATGAAGCAAGCAATAAAAGTGATATTGATATATTGGTCTCATTTGTTGGTAAAGCCAGCTCAAAGAATTTTTTTGGTTTGCAGTTTTATTTAGAGGATAAGCTTGAACAGCGGATTGATTTAGTTAGTGAAAAATCTGTTAGGAAAGAACTTCGCCCGTATATTGAAAAAGATGCAATCTATGTCTGAACGTGAGTGGAAGTTTTATATTTTAGATATGATTGATTTTGCTAACAATGTGCTTTCATATAGTAATGGGTTTAGCCAAGATGAATTTGAGTCTAGCGGCTTAAATTATGACGCAACGGTTAGAAACCTTGAACTTATTGGTGAAGCAGCCACAAACATACCTACTGAATTAAAATGCAAACAGACAGAAATTCCTTGGCGACAAATCATCGCAACAAGAAATCAACTCATTCATGGGTATTTAGGTATAGATAATGACATGCTCTGGGATATTATCAAAAATGAAATTCCTGAACTTATTGAGCAGTTAGAAAGTTTAAAAGATTCACTCTAAAAACCTTCAATTTATCTTTTTAAAAAAATCTTAACCAAAGTTGACCTTTTTTCAGAGCTAATAAATAACTCGTGATTATTTTTGCCAAAACAAATTGCTTCAGGTTGATATAAACGCTTATATTTAATAACTTGTGGTTTTTGTTGAAACGCATCAATCCATTGCTGATTTATATCTTTTTGAAAAAGGTAGACGTACCCATAAATTAAAACTGCAGCCATAGTGCCGTCTTTGGAAATATCCAATGAGGTAGCTTTTTTGATACTTTCAATTTCTCCCAGTTTTTGAGCTACAATAGGTGCCTCAAAACTTGATGGCTGCTGTGAGTGTAAGGGAAGTTCAAACAATTTGACTGTTTTTTTGCTTTTGCTCATCAGTAGAATTTTATTATTTACTGAGTCAACAGATACCGCTTCAACATCATAGGATTTTTCTTTAGGATAACTAAAGATAATTTGTCTTGCTACGGGGGGATTTTGATGGCTTGTTTTCTCAATGTTTACTTGTGGCTCTAATAAGATAATCAAACGATAAATATTTCTAAATTTAAAGTTATCTCCCGTGTCTGCTACCAATAAATAGCTCTTATTGTTTTCTCTAAATGAAGCCATATCTTCCCAATCAAAGGCTTTAACCTTATCAAGTGTGAAGCTAGCTACATCTTTTCCTTGTGGCTCCAAGGCATAAATAACAGCTAAATTACCACTATCATTATGAGTCCAGATAATATTTTGTTGTTGAGTTGAATAAGCAAGCCCACTAGATTCATCAATGGCTTTATTTTCTATAACAAACCTTTCTTCGCTGAAAGTTTTGATATCAGCAGCATTAACCTGCCATGAGAATAATAAACAGAAAAAAACTAAACTTTTATTTAACATAATTTAAAAATCACGAGTAAAAACAGATATACTCATATACTAGCAAAAAAACACCAATACTCGTAGTGATTTATATAATGAGTGGAATTATGTTTTTAAGTTTTAACTGATAAAATGATATGTTATAAATCTGTATGCAAATAAATTATATAAAAACAAATCAACAATTAGTCGATGTTTGTCAAATTTTAAGGGAAAGTGAGGCAATTTTCGTAGACACGGAATTTGTGCGTCAAAGTAGTTATTATCCGCAACTTGCTTTAGTGCAAGTGACCGATGGACAAAACCTATCGCTAATTGATCCACTGGAAATTTCAGATTTAACGCCTTTATTTGACTTGTGTTTTAATCCAAAAATTATTAAAGTTTTTCATTCCTGTCGCCAAGATCTAGAAATTTTTTATCATCTATGTGGCAAAGTGCCAGGACCAATTTTTGATACGCAAATAGCGGCGGCTTTATTAGGTTTTGGTTTACAAGTGGGTTATGCTCCCTTAGTGAGTCAGTTGCTAGGTATTGATTTAGACAAATCACAAACCTTCACAAATTGGTTACAAAGACCATTAACCAATGAGCAGTGTGAATATGCGGCAAATGATGTGATTTTTTTAGAAAAAATTTATCATGTAATGAAAAAACAATTACTAGAACAAAACAAGCTCCGTTGGTTAGATAATGATTTTGCTCTGTTATCCGAATCATCAACCTATGAAGTTGATAAAACAACAGTTTGGAAAAAAGTTAAGGGTTATCAGCGTTTAAAAGCCAATCAATTAGTCGTTTTACAAGCGCTAGCGAGCTTTCGAGAAACACAGGCTATTTTAAAAAACAAAATAAGAAAATATATTTTTTCAGATCAATTATTGCTGGATATTGTGGCATCAAATGCGAGTGATTTGCTTAGCTTAAAACAAGTAAATAGCATGAATCATCATATTTTTAAGCGTTGGGGCGAGCAATTCATCAGTGTTATTCAACAAGCACTTCAGATACCTAAAGAACATCAACCTAAACTCCCTAAAAAAGTAGTGTTAACAGCACAACAAGAAGCTACCACTGATTGCTTAATGGCTATTTGCCATCTTACCGCATCAGAACATAACATCGACGCTCAATATCTTTGTCAACGTAAACAGCTAGAAAAAATTATTCTAAATAAGGATTCATCTGCTTTATTAACCGGTTGGCGATATGAAATTATTGGTCAGCGCTTAGAGAAATTTTTATCGGGTAAAATTTCTCTATCCGTATATTTACAACAACTTCAACTTAAAATTTAAATTATGACTTTTCCATTAAGTACTTTAACCGAGCTTGTTAATTATTTTTCTACGGATAGAACTGTAGCAAAAAATAATACGCAAGTAGAAAATTCTTCCTATATTTCAGTCTATGAAATGGGCAGAAGATTAAAAAAAATACCACTTGAAACATTTATTTCCTTTGAACAAGCATCTCAACCATGGCCATATCCTTTAATCCGTTCTGCTTGGTTTGCCCTTGCTTTTACCCCAGCCAAAAAAAAACAACAAGACTCGGCGGTTAATATTTGGTTTTTAAAGCTTCCCTTAGATGAGCAAGGAAAATTAATTCAAATCGCCAGAGATGAATATATTGCTCAGTTTGTTGAGCTAATTGAAAAAAAACTCGATGATCCAACTATTTTAGAGCGAGTGAGTGGTGAAAGTCCTTATGGTTTTAAACCATCAGAAGAAAAGCTGGCTAATATCAACGCCATAATTAAAGCTGAACTGAATTTGACTGTTTCCCCTTATTTTCAAATGATTAAAGATTACCTTAAAGATCATACTAATATCAATAAATGGGAGCATTTAGCTTATCAGGGGATTGCAGATTATTGTGCCATGTTAGCTAAATATGAAAAAAATGAAGCTGCTGAGCTAGAAGAAATATTAATAGCGGCTTTAGCAATATTACCCACTAGTGTACTTCATGCTTTTTCTACCTGCCTTGAACATCATGACTTGTCTGTGAATTTACAAACTGCCTTAAGTGAACGTGCCAATACCGATTCAGAAAAAGATATTATGGCGTGTTTGCGAGCGATGTCACAAGAAAATAATAGTGGGGAAAATAGTGACTTAAGCAAGGCATTAATCACAACCGCTTTGCAAAAAGGCTTTCAGCATAAAATTGAATTACTCAGCACCATTAGTGGTAGAAGCTGGACGTTGTTACAAGATAGTAAATTAATGAAGCTGTATTTAGAAACTTTGGCCTTAAATGAAGATGGACAGCCGACCTTTACCATTTTATTAAATGATTTATTATTTATTCCGGGTATGCGTGAATATGTGTTAAAAGTGCTTCGAGATCCCGAACGTAGCGAAACCTTAAGCAAAGCAATTGGGTTGTTTTATCAGGATAATGCCTATTCTTAATTATATTTCTTGGTATGAATGGATGTCTCGATATGCTTCCATTTTAATATTTGTAACTAACGCCCCCTTAAGCACTAATAGTCCATGGTAGCGTATTTCACCGTCCGTACTAAACTGAAACTCATATTCTCGGTAAAATTGCACATAACCTTTAGGATGACGACAAAGACGGAGCTTTTTAACTTCTAAGGTATCGTCTAATAAAGTGAGATCATGCTCTTTACATTTTTGTTTAGCGGTATTATAAGCGCTTTCATAAGCTGACGCCGAGCCCCACCAATACCAGATAATGGCAAAAATAATTCCAGTAATAATCAAGCCATCCATTAGACTTTATCCTATTATCAAACCTTGCTATTAACTTTTGCAATAGCAGCTAAAACTTCTTTTTTATTATAACCATTACTACCAATAAAACCATCTGGCATTTTTCTGCCATTAAGGTCATAGCGAGGTTCCTCACCACTCATGGTAAAAACATCACCGCCAGCTTCTTTTAAAATAATGTGGGAAGCAGCATCATCCCATATCCCCATTTTTCCATTACAATAAAAGCATAACTCCGCTTGCCCTGCTGCAATTGCACCAAACTTAATACCAACGCTTCCCAGCTTTATAAATTGTTGTATTTGTAGTTCATTAGCAACGGCTTGATCGGCTTCACTAAAGTGATTGCGACTTCTCACCAGGGTAATATCAGCAATATTTTTCACTTTAGAAACATTGAGCTTAACCGGGTTTTGATCGCCAACTTGTAAAAAGGCACCGTGATTTTTTTCAGCATAATAAAGCTTATCTAAAGCTGGCACATATACCACTCCTAAAACAGGTTGTTGTTGCTCAACTAAAGCTAACATGATAGAAAACTCATCGGTTTTATCAACAAAGTCTTTGGTGCCATCAATGGGATCTAATACCCATACTGGCTGATTAATATCGGTTATTTGCGTATGCGTTTCTTCAGAAACAATTTCATATGGAAAAAGTTTTTCTAAGCCTTCGTGGATTATTTTATTAGCGAGTAAATCAGCTTCTGTAATAGGTGATTTATCTTTTTTTAACTCATGGCTAAAGTCTGAATGATAAATTTTCATCACTTGTTCACCCGCTTGTTTTAACAAACGGCTAATGCTTTGCATTCTGTTGTTCATATTGATTTATCCTGTAAACTAATTTAATGGATGTAAAGCATAAAGTTATCATTACATATTAAAGAGAGATTAAAGAGAGATTAGAAATGAAAAACTAAGCTATTACTTCAGTATTTATAAAGCATAGCGGTTTCTTCCACTTTTTTTGGCTCGGTACAAAGCTTTATCAGCAGCATCAATCATTTTATCTTGGGTATTATTAACTTCACTTAATTCGGCAATACCAAGAGATATGGTAACGGCAGGGAGCTTCTTCCCATCTGCATTGATAATTTCGGCACATTCAACATCACAACGTAAGCGCTCTGCCACTAAACTTGCTTCTTCTTTGTTTAAATCGGGTAACATAAAGATAAATTCTTCACCACCAAATCGAGCATACATATCATTGGGGCGAAGACATTTTTGCATGGTTTTAGCTACGGTGCGAAGTGCATCATCACCTGCAAGATGCCCATAGCTATCATTATAAACTTTGAAAAAATCGACATCGACTAAGATAACCGAAAATGCAGATTTATTATATTTACAACGATTTAAGACTTTTTTAACAGATAAATCCAACCAGCGCCGATTATGAATACCGGTTAAAGCATCTACCATAGCCACACTTTCAATTTGTTTTAATAACTCTTTATTGCGAAGAATAATTTCATTTCCTGCGCGGACTCTTTTAGAAAGAATAAGTAATAAATTTCTAGCAATTGCATGAGAAGCGCCAACCATTTCCCATAAAACATCATGTGGAATATTTAAGATATGGCAATCCTCACTAGCCATAACATAAGCAGAAGGAGGTTTATCTTCAACTAAGGACATTTCACCAACTGTTTCACCCACTGAAATTTTAGTGATAGGATCAGAGTTAACTGCTTCTAAGTGCACACTTAGTTCGCCAGATTGAATGACAAATATATCGCTATATTGTTTATCCGGAGAGATAAGTAAATCACCTTGAACTAAGTCAGACTCTGTGCAGTCGGCTAAGTGAAAACAGATGGATTCAAATGTGACTCCCCAAAAAAGCTGAAGTCGAGCAAAAAGTTCTTTGTCATGTAATATTCGAAGATTTGACATAAAATTGAGCTTGTTTGATTAAATTTATGGATTTTGAATTCTAATTCATTAGTATACGTGATAATTTTATCTAGTAAAACTCTATAATGCTCTCTTTTGTCGTTGAATTCCTGATGCATTTTTAATTTAGCCTTAGCGTTAAACAGTTCAGTCAATCTTTTTTTAGTTTCTTTATTCTAGACAGACAATACGCACCAAAATAATGCGTATTATTATTTTATGCACCAATAACTAGCGATATTTTATTATTTTAGCGAAGTTTGAAAGTGATAAAGTGGTAATAGCTTTATAAGCATTTGAAATAAAAAGAAAATATTTTTCACCCTTAAAATGGCACATGGATTGCTACCAATAAATCAATATTTTAGTCTCAGAATGGTCTCGTTTGTAGTAAAATGAGTTGTTTTGAAGTATGCATTAATGGTAATAGTCAAAATTTAACTTAAAACATCAATATACAGGAATGAATTATGAGTGGAAATGAGTCACGTTTACAAGCAATTTACCAAATAACAAACAACGAAGCACCAATAGTGGAAAAAACTGATCCTTTATCAGACATATGGGCTACTGATGTTTTTAACTTGGCCAGAATGGAAGAGTCATTATCTAAAAATGCCTTCAAAACCATGAAAAAAACGATCCAAACTGGTGCGCCACTTAATTCTGCAACTGCTGATATTGTTGCCGCAGCCATGAAAGAGTGGGCTGTTGCTAAAGGAGCTAAATTCTTTTCTCATATTTTCTACCCTATGACAAATTTAACGGCAGAAAAACATGATGGTTTTATCGTTTCAAATTCCGATGGTAAAGCGATTAATGAATTTACCGGTAGTTTGTTGATTAAGAGTGAACCCGATGGTTCTTCTTTCCCTAATGGTAGTATTCGTATGACTAATGCTGCGCGTGGGTATACAGCTTGGGATCCAACGAGTCCTGTATTTATCATGCACACTGCAAATGGTGCAACCTTAATGATCCCTAGTGTTTTCATGTCATGGACAGGGGAAGCTTTAGATAAGAAAATTCCTCTACTTCGCTCTAACGATGCCATGAACAAAGCAGGTCAACGAGTTTTATCATTGATGGGTGAAGAGGAGATTGCAACCTTAAACTCAAGTTGTGGTGCAGAGCAAGAGTATTTCCTTGTCGATATGAATTTTGCCAATAGTCGTCCGGATCTTTTATTATCGGGTCGTACATTATTTGGAGCCCCACCTGCTAAGGGGCAGGAATTTGATGATCATTATTTTGGCGCTATTCCAGCTCGCGTACAGGTCTTTATGCAAGATTTGGAAGATAAGCTTTACCGCTTAGGGATCCCTGCTAAAACTCACCATAATGAAGTTGCTCCAGGGCAGTTTGAAATTGCTCCAACATTTGAAGCAGCTAATGTGGCAGCAGATCATCAGCAGTTATTGATGACATTGTTAAGATCAACGGCTAAAAAGCATGGTTTTTTCTGTAGTTTACATGAAAAACCATTTGCAGGTATTAATGGTTCTGGTAAGCATGTAAATTGGTCAATTGGAAACTCTACTCAAGGTAACTTATTAGATCCAGGTTCTACTCCGCATGATAATTTGAATTTCTTATTATTCTGTGGTGCGGTTATTCGTGGTGTTCATCAATTTGGACCATTACTACGTGCAGTAATTGCATCTGCTGGAAATGATCATCGCTTAGGTGCAAATGAAGCACCTCCAGCTATTTTATCCGTTTATTTAGGTGAGCAATTAGAAAAATTATTTGCTGATATTAAAGATGGTAAATTAAAAGTCGCTGCAACGGGTGGTATGACAGATCTTAAATTATCGCAAATTCTAGACTTTGAAAGAGACCCTGGTGATAGAAACCGAACTTCTCCATTTGCATTTACGGGTAATCGTTTTGAATTCCGTGCAGTTGGCTCAGGTCAGTCGGTATCAGGTCCTCTAATCGCAATGAATACCATGTTAGCAGATTCATTAAACTGGATAGCGGATAAACTTGAAGCTGAACTTAAAAGTGGTACAGAACAAACTGCAGCTGTTATTAATGTGCTGAAGCAATTAATGGATGAAAACGGTAATGCAGTATTTGGTGGTGATGGATATTCTACAGAATGGCATGAAATGGCTGTTAAGGAGCGAGGACTAAAAAATATCCCAACAACTGCGGATGCCTTACCTGCTTTTAAAGAAGATTCCGTAAAAAAATTATTTGCTTCGACTGGTGTATTATCTCCTGTTGAACTTGAAAGTCGTTATGAAGTTTATGCTGAGCAATATGTGCTCTCAATTGAAGTAGAAGCTAAACTAGTGATTAACATGGCAAAAACAATGATTTATCCTGCTGCTATGAAGTATCTAGCCGATCTATCTTTAACGGGTGGAGCTATGGCTGATATGGGTATTGAAATAGATAATAGCACGGCTAAAGTTTGTGCCGAAGAGTGTAATGCGATGATGAGCGCTGTAACAAATCTGAGTGCTTTATTAGAAAAAGAAGATTTTGCATCTAGTGGAGAACATATGAAGTTTTGTGCAGATAAGGTTCGTGCTGCAATGAATGAAGTTCGCAGTCATGCAGATGTACTTGAAGCTGAAGTTGCTGATGAATTATGGCCACTACCTAAATATCAAGAAATGTTATTCATAAAATAATCTTACGACGCTATTTAAGGGGCAAACTGATATATTTAGGCTTGCCCCTCGCCTAAAGACCCTAAAATTGGTAGAAAAAAAGATATTAACAGGGTTACTTTGTCGTTGAAACTAACTGATTTTATTGGTAGGCACAAGTGGATTCGAACCACCGACCCCCACAATGTCAATGTGGTGCT
>CAYMMQ010000036.1:0-1404 GCA_964391585.1 uncultured Ectothiorhodospiraceae bacterium
TGCCTTTTAGATATATGTTCCTGTACACTTGCTTGACAATTATCATTTGAACCATCATTTATGACAATTATTTCAAATGACTCTTGAAAGGTTTGATTTATTACTGACAATAAAGTACTTGAAATAGTACTTTCAGCATTATACATTGGGATAATGACTGATATTTTCATGGTGATTTACTCAATAGTTTTAACAAGTTTTTCCCCTGGGTATATTCAAAGTTTAGAAACCTTTTTAACGAAGTTGCAAGAATTCCTAATTTGACAATAAAAACATAGCTAAGATATTTTTTAGAAAATTTCAACCTGTTTGAATGAAATAGCAAGTCCATTTTTATATTTTTACTTCCTAAACTTGTGCTAGTTCCTTCTTTATGATAAGTAACAGACTCTGTAATAACTTTTAGTTTGAAGCCACACTCTTTAGCCTTAAAACAATAGTCAGTTTCTTCATAATATAAAAAATAATCCTCAGGTAAAAGACCAACTCTTTCAATACACTCTCTAGTTATTAACATTGACGCACCTGAAATAAAATTAATTTTATCTAAATTAATTTTATTATTAATAGAGTGACTTGTCCCTAAGTATGGATTTAAATACCTGCCATATGTTTTACTCATACTGGGGTGATAATAATCTTCTAAAACATTTCCATAAATTCCAACACTCCCACATTCACCAAGGTTATTTATAAAAAGAGATAATGTGTTTTTATTCACAACCGTATCATTATTTAATAGCCATATATAATCAAAATCATTCTTAGCTAACGCATACTTTATACCAATATTGTTACCAGATGCAAACCCATTATTTTCACCCGATTGTATAAATATTATAGGATTTTTATAGAGCTTTTCTTTATTCTTTTCTCCGCCCTTTAATGCATCACTTTTATTATATACCACATACTCAAGAGGCTTAGTTATTGGCGGTTGGCTTAGGTGTTTTAGTTGTGAGTTATCACTATATAGTACATCTTGCACCCCATTTGCCCAGTTTGTTATAAATTTCAAAGAGTTATTTGTGGAATCATTATCCAATACAATAATTTGAAAATTAGGATAATCAGTTTTTAGAACACTCTCTAAACATTCAATAGTGTCTTTCCATCCATTAAAGTTTAATATTGCTATATATATTTTTTTCATAACTTAAGTCATTTAATAAATTTATAACTTTTAAACACTTTGAAAGTGTTTATTTTTTCAAAAGCCCATCAATTGACAAGTATAACTTTTATATCCACTATTTTTTAACTATTGTTGAAGCTATACAGCAAAGTAAAGGATATTCAAAAAACACCAACTAAACCCAGCTCTACTGATAAGGTAATGTTCATTCCTCTAATGACAATTAAAAATCCATCTTTTCGATTTGGAGGGTACCTAGTTTGAACTTC
>CAYMMQ010000036.1:1504-4444 GCA_964391585.1 uncultured Ectothiorhodospiraceae bacterium
TAATGACAATTAAAAATCCATCTTTTCGATTTGGAGGGTACCTAGTTTGAACTTCAACAATATCCCATTTTACCTGAGTTCTCTCATATGTTTTCATAAATTCAACAAGTTTGATAACATCTTGCTTTTCAAATACATGAAAATGGATATTAATTTCCTTTTCTGGAGAATAATCTTATTATTTTTTCATATATTGAAACAGTCTTGTGACAAGAAAATAAGGGTTTTATCGCTCTATTTTTTTATAAAGGCGATTTTTAATGTGTATTATATACCTATAAAAAATTGCTTGTGATACAAAACTTATAAAAAGGAGAAAAACCAATGGAATTATATGAAAATATGTAATTGTTGCATTTATCTCACATTAATTACTTTTCCAATTTAGACAATAAACCAACTTCCCGATTGAGACTTTATTTGTTTTTTACTATTCCTGTATAGTAACTTTAGCACTGGGGTATACCCTTAAGGTGAGTGGTTCATGCTGCTGTTTAGAAATGGTTATCACTTCTTTATATGCATAAATTTCTTTTGTTTTAACTTGTTCACCATCAACTACTGGCTGTGATATTAATTCTGTATCTATATCTTCATTTTCATCGGTAATTTGTTCATTTTCTAACTGCTGCTTATTGTAAACAAGAATGGAAAAAATTTGACTATTAAGCAACCCCAGCCAACCTTTCATTTTAACTCGCTCATCAAGAGTAAAAAACTCATCCAAATCAGTTAACCTTTTAAATTGTTTCACCGCGCGTCGAGAAATGACTTGATCGGCTGCTTTTTCTGTAATTCCTGGGATTAATAATAAGGTTTCACGATCAGCATAGTTTGGGTTTACCGTATTTAAAGCTCCATGCACGGTAAATGAATCAAAATATTTTCTTAGTTGTGGAATATCTTTATATCCTTTAATTAACAGCAGTTCATCAATACGTTGCAAGGGTGCATTAGCGGCATAATATGCTGGTTGCAAATGACTATAATAAGCATCTTCTGCTCCATTTAAGCGCTTCATTTTGTCGTTATCAATCCAATCTTCCCAAGCATCTAACAAGTGAGAGATTTGCGAGTTTTCCTCACCTAATAATTTTTTTAATAATTGCTCCATTTGAAAGCGGCTTAGTTTATTGATATTAATTTTCCCAGCATGATCGCGAATGCGAACTTTAAGATCCTTATCAGCAGGATAAGTTAAACTGACAACCTCTCCAGTAAACTTGGTATTCACTTCTGCCTTGCTTGCTAAAATAAAAGGATTATTGCGCAAATTACTATATTTCATCACCTCATACTTAGCTCTTGCAACGGCAGAAGCAATATTTGCCGATTCAACCACATTATCATATTGTTGCATGACAATTTTAGCCGCTAAACGGGTATTAAATGCCAAATAAGATACCAACATCAAAGCCATGACAATAAACCATAATACGATAATTAAGACTACGCCCCGTTGTTTGTATTGAGATAAACTGAGCTTAGGATAGATAACCGACATAGCTATTTTTCTCTTGCACTAGGGTGATGGTTTGCCGCTATATTCGCAATGAGATACAAGGATTTTTTTGCCTCATCTTGCAAAGCCTGTTTTTCTTTAAAGGTGATTTTTACCGCTAGAGGTAAAATATTATTTTTGCTTGCATCCCAGCGTTTACGCCAGATAGTTTGCTTTTTATCTTTGCGTAAATATTCAATACTAGCAATATAATCTTCCAACACTCGCGTCGGTTCTTGCTTGTTTTGCTGCAAACTATCTTTTGGATCGCCGGTGAGTAAAGGGGTTAAGAAAATATCTAAGCCTCCTGTTACATCTGCTTTAATTTTCCATATCATGGTTTGTTGATTATATGAAGGAGAGAAGGTGGAAACAAAACTGACTTCTTCACCATCTCCAGTAAAAAATATAATCGGTTGTTTTTTATCTAGGAAAAGATAAGGAAATGCAGAACTAATCGCTTTTTCTATTTCTGCAAAGATCATTGCATCATCAATATTTTGCTCAACAATTTGCTCTTGTGATTCCCAGTTATAGCTTATTTGATAAAAACCTGAAGATAAAACGACTAATAAAACAGCACTCAAGCTCATGGCAATGAGTAATTCAATTAACGAAAAAGCGGCTTGAAGGTGTTTGTTCACTATTTTTTATTTTCGATCAAATTTGCACTGCTTAAATAAACCTCGCCCTTATCATCTGTAATATCAAAACTTTCCACTTTCCATAATTCTTTAATTTTCAAAGTTGAGGTTTCTTCAGTTTCTTCTATTGTAAGATTATTCTTTTTAAAGGACGCAATTTTTGGTTCATTCATATCCAGTAAAGCAAGATTAAAAGCAGCTTTTAGTTGCAACTGTTGATGCGTTTTTTCAATAGATTTGAATTGTAATTGATGACTTTTTGATTTTAAGGCAAATAAACTACCTAAAACCAGGGCTGTTAAGGTAATAGCAATTAACACTTCCAACAAGGTAAAACCATTACTCTGCTGATGTTTTTTCACAAATAAAAAAGGGGAGTGGCTCGCTTTAATCATCTTCAGTACTTAAACTAATTTTTCCGGTAAAGCTATCCAATTCAAGTGTTGTTTGTTGATTTTCATATTGCAATAACAATTTCCCGCCACTAGCCCCCCCTTGAGGTAAAAAATGAACGGTAACTTTTTTATCAATAGTTTGTTTTTCCGAGTCATCTGACCAGGTAAAATGAATACTTTCACTACTCCAAATATCTGTATTAGATTTTGGTGATTTTATTTTTGAGCCTTTTTCACTGCGGACGATTTTCACTAACCGATGTTGCTTTTTTAAAATAGCCAAACGCCTATTTTGTTTAAGCAAGGTGGCTAGCTCGCGAACTTTAGTATTAAAAAACACGCCATCACTATTAATTCTGGGAATAATTACCGAACTGGCTAAAGCCAGGATCGCAAGCAC
>CAYMMQ010000036.1:4544-18369 GCA_964391585.1 uncultured Ectothiorhodospiraceae bacterium
TTACTCTCACCACCAAGCTGTCCATCTGCACCAAATGAAAATAAGTCATAATCTTTATTATGTTTACCTGGACGTTGGTATTGATATTGATTTCCCCAGGGATCAGCTGGCATTTTTTTCATATAAGGGCCATTCCAACGTGACTTTCCCGCTTCATTTTCAACTAATGCTTGTAAGGTTTTAGGGTATTTACCCAAATCTAAGCGATAAGTGTCTAAAGAGGCTTCAATATTTTTAATTTGTGCAACTGCAGTATCAGTTTTAGCACCTCCGAGTTTATTCCATAAAGTAGGTCCAACCAAACCGGCTAATAAGGCTAAAATTGCCATTACAATCAATAATTCAATCAATGTAAAACCTGAATTTCCAGAGCATTTTTTAGTTTTTCCAGCTTCACTTATTAGTACTTTCCTTACAAACATTTTTTCCTCCAACTGATTAATAGTTTCCATCAAGTTCTTGATCCATATAAGCACCTAATGAGGTAAATCTTGCCATAAATTGTTGGCCAAACTCATTCAAATCTGTATCAGGTCCAATAATTCTTGGGGTAATAATTAACATCAACTCTCGACGTTGTACCGACTCTTCTTGTGTTTTAAACATTAACCCAAATAAGGGAATATCTTTTAATATGGGTAACCCCGTATCAGTAAACGTTTTTACCGAATCAATTAAGCCGCCTAAAATAATGGTTTCACCATCTGCTACAATTGCAGTAGTCGTTAGATCTTGGTTGGTAAAAGTTGGCTTAAATGAGGCATCCTGAGAGTTTGTTGTCCCTGCAATAGCCGATAAGGACTGAGAAATTTCCATAGTAATTACCCCATCTTCATTAATATGAGGGGTAACAATTAACTCAATACCCGTATTTCGATAAGAGATTTCTTGGGTTACCTGAGTACTGTTTAGCGTTGTTGTTGCAGTATTCAAATTAGAGGTGGAAGACGTTTGCACTGGAACTTCTTGCCCCACTTTAATCACACCTTCTTGGTTATTGGAAATTAACAAAGAAGGGCGAGATAAAATATTCACATCCCCAGAGGAAGCTAGAGCATTGATTGATGCAGTCAAATTTCCTTTAATGCCACTCATAACAAGCCCTAATGGTTTACCAGAAGCTACCACAGATGCCTTACCCAAATTACTTTGCATCAAACCATTGGTGGTTTGCATTTTCCAGTCTAAACCTAAACTATTGGATTTATCCAATGATACCTGGGCTAAAACCACATTTACCAAGACTTGTAATGGGGTGCGATCCAATAATTTAATGGTTTCTAATAAGCTACGATAGTCTTTACCTGTGGTACGAACAATTAAAGCATTAGTGTCAGTATCCGCTACAATGGTCACATCAATATCAGCAGATTTATGATTATCAGCATTTTTTGCCACTTCTTTCACAACAGTTTTTTTTGCTTTAACAGAATTGTTTTTTGCATTGATGTTTAAAGTATCTTTAGGTACCGCTCGAAATACATTGGGGGCATTTTCAGACGTTTTTTTATTGTTAATAGTATTTTTAACTGTTTTGTCTTGCTGATTAAAAATTGAATTTAAAGTTGCCGCCAAGGTTTCACATTTAACATTTTTACAACGATAAATAAAAATTTGTTCTTTTAATGAATGATCGGTACCTTCATCCAAAATACTGATCCAGCGCTCAACGGCTTTAAAACCTCGCTTAGGAGGAGCAACCACTAAAACAGCATTAATGCGTTCTAAACCTAACACTTGATAAGAAGACTTTACACCTTCAACCAGTTTTAAGACTTCTTGTAATTCTTTAGCAATACTTTTGGCATCAGCATCTTTTATTTTATATAAACGGATCCCGCGATGTTTAAAGGAATCCACATCAATCAAGCTTATCAAACCATTAAGGCGGCTTAATTGCTCACTTGAGGCTGTAATTGCTAACATATTTAATTGTGACAATTGACTAATTTTTATGCTATTGCCTAATAATGGTTTAATAATACGCATCGCATCATCGCTTGAGATGTGCTGTAAAGGCGTTAATTGCATCGCCAAGGAAGGGTTCGTTTTCTCAATCAAAGAAGGATAAGCAATCACATTAGGGAGAGCGATAGCAGACTTTTTAACATAATAAATGCCCGCTTTTTGCTCAAGACTAATACCTGATTCATTCAGTAACATATTTAAAACAGGCCATAAGTCCTTTTGTTTTAAAGGTTGCTGTGGTGAAGTGCGCATGGTGATTTTTCCACTAATACTGGGATCTATCACAATACTCAAACCTAGTGCATCTGCAAGCTCTTGCAAAATTTGTCGCAACTCAACCTGCTCGTAATCAAGTTTAATAATATCCTCGGCAACAAAGGAGGCTGGAACATTAAGCTTAGCTGCTGCAGAAGGAGTAATATAGGGTAAGCTACCATTACTTATTAGCGGATCATTTGCCGTTTCGAACATCTTTGTATGTGCTGGGGGATTAACAAATTTTGTTTCACTCTCACTAGCTATTTGCTCACTCGTTGGATTTCCTAGCTGATGTTCAGCGCCACTATTGTCATTCTGGCGAAATACACCGGTTTTTTTAGCTTTTAAAAACGCTAACTTTGTGGGCATTTTCCCATCGGGGGAATTTGCATTTCTTAAAGAAATAGCTTGCTCTTCCTGATTTGGCAACATCTGACAAGAAGACAGTGATAAGCAACAAATGATAAAGACTATTTTTTTTACTCTAAATTTCATATATATTTATTCCGCTTTGACTTTAGACAGACACCAATTAAATTGCCATATCGTTTAAACTAAATACCGCACTTAACATAGTAATAACGATTCCACCCACCAATACCCCTAAAATTAAAATCAACAAAGGTTCAGCCAATGATACCATTTTTGACATGGTGTTTTTTACTGATTTATCAAATGTGGCGGCTAATTGTTGAAACATTTTGGCCGTTCTACCCGTTTCTTCACCCACACTCACCAATCGTGGTAATAAAACGGGGAAACCAGTATGTTTTGCAATCGCACGGCCAAGACTTGTTCCTGCAGTAACTTCTTCATCAACCAATTCCAGCTCTGCCAAAATCACTGAATTTTCAATCACGCCCTTAGTTATTTTTAATGCTTTAAATAAAGGGATCCCTGCATCCAGCAAAGCCCCTAAGGTACGACAAAAAGCACTGGCTTCTTTTTGTAATAACACCTCTCCAAACAAAGGTAAGCTTAATAAAAATGCATCTCGGCTTTTTTTCCCTTTTTTGCTTTTACCCCAATATTTCCAGCCAGAAACTAAGACAAAAGGAAACACCATTAACAGCCAACCATAACTTTGAACGCCTCTACTTAAATACAATAAAAAAGCCGCTGAGTCAGGAATTGACGATCCAGCATCTTCAAACATGGTGGCAAACTGAGGAACCACAAAACCTAACATCAAGGTAACCGACAAAACCCCTACCACAAACAATACTGCCGGATAAATCATGGCTGCAATAATTTGTCGCCTAGTCTCATAGGACTCTGTTAAAAACTTTTCCAAAGAAGGTAATAACTGATCTAAAATTCCCGCTTCTTCGCCAGCTCGGATCATAGAAATATACATTTTACTAAAGGTTGCCGACTTCCTCTCCATTGCCTGAGCTAATGTTTTACCTTCTTTAACATCTCGTCTTAACGATTCAACCATTTGTTTGGTACTGGGCTTTTCACTCAAACCACTTAATAAAGTCAAGGATTGGTCAATCGGAATTTTTGCCAAAATTAAAGTGGATAAACCTTGAGTAAAATCGATCAATTCACCATGCTTTAATTTAACCCCTTCTTTAGCAATTTGATCGCTAGGTTTGGTTTCAACAATTGAGACGGGGAATAATTGTAATGCTTTTAATTTAGTAATGACTTCTTTTTCATTTTGAGCATTTACATCACCTGCTTCAAGCTTTCCTTCCTTGTTATAGGCCTCATAGTGATAATAATTTAAGCTCATGAAATCACCCAGTTTTTATTCTGCTTTAGAGACACGAAGCACTTCTTCTGGAGTGGTTAATCCATCACGTAATTTTTCCAAGGCATCATTTCTTAAGCTAATCATGCCTTCTTTAATTGCTTGTTCTCGGATTTGTGTTGCATCGGCACCCGTATTAATCAGTTTACGAATAGTATTAGTAATTACCAGCAATTCATATAAACCAACTCGTCCTCGATAACCCGTTTCACCACAGGCTAGACAGCCTTTACCATGATAAATAGTTGTTATCTTTTTATCACTTATGCCTAACAAGCTTGCTTCAACATCTGTCATTGGCGCAGCTTCTCGGCATTTATTACACACTTTTCGCACCAAGCGTTGGGCTTGAACAGCTAGTAGGCTAGAGCTTATCAAATAAGCATCAACGCCCATATCTTGTAAGCGACTTATTGCTCCAGCTGCATCATTCGTGTGCAAAGTTGAAAAAACCAAATGTCCGGTTAAGGCAGACTCAATCGCAATTGAAGCCGTTTCATGATCTCGTATCTCACCAATCATAATGGTATCTGGATCTTGACGGACAATTGAGCGCAAACCAGAAGCAAAACTCAAGCCTATTTTGCTATTAACATGAATCTGGGTAATCCCTTCAACTTGGTACTCAACCGGATCTTCTACGGTGATAATTTTTTTCTCACTAGAGTTAATCTTTTCTAAAGTGGCATATAAAGATGTGGTTTTACCACTACCGGTTGGCCCTGTTACCAAAATCATGCCATGAGGTTGGGTAATGAGTTTTTGGTATTTATCCAATACGCCACTCGGCATACCTAACTCACTTAAGCTAACCATCACATCACTACGATCTAAAATCCTTAACACCACTGATTCGCCATGCACACCTGGTAAAGTTGAAATCCGCAGATCTAACTTTTTACTGCCTAAGCTATATTCAATTCGTCCATCTTGAGGCAGGCGCTTTTCTCCAATATCCAGTTTAGCCATTAATTTTAATCGAGAAATAACGGGCAATTGTGCATTATGAGGCAATCTTTCGACTAAAGCCATAATTCCATCAACACGACAACGCACATCAAAAGAACTATCTTCTGGTTCAAAGTGAATATCACTGGCATTTAAATCTAAGGCTCGTTCAAATAAATGATTCACCAAGCGAATTACTGGGGCATCACTACTTAAATCACTAAGATCTGCCTCATCAAAATTATCTTCTAATTCACCTTCAGCAAGTTCTGGCGCTAATTGTGCCCGCCAAAGTTTAATTAATCGTTTTACTTCATCATCATCACTTTGAACAAAACTCACCTGAGAACCTAAAATAAAGCGAGTTTTTGCCATCAACTCTAAACTAGGTTGTTTAGTAACTCGTAAAATATGACTTTCAGTAAAATCTTCATCCGGGGCAATCTGATGAGGGATTAACAATTCTGTTAATACATTTAAGCTTAAATCCATTTACTCTTCCCCCGCTGTTGCTTTTATGGGGGAGTCTTCAGTCAGTTTATGAAAACCAACAACTTTTAATGAACCCGATAGCATATTGCCATATTTCCGCACATCAATATCAATCACTATCAGTCGCGGGTTATGATGAAACAATGCTGATAAAAATGCAATTAATGCTGCTTCGCTAGATTTAAATGACATACTTTGAATAATCAACAACATATTTTCATTGATTTGATACGTTGGCAAATTCATTGACTCAACCGTGATATACGCATTTTTTGCCACACTGGCAACATCCCCTTGTAATTGAGCCGCAATCAACTCTCTTGAATCACCTTGATAAGTTTCTTTAACCAGGATTTTTTCTATTTCCAAGCGTTTCTTATGTGAAGCTTGCCAAACATCTTTTGATGCAAGTAACTCTTTATTATAATTTGTTTTTTTAATAAAATTATTGGTTTCTTGCTGGGTGTCGCTATAAAAAGTATAAAACCACGGCACTACCTTAACCATCAAAGTGATTAAAAATAATACCACTAAAATAACAATAAGTTTTTTTTCTTTAACTTGCATCTTAATCTAAGCCTATCAAGTCAGGAAAAAACTCAGTTTTATATTTTTCATAATCTAAATGACTAATCCCAAATGTGATCCCAAAATGCTTATTTTGTTTCCCACGATCACTTCTAGTGGTCTGACTAAATGCAACACTTTTAAACTCTGTTTGCTGGGAAATCAATTGTAATAACTCTGATGGATTAGCACTATTGCCTTGTACTTCAACCTTGCCCTGATTATAAGAAAATGACATTAACCAACTGTTTTTCGGGGTAATTTGATCTATTTTTCTCAGCAACTCGACAATATTCACCACCGGAAACTGTTGATAACTCGCCCACTCATCTTCACTCTGTAATACAAAGGCTTTTAGTTTGCGCACTTCAGCAGATTGTTGATAAGCCTGTTCGAAGTTTGCCTTGGCACGAGAGTAATTCATTTGATTTTTGATAAATGGCACACTTGCTAAAACAATAACAACTAAAGCCGCAATCATTGCTAAACGATCCGTTTTTAAGCGACTTCGTTTTTGCTTTAAATCTTTGGCTTTTTCTGGAATAAAAACATAAGGTAAAGATAATATGGCTGCAGATTCAGGAAATTGTTTAATATTTTCATCATCTAATGTTAATGTTTCTGCATTATTTCTAATCTCAGCCAAAGCTAAACATTGCTGTTTCAGTTCTGAAAAGTGAAAATCTGCATGATAAAATAATTTCCATTCAACTAAGCGATCCTTATCAGAATTTACATATAAGCTGTAATGTTCCGTTTGCTCAAAATAGTCTGTGGCATGATGGAATTCATCTCGCTTGGAAAAAATTGAAGGAGAAATAGCCACTAATGATAATTTTTTTTCAGCAAAGGCTTGGTAGAAAGCATCAGAACGCTGTTGACTAAACCATAAAGCAATATTTATCGCGCCAAATTTTTCATTATGATTGACAGCCACTTGTAATTCTTGTTCACAACAAGGTAATAATTCTTCTTGTTGAAAAGTTAAGGCTGAAGTAATTTGAGATTTTTTAACACCAGGGATCTGATATGGAGTAAAAGCAAATTCGGTTGCTGGTAAAAACAAGGCAATCCGCATATTAGGCGCTTGAATTAGTTCAGCAGTTAACTCTGCAATCACATCAATAGGCAAATCATATCCAGCATTGTTTTCAAAGCTTAGGAATTTCCCCGTTTCTAAATGATAGATCTTATTATTACGCACCAGAATACGGCAATCAATCGTTTCTAGTAACGATTCACTGATATCGGCTTGAAAAGTATCAAGGAACTTTTTCTTAACCGTTGTCCAAGCATTCAGCTGATTGAAGGGAAATTGCATATAATTATCTAAGGATCTCAATGACGCATCTAGCAAAACATTTCTTAAAACAACAAAATAACATATAAAAAGAAAGTGTTAGCTATCAAAATTTACATTTTACCTTAAATAAGGCCAATGCGACACTGAATAACAGACTTATTATGTAGATTATTTGTTTTTTGTTCGTATAAATATTGTTTTATGGCAAGATGCACAAGGTGGAATTCGACCCGCACGATGAAAATGAAATTCCTTGCCGCAACTTTTACAGCTAATACTACCAACCGTAGTCACTTCACCTGTATGCAGATCTTCCGCTGATTCAGCTAAGTGTTTGATATTATCTAACTCAAGACGGGTGTGATCTGCCATGCTTGATAACATATTTAACAAACTTTTTTCCACCTGTAAACTATCAACATCTAACCAGTCAATAAATTTACTATTGGTTTTTTCTAAATTCTGGGCAATATGCCGTAAATCTCGCTTCACATAACGACTTAATAAATCAATTTCTTCTTTCGACCATTTGCCTACATCATGCAAAAACTGCTCTGTTTCTTCTATGCCATGTATTAACACAGGGCCAGCCTTTTCATCTGTTTTTTCACTCCACTCAAACAACTTTTCCATCATCGTATCATAACCAGATACCAGTTTATCGATAGGCGAGGTTTTTTCTGCTTGCAAAAGTGTTGGTTTTTCTTTTTGATTTATCATAAAACTCTCCTGTAAACTATTTTTTTAACATTAAATAAAGTCTTACCTTAATTATAGAAGAAAAAGCTAATGATTTGCGTTAAAATATCTCTTTTTTCTTTAATGGAATGGTTATGTCAGCATCATCAAATCAAACAGGTATTCAATCCGAGCAAATCGATCAGGAAAACAATCAATACCACCCGCAACAAAGTGAGATAAACATTCAAAAACTTTGGGCAGAAAAAAACGTCTTTCAAGCCAAAGAGGATAAAAATAAGGAAAAATATTATTGTTTATCCATGTTTCCTTATCCCAGTGGCCAATTACATATGGGACATGTTAGAAACTATACCATTGGCGATGTATTGTCACGCTTTATGCGCATGCAAGGCAAAAATGTTTTACAGCCGATGGGCTGGGATGCCTTTGGTTTACCGGCAGAAAATGCTGCCATGAAGCACAAAGTTCCCCCCAGCAAGTGGACCAGAGAAAATATTGCTTATATGCGTGAGCAGCTAAAACGCCTTGGTTTAGCTTATGACTGGGAAAGAGAAATTGCTACTTGTGATGAAGATTATTATCGCTGGGAACAATGGCTTTTTATTCGTTTATATAATAAAGGATTAGTCTACAAAAAAAATGCCATTGTTAACTGGGATCCGATTGATCAAACTGTATTGGCTAATGAGCAAGTGATTGATGGACGAGGCTGGCGCTCGGGTGCTTTAGTTGAACGCAAAGAAATCCCACAATGGTTTTTAAAAATTACCGATTATGCCGATCAATTATTAGATGATTTAGATCAACTAACGGGTTGGCCAGAACAAGTTAAAACCATGCAAAGAAACTGGATTGGCCGCTCTGAAGGTGCTGAAATTATATTCAAAGTCAAAGATACCGAGCAAAGCATCAAAGTATTTACTACCAGACCCGATACCTTGATGGGTGCATCCTATCTTGCCGTTGCACCTGAACATGATGTTGCAGAAAAAATTGCCACTAATAATCCTGCACTTCAAGCATTTATTAATGAGGCAAAATGCTCTTCAACAGCAGAAGCTGATATGGAAACCATGGAGAAAAAAGGTTATCCATTAGGATTATTTGCTATTCACCCGATTAGTGGTGAAGAAATTCCTGTTTATGTAGCAAACTTTGTATTAATTAGTTATGGTGAAGGGGCTGTAATGTCAGTACCTGCTCATGATCAACGCGATTATGAGTTTGCTCAAAAGTATAACTTACCGATTAAACACGTTATCAACACTGACAGTTTTGATGTGAGTGCTTTATTAAAAGAAAAGGCATTTACCGATGCAGGTATATTGATCAATTCAGGTGAATTTAACGGTTTAAGTTCAGAGCAGGCAACTAAAGCGATTACCCAGAAACTGGAATCTCTAAACAGTGGAAAGCAACGTATTCAGTTTCGTTTGCGTGACTGGGGGGTATCTCGTCAACGTTATTGGGGAACACCCATTCCAATGATCCATTGTCAACACTGTGGTACTGTGCCGGTAGCCGAAGCAGACTTGCCCGTAAAGCTTCCCGAGGATGTCACGATCTCAGGAGATGGTTCACCGTTAAAACGCATGCCTGAGTTTTATCAATGTAGCTGTCCCAAATGTGGTCAAGCAGCAGAGCGGGAAACTGACACCTTTGACACATTTATGGAATCCTCATGGTATTATGCCCGTTATTGTTGCCCCGATGCCAAAACCATGTTAGATGAACGCGCCGATTACTGGTCACCGGTTGATCAATATGTTGGCGGTATTGAACATGCCATTTTACACTTATTATATGCCCGCTTTTTTCACAAATTAATGCGTGATGAAGGTTTTGTAAAAAGTGATGAACCTTTTGTCAAGCTTTTAACCCAAGGCATGGTATTAAAAGATGGCAGCAAAATGTCTAAATCAAAAGGTAATACCGTTGATCCCCAGGGTTTGATTGATAAATATGGTGCAGATACCGCCCGCTTATTTATGATGTATGCTGCGCCACCTGAACAATCTTTAGAGTGGTCAGATAGTGGTGTTGAAGGGCAATTCAAATTTTTAAAGCGCCTCTGGACGGTAATTCATCAACATATTGCAACAATTGATCTCAATAATATTAAAACAGTTGCTTTAAATAGCTCTAACTTAAGCAAAACGCAAAAAGAGTGTCGTTTTAAGTTAAACAAAACTATTGAAGAGGTTGCCGATGATATGGGGCGACGTCATACCTTTAATACAGCTATTGCTAAAATCCGTGAATTACTCAATTTAGTCGATAAATTAGATGATAAGGAGCAACAAACGGATTGGCTTAAATATGATGTGTATAAAAAAGTTTTGTTAATGTTATCACCCATTGTGCCACATATTAGCCAGAACTTATGGAAGGCCTTAGGTGAAGAAGGCTTAGTGGTCGATCAAACTTGGCCAAGTGTTGATAAACAAGCTCTCATCCAAGATACTATTTTGTATATTGTGCAAGTTAATGGCAAGTTACGTGACAAAATTGAAATCGATGCTTCTATGGCTCAAGCAGATATTGAACAACTTGCTTTATCGTTAGATTCTGTCAACAAGCATATAGCAGGAAAAACCATTCGTAAAATAGTGCTTGTTCCTAAACGTTTGATTAATATTGTGGCCAATTAATGATGTCTCGGTTATTTGTCTTTTTGATTGCGATTGTTGCATCGGCTTGTGTGTTGTTAAGTTCATGTGGCTTTCAATTACGCAAAGAGCTGCAATTACCACAACCGTATCAACAGGTTTTTATTCACTCATCACAAGCGAATAACATCCAGCATTTATTAAAGAAAAAGTTACAAAATAACCATATTCCAATGATAAATGAGTTTGAAAAAGATAATGAGCAACTATTAATTGTTAACATTAACAACGAAAAAATCAATCAACGGATCTTAGCGATTCGCAATCAGGAAGTTAAAGCCTATGACATAACGATGCAAGTAGGCTTGTCGGTCCGCAATACTTCGGGGAAGGTGTTGCTTAAGCAACAGCTGCGAGCAAGCCAACAAATAAGTTACAATGATCAACAAGTGTTAAGTTCGGTTAATGAAGAAAATATCATTCATCATGATTTAAGAGAAATCATCAGCTCTAAAATCATGTTCTTGTTACGAGGTTTGTAGTCACTTGCAACTAAAAGCATCTCAGCTTCGTGAACATCTTAAAAAAGGCATTCAGCCCATCTATTTTATTTATGGAGATGAACCCTTACAACTACGTAACTATACCGATATGGTACGAAAAGCAGCGATCTATTATGGTTATGATGAACGCGAACGATATACTGCAGATAATCAATTTAACTGGGCACAATTAGCTGAAAGCGCCTGTTCTTTATCCTTGTTTTCAAGCAAAAAACTGATTGAAATTCATTTGCCCAGTGCCAAGCCCGGTGATAAGGGTGCTAAAGCGATTATTAATTATTGTGACAATATCCCTGATGATACTATCTTATTGTTATTTTGTGGCAAACTAGAAAGTGCCAGCCAAAGAAGTAAATGGTTTAAAAGACTCGATCAAGTGGCTTGGCGAGTTACTGTTTATCCTTTTAAAGAAAACGAATTAAAAAGCTGGATAACATCTGAACTCTTTAAAAATGGCCTGCAAATTTCCTCTGAAAGTTTAATGTATTTTGTTGATCACATTGAAGGAAATATGCTTTCTGCTGATCAAGAAATTACCAAATTGGCCTTGCTTTATAATGCAAACAAACAACAAGCACAAAATATCAGTCATGAGCAATTAGTTGATGCTATTCACGACAATACCTTATATAAACCCTTTGAACTATTTGATACGGTGTTACGTGGTGAGAGCAAACATGCAATGCAAATGCTAAAACAGTTTGAACAAGATGGTACTGCACTGATATTTTTATTATTTATCATCAGCAAAGAGTTACGTTTATGTGCCAATATTGCTAACTTTTGTCAACAAATGCCTCTACCTCAGGCAATGCAAAAGGAATATATCTTTCCTCAACGTAAGGCTTTGATTCAATCTGTACTCAGTCAATTTCCGATGATAAATTGGCAAGATTATTTATTACAACTGATTGATATTGAGAGGATTGCTAAAGGCATGGCAAGTGAACAGTCCACCTTGATCCATCCTTGGAATTGTTTGCTTAAAGTTTTGCTTGAAATCAGTCATATTATTGAGCAAGGAAAAAATCAAGCACACTCTTGGCATTAGAAAACAAACAATGCGATAATTAACCGATATATCATTAAGGGTAAATAACATGAATATCAAACAATACATGACAGACTTGGGCGAAAAAGCAAGACGTGCTAGTCGCGTATTAGCACAAGCCGATTCAAACAAAAAAAATAAGGCATTACAATTAATTGCCCAGTTACTGATCGACAATCAACAAACTCTATTACAAGAAAATGCAAAAGATCTGAAAGCCGGTGAGGAAAATGGTCTTGATGCCGCTTTATTAGATCGTCTAGCACTGAATGAAGAGCGCATACAAGGTATGGCAACGGGCTTATTACAAATTGCCGCTTTGGCTGATCCGGTTGGTGAAATCAGCGATTTAAACTACCAACCTTCAGGCATTCAAGTAGGGAAAATGCGGGTGCCATTAGGAGTCATTGGCATTATTTATGAATCACGCCCCAATGTAACTGCTGATGCTGCTGCTTTATGCCTTAAATCGGGTAATGCGGCAATTTTGCGTGGAGGCTCTGAAGCAATGCATTCCAATCAAGCGATTGCAGCTTGCATCAAACAAGGTTTAATTCAAGCTGGATTGCCTGAAGAAGTGGTGCAAGTTGTTGAAACGGTTGATCGTGAAGCTGTTAGCGAATTAATTACCCTGTCAAAATATGTTGATGTGATTGTGCCACGTGGTGGCAAAGGTTTGATTGAACGCATCAGTGGCAATGCCAGCGTACCCGTCATTAAACATTTAAATGGTATCTGTCATGTTTATATTGATGATTTAGCCGATCCCAAAAAAGCGATTGATATTGCATTTAATGCCAAAACACATCGTTATGGTGTTTGTAATGCGATGGAAACTTTATTAGTTGCACAAAGTATTGCACCTATGGTATTACCTGAACTAGCAAAACAATACCAACAAAAAAATGTTGAGTTACGCTGTTGCGCAAAAACAAAGGCCTTATTAAGTGCAAACTTTAATGACTTGCTTGATGCGTCAGATACTGATTGGGATACCGAATATTTAGCACCCATTTTATCGATTCGGATTGTAGAAGATATGGAGCAAGCTATTGATCATATTTGCCAATATAGCTCAGGCCATACTGAAGCTATCGTCACTGAAAGTTATACAAAATCCCGCCAATTTTTAGCCTTGGTCGATTCAAGTTCGGTGATGGTTAACGCCTCAACTCGATTTGCAGATGGTTTTGAATATGGGCTGGGAGCTGAAATTGGTATTAGCACCGATAAAATTCATGTGCGAGGCCCGGTTGGTTTAGAAGGATTAACCTCCCAAAAGTATATTGTGTTGGGTGATGGGCATATTCGCCAGTAACCATTAGGTTTACTAAATCGGGGTCGTGCTAAATCGGGGTCAGAGTCAAGATTAAATCGGGGTCGGAGTCAAAATAATAAGTTGCTGATTTTATGCTATTAAGTATTTATTAGCGCCAGAGTGGATGCTAACAAAAGAGGTGGTTTGACTCCGACCCCTTGCGGTTATGGAAGGAACTTGGGGAGCGGCGCGAGGTGATCGCATGGGTCGCGGGGTCGTAAACTCGGAACTCGGGGTCAGAGTCAAGATAACTCCGCTATTAATATTGACTCTGAGACTAATCAATG
>CAYMMQ010000037.1:0-15449 GCA_964391585.1 uncultured Ectothiorhodospiraceae bacterium
TTTACTACTTTTGCCTTTTGTATAATTACTATTGCCTTTTTGTAAAACAAGGAACAATCACTCATGAAACCATATATACCGTTAACCCGTCTTAGTTTATTATTGCTGCTATTATTGCCACAATTATTACTTGCTGCGAATCCTAAAGTGTTAATTGAAACGAGCAAAGGGAATATTGAAGTAGAGTTGTTTGCGGACAAAGCACCAGAAACGGTTAAGAACTTTTTACGTTATGTAAATGAAGGATTTTATGATGGCACAGTTTTTCATCGTGTGATTAAACGCTTTATGATCCAAGGTGGTGGATTTGATAAAGATCTAAACAAAAAAACGACTCATGAGCCAATAACAAATGAAGCGGAGAATAAAGTTAAAAATGCTATTTGGACCATTGCTATGGCAAGAACATCGGCTCCTCATTCCGCTACTTCCCAGTTTTTTATCAATACCAATAATAACCGTTTTTTAGATTTTAAGGATAAAACACCAAGAGCTTGGGGATATGCCGTATTTGGTGTTGTTACTTCTAAAGAGGGGCAGCAAGCCGTGGTTAAAATTGATCAAGTCGCTACCGGGATAAAAAAAGGTATGCGTGATGTACCTTTAGAAAATGTGACTATTAAACATATAAAGCTACTCTCTGATCTACCTTTGAAAGCAGCAATAAATAAACCAATAACAATAAAAAATGAGGAAAAAAAATGATTACATTAAAAACAAACTTTGGCGATATTGTGCTTGAATTGGATCATGAAAATGCTCCTATAACGGCTAAAAATTTTGAGCAGTATGCTAAAGATGGATTTTATGATGGTACGATTTTTCACCGTGTGATAAATAATTTCATGATCCAAGGTGGTGGTATGGATGCCGAAATGACTGAAAAACCAAGCCGAGATAGTATAAATAATGAAGCTAATAATGGTTTGAAGAATGATTTAGGCACAATCGCAATGGCAAGAACGCAAGATCCTCATTCTGCTTCATCCCAGTTTTTTATTAATGTAAAAGATAATGATTTTCTCAATTTTAGCTCAGAGTCACCAGATGGTTGGGGATATTGCGTGTTTGGAAAAGTGGTAGAAGGCATGGATGTTATCGATACCATTAAACGTGTTGAAACAGGGAATCATGGTTATCATCAAGATGTGCCCGTTGAATCTGTCTTGATTGAGTCTGCAACAGTTGCTTAATTTCATTTATTTTAAGACTGTCTGTATGAGATATTTTTTTTAATTTATCATGCAGACACTTTTTCTTTCTGATCTTCACCTCAGTGAAACGTCACCTTTAACAAATCAGTTTTTTGAACAATTTGTACTGTATTGTTGCGATCATTATCAAGACATTGACTCTATTTACATACTAGGTGACTTGTTTGAGTTTTGGATTGGTGATGATGTTTGTAATGATTATACGCAGCATATTTTTACGCAATTAAAAAAAATCTCTCAATTAAAGATAAATTGTTATTTGATGCATGGAAATAGAGACTTTTTGCTGGGAGCTGGGTTTGCCCATGCAACGGGGTTTGTTTTGATTGCAGATCCTTTTGTTTTGTCCTTGGGTAAAAATAAAGTGCTGTTATCTCATGGTGATAAACTGTGCACTGATGATGAGGCTTATCAAGCTTTTAGCTTACAAGTGAGAAACCCCAGCTGGCAACAACAATTTCTAGCCCTGCCGATACAGCAGCGTTGGAAAATGGCTTTGGCTGCAAGAGAACAAAGCGGTCAACATCAAAATAATTTACAACAGCAGGATCAGGATAAATATCAGGAGATTATTGCTGATGTTAATCAACAAGCAGTTGAAGATGTGATGTGTCAATATCAAGCAAAAGTTTTGATTCATGGTCATACTCACCAACCCAATAGTCATTTTTTTGAATTAAATGGCCAACAAGTTCAGCGCTTGGTTTTGTCAGCGTGGTTCCAGCAAGCCTGCTTGTTAAAGTTTGAAAACAAACAATTTTTACCTTTGTTATTATCCTCTAAGCAAGACTGATAATCATCAGCTATGTTAAACCCATTACAAACAATTTTAACGATGCTATTATTGTTTGTTGTTTTATCGCTAATTTCCTACCTGATTACGTCTTTTATGATTCACTCTGTTCGTATTATGGATATTCCAAACGCACGATCGTCTCATACTGTTAAAACGCCAAAATCTGGTGGTATTGCTTTGGTGATGGTTTTTATTTTAATGCAATTATTATTGTATATGGGATTTGCAGATGCGTTTTTTGCTTTTCATATTGAACAAAAGCAACAACTAATCCTATTTAGTATTACGGCTTTAATCATTGCCCTTTTTTCTTTGCTTGATGATATTCAAGAGGTGAGTGTTCATGCAAAGTTTATCGCTCAAATTATTGCCTCATTTGTATTAATATTAAGTGGTTTTACTTTTAATCAGCTAAGCCTACCTATTATTGGTGAAGTTGATTTGCTGATTTTTTCCTATGTTATTAGTTTTGTCTGGTTAATAGGGCTAACCAATGCTTATAATTTCATGGATGGCTTAGATGGTTTAATTGCCGGTGTAACTGTCTTGGTTTGTGCTTTTTTTATGCTGATTTGTTGGCAACAACAAGAACTATTATTAAGTTTGTTAACGCTTAGTTTATTAGCAGGGGCTTTTGGTTTTTTAATTTGTAATTTTCCACCAGCTAAAATATTTATGGGCGATGTTGGCAGTGCTTTTGCTGGTTTTTTTCTAGCGGCAATTGCCTTGTGGGCAACGACAAATAATATGGCTTCAATGTGGCTAATGCCAATGTTGGTTTTTAATATTATCTTTGATACTTTTTTTACCTATATTCGACGTTACCGTGAAGGAAAAAAATTGACTCAGGCTCATAAAACACATTGTTATCAATTATTAAATCAATTAGGTTTTTCTCACAAAGAGGTCAGCTTAATCCATTATTTTTTTGTGTTTGTGCAAGGAATGGTAGCTTTGCTGATGATCAAGCAGAATGAAACGATACACTGCTTATTTTTTATTCCTTTTATCGCTTTTTATAGCTTTTATTGTTGGCGAGTAATCCAACAAGCAAAAGCTAAACAATTAATATGAGTGTTATTCTACTAATATGACAGATATGCCACATCCTAGCTTAACTTTTCATCAATCCATTCGCATTGTTTTAGTACAGACCTCTCATCCGGGTAATATTGGTGCTGCGGCAAGAGTGATGAAAAATATGGGATTGAATCAACTCTATTTGGTTGGACCCAAATTATTTCCTCATGCAGATGCAACCGCTATGGCAGCAGGGGCTGATAATTTATTACACCATGCTATTATTTGCCCTACATTAGAAGATGCATTAAAAGGTTGTCGTTTGGTATTTGGCACCACTGCAAGAACCCGTAAAATTAAACATAAAATTGTAGAGCCTAAAGAAGCTGCCAACATTGCTGCAAATGTTGCTAATTTAGGTGAAGTGGCTTTTGTTTTTGGGCGTGAACGTACTGGACTAAGCAATGATGAAGTTGATCAATGTGAAGTATTAATTAATATTCCAACCGTGGATGAGTTTTCATCTTTAAATATTGCCTCAGCCGTACAAGTAATGTGTTATGAAGTGTTTTTAGCCTTGCGAACTATAGATCAAGCAAAAAGTGTGCAACTACTCTCTGATTTATCATTATTGGCTTCTCATGATGAATTAGAAGCATTTTTTCAGCACTTAGTAAGTGCTTTAGTGGAGATTGACTTTTTAGATCCAAAAAAATCACCACAAATTATGCCTAAATTAAAACATTTATTTCATCGAAGTGAATTACGGCAAAGTGAAATTAATATTTTGCGAGGGGTTTGCTCGGCTATTTTAAAAAATGCTAAAGTTTAAAATATTTCGTTAAGCAACAAGTGCTTTCAACACAGCTTGAGGTTCTTTGGCTACTACATTTAAGAGAACTAATGCGGGTCCTTGAGGCTCTCTATCTCCTCTTTCCCAGTGGCGTAGAGTACTAACACTTATCCCAAACGAAGAGGCAAACTCTGTTTGACTCATATCTAAGCTTAAACGAATTTTTTTTACATCTAAAGGGGAAAATTTATGTACAACAGCTTTGGAACATTTTCCTTCAGAATATTGAACAGCCTCAGTCATACCTTGTTTTATACTTTCAAAAAATTCAGACATTGTTCGCTCCATAATTATTAATAAGAAATGTAGTAAATTTGGATAACTCATTTCGTTCTGACTTTGATAAATTTTCTTTTTGATTTTTTTTAAAAAGTGTTAAAAGGAATAAAGGCATTGTAGGGTTATGATAGTAATAAATAATTCTTACACTTCCACTTTTGCCTCGGTTTCCTGAGCCCCATCTAAACTTCCTTATTCCCCCAGTTTCTTTTATAAGAGTTCCTGCTCTGGGATGATTAGCTAAATAATTTATGATCGCTATTTTTTCATTTTCAGTCAACAAGGTTGATGATTTTCGTATATATTCAGGTAGTTCGACTATTGTTTGCATTAGAAAATGATAATCCAATGGATTATCACTGTCAAGAAGGATTGCTACTAATAAATATTATTAGCTCATTGGCAAAGCTCTTCAAGTACTTGTAATACTTCTTGAACTTCACTGACAGCATAAACTTTAATATTAGCACTGGTTTTTTTGGGAGCATTGGCCTTAGGAATAATCGCTTGCGTAAAACCGTGCTTAGCAGCTTCTTCTAAACGTACAATGCCATTGGCAACAGGGCGAACTTCACCATTAAGTCCTACTTCGCCAAAGGCTAACAATGAAGCGGGTAGGGTACAGTTTTTGAAGCTGGATATAATGCTAATTAATGCGGGTAAGTCAGCACTGGTATCTTGTATTTTTATCCCACCCACGACATTAATAAAAATATCGGTACTAAGGTTTAAATCAATATTACCATGTCTGACTAAAACTGCGAGGATCATGGCAAGTCGAGCATTGTCATAGCCAACAGTTAGCCTTCGGGGGTTACCATGTTGACCTTCAACTGCTAAAGCTTGGATCTCAACTAATAAGGGGCGAGTCCCTTCCCAAGTCACTTCAATAACACTGCCAGGCCGCTGTTTCTCGCTACGATTGAGAAAAATAGCAGAAGGGTTTGTTATCGGAATAAGCCCATTATGCATCATTTGAAAAAAACCAATTTCACTGGTGGCACCAAAACGGTTTTTTGCAGTACGCATAATACGAAATTTATCATCTTCGGTAGATGAAAGTGAAATTTGGGTATCAATAATATGGCTCAAACTCATTGGCCCAGCAATACTTTTATCTTTGGTAACATGTCCTACCAATAAGAAGGTAACAGCATGTTGTTTGGCATATTGGGTTAAGCAGATGGCTGATTCTTTGACCTGACTAACTCCGCCCGGAGTGCTGTCAACATGATTAACAAACATGGTTTGAATGGAGTCAATCACCACCACTTTAGGTTGGTGTTGGGAAATGGTCACTAAAATATCATCAATACAAGTAGAGGATAAAATGGCGATACCTTTAGTCACTAACGATAAGCGTTTGGCACGATCGGCAACTTGCTCAGGAGATTCTTCGCCGGTGATGTATAAAACAGAAATATCTTGTTGTGCAAGGTGACTGAGGCATTGTAATAAGATGGTACTTTTGCCAGCACCAGGATCGCCTCCAATAAGTACAACAGAACCCGCAACTAAGCCACCACCTAGCACTCTATCAAATTCACTGATATTGCTTTTATAGCGTTGTATTGAAAGGGCTTCAGTTTGATCAAGTGATTGTAGTTGAGCAATTTGACCACTATTAGCTTGACCACTATAGCCGAGTAGTTTATTACTATTATTACTTGATTTGCTTAACCCTGCTCTAGCGGGTTTAAACTCAACAATGGTATTCCAGCTTTGGCAAGCAGAGCAATTGCCCTGCCATTTGGCATATTCTGCACCACAGTCTGAGCAGACAAAGCTAATCGTGTTTTTTGCCATAAGATAAACTTTAAATTGGTTGCAAAATAATTACTGCAAAAGGGCAGGGATTTGTTGACTTACCCTTACTTTTTTAATGCTATTATTTTTGGTTTGAATAATTTCAATAGGGTATTGCTCAATTAATATGGTGGTGCCAATTTCTGGAATAGCTTGTAAATATTCTAAAATCAAACCATTTAATGTTTTTGCAGATTGCGTAGGTAAGTGCCAATTCATGATTCGATTAAGTTCACGAATATTAATACTGGCTTCAATAAAGTAACTGCCATCTCCTTGAGGGTAAATATCTTTGCTTAAATTATTAGCAGGATCTGATGTGAATTCTCCAACAATTTCTTCTAAGATATCCTCTAAAGTTACCATGCCTTGAATTTCACCATATTCATCAACCACAAAAGCAACACGTCTTTTGTGCTTTTGGAAGTTTAATAATTGTTTGGTCAGTGAAGTGCTCTCAGGAATAAAATAAGAGTCTTGCATAATGGCATACAGATCATCTTTAGATGTTTCTTCACTAGAGAAAAAAGATAAGGTTTTTTTTAGGTGGATAATGCCAATAATTTTATCTTTATCACCTTTATAAACAGGAACTCGAGTATGTAAACTCATCGATAATTGCTGTTTTAAGCTTTCCCAATCATCTTCAATATTGATGGCGATGATTTCGTGCCTTGGGATCATAATGTCTTCAACCGAAACAGACTCAAGATCGAGAATACTCAACAGCATTTTTTGACGCTTGCTAGGAAGCATATGTCCAGCATCAGTTACAATACTACGTAATTCTTCTTTGCTAATACCATTATCATTATTAATATGATTTAAACCAATTAAGCGCAATAAGTTGTTACTTAGAAAATTAATAATAACCACTAAGGGATACATCACTTTGAGCAGCGGTTTTAATAAATATGATGCGGGAAAAGCAAGTCGTTCAGGGTGTGTTGCGGCATAGGTTTTAGGTGTGACTTCAGAAAAAATCAGAATAATAAAAGTCAGTAATCCCGTTGCGATAGCAATTCCTGGTTCGCCAAATAATCGTAGTCCTAAGATGGTGGCAATAGCTGAGGCTAAAATATTAACAAAGTTATTAAAAATTAAAATTAAACCAATTAAGCGGTCAGGGCGTTTTAGCAACCAACTGGCAACAATAGCACCCTTATGACCAGATTTCACTTGATGTTTTAATTTATGGCGGTTAAGACTCATTAATGCTGTTTCTGAGCCAGAGAAAAAGGCAGAACAGACAATTAAGAAAGCCAGTATAAGAAATAATATTTCAGTCGTTAAATAATTCAATGCAGGATAACTTCAGTAGTAATCAAATATAAATTTTTAAGGAGAAAATAGCGTAATTATCATCTGTTGAGGTGATTTCAAATTCCAACTTACTTGAATGGCGTGCCATATCGATAAAGCCTAAACCAGCGCCTTTGCTACCAACAGGTGGCGCTTGTCTTCTTCGTTGACGATAATAATCTTTTAACTCTCCTTTGTTCATCGTAAGGATATGATCTAATTGTTGCTGGATTTTTTCTTGATGCTCAAGGTAAATTAAGTTGCAACATTCAATAAAATAAAATTCGTCATTTTTACCAATATTAAATAAACCATTTTTTAAATCAGGATTAAATTGTTTATCAGTATAACAATATTGAGCTGAGTAACGTGCGATATTTTGGGCTTGTTCTATAAAAATATGAAAAATAGTTTGAGAAAGTTGCTTAGAAAGTTTAGGAGGGATATCCGTAACATATTTTTGTTGATAGGCTAATTGTTGACGTAATAACTCTCCAAAATTTTCAACCAACTCTTGTTTCATTGGCCCATAATAAGACAATAAAACTCCTTGCTTGTCGAGTTGATTCTTATATTGTTGTAGTATCATAGAGTTATATCATTGTTTAAACAGTAAATTTAGTCATGTTTAATCATCATTAAATTCAATTAAATTAAACTCCAAGTTTTCATAATCTTCTTGAAATTCTTCACCATATTCAAGGCTCATATCATTTTCTTCATGGTAGCGCCAGTTCACAATAATTGAACTTTGAGCATCACAGCATTTTTCTAGCAGATCAAAAATATCAGAGAGCACTTTTGAACTGCTACTATTAAAATACAATAGTTCAACAGTGACAACGATATTTTTCTGCTTAGATATATCAAAATATTCATGTAACCAATTAAAAATAGGCTCATAAAAAGAGGCCGTATTTTCTGGGTATGATTCCCCTTTAATTTCTAACGTATCCTGATTGGCATCAAAAATAATTGAGGGTGTTGATTTACCAGCTTCAATTTGTAATGTTTGCATTGTTTTTCCTGTTTATTTAGCACAAAACATATCGAGTATTGTTTTAAACCTAAGAGCGATACATCCACTTTTTAGTATTCAGTCGCGCTTTATTATAACTTTCAACTAATTTCCATAATACAATGGGAATATCTTTTAGTGAAGCGTGACTAATTTCAAATAGGCTTGAAGGTTCAAGAATCCTTACTCGAATTTCAGGCACTGCTTCATTGATTATATTTTCATAATTAAAAAATTCACCGGGAGATAGCTCAAGCGGTGGTCTTCCTTGATAAGTTATTTCTAATTTTCCACTTTTAAGTAGGTATAATGTTTTTTCTTCGGGCTGAGGTAAAAATTCATTAGCATGATAATAGTGCTGTTGCAGCATGCTGGCAGAAATTTTTCCTAAAATTGCAGCACCAATGGATTCTTTAAATAACCAGTGCTGCTCTAAATAATCCAGATTTTCTCGTAACTCTTCAATTTTTCTAAATAAGCGGTTTTTCTTAACAAACTCTTTATAAGATTTTGAAGGAATTTGTAATGTTTGCACATAACTCACTGAGCGAAATGTGGAAGTGGATTTAATTTCTCTTAAACCAGAATAATCACCAATAAAACTTCCTGAAGATAGTAAGTTATAACCATTGGTGCTTGAAGTCATTTTTTCAACATAACCCGTTAGTAGTAGATAAACATTCGAGTTTTTTTCACCACTTTTTAAAATTAAACTGCCCGGTGGGTATAAGATGATGGCATTATTGACAATTTTTTCAAGTTGAGCCTGAGATGAGTTGTTGAAATAGTTTTGTAAATAAGTAAATGCTTTGCGGTGCAAACTATTGGTGAATTCCGGGATCATTACATCAACAATACCAAATGGAGCACTAGAACCAATCTCTTTTTGTCGAGTGGTTAGTGGTGATGCAGTATGGGCAAGAATAATTCTATCGCTTTCATCAGTGCTAAAATCTTCAGCATTACCATGGATCATGCCACCGCCAATATCAATTTTTTTCAGGTTGACTTGGCTAAGGTATTCTTTGGCTACTTTATCATAGCTAGTTTGCGAGATCCCCATGGCTTCATCATCTGTTACAATCATTGATTTTAAAACATCTAGGGATGCAATATCAGCAAGATGGGCATAAGACGAATATTCACCTCCCCAAAATGTTTGAAAGAAAAACACGGTCGTTTCAACAGGGTGAGGTGACATGACTGGTTTGACTTCTAAACTATGAATATCATTCCACTTGTCCATTTTTAGGTCGTGGATGTCAAAAAAGTCAGAAAAATCATCCTCACTTTTGCCTAATAACACACTCAGTTTTTTAAATACCGAGCTTCTAACCATGGGAGTTGCATAAAATTTGATCCGGTGATCAGAACGTAATAGGGTGGTTATTCCTGCAAAATGGTCATCGTGAGCATGAGTTTGAAAAATCCCTTCAATTTCATTAATACCAAATCCTAAAGTGGTTAAACTATAGGAAATATTGGGGCCTGCGTCAATAATATATACCTTACCTTGGAAGGTAATAATGCTAGACATGCTAGGTCTATTAACATCAAAGCCATCTCCTTGACCTGAGTGAATAACAGAAAAATATTCACGTTTGATATCATGAAAACCCAAAGGATATGGAGCACAATAGCTCATGTTTTGAGATAGATTAATATCAATTTCTAAATGTTCATCTTCATAGATAAATTCAAAAATATTGGTAGCAGCACGCTTAATGGTTAATTTTTCGCTTACAACAACTGCTTCATCCTCAATAATAATCGTATCGAGTAATTCTTCAGTAGGTTTGATTTTACCAAAAGCAAAGCGTTGCTTCATTCGCCATAAGTCTTTTGCTAGGGTTACATCTTTGACATTTTCTAGAATTTCTTCATAAGTGACTAAGCCATAATTGCCACGGTAAATGTATTCCATTTGTGACTTAATTTGTTCTTTTGAACCGATTAATAATGGTTTATTACCATTATTATTAGGGTGATTAGGTATAATCATGCCTTGTTTATACAGCATTTGTAAAACAGGGAATTCAGCCATATTTGAAAACTGGCCATTTTGCAGCATGATATCAGATAATAAAATCACATTTGGGCCAGTTTCAAAACTAAACCCATCTTGCTTAACTTCTTTGATAAGACCTTTAAGCATTAAATGTTTTACAACATCAGGCGGGCAAGAGCAGAGGATCCTTAAATTAAGATCACTAACTTCAACCCAAAAAACCCCTTGGATTACTTGAATAAACTGAATTTTACCAATCATGATAGATATTTCTTATTAAGTTTTATACGTTTAATGCTGAACGGCTGTTTCAGCTTCAGATTTTAGTCCTAACTTTTTCATCACTATAACAGCAGGACAAAAGCCCGTAAAAGAGCTTTGTATCATGTTAAAACCTGCAAAGACTGTTAACCAGCTCCATGCTTGATCAACAAAAACGGATAATAATGCAGAAATAACTACTACACTTCCAGCAAAAATCATTAATGCTTTTTCAATAGTCATAAATTTTCCTTTAAATATTTTTATTAGCTTTAAAAAATAACCTAAACAGCTTAATTAAATATGTCTAAACTTTATAAGGTTTAACCTTGATAATAAAAATTTAACTAGATTTTTTTACAAACTGAGTCAAAATAACAATTTGTTGACCATTTACTCTGCCTTCAATATGCTCAGGATTATCGGCAACTAAAGAAATCCCTCGAACAGCAGTTCCTCTTTTAGCGGTAAAACTAGTACCTTTCACATTTAGATCTTTAATGATGGTGACGGTATCTCCAGCAGCTAATTCAGCTCCATTGCTATCGCGATGTTTAACTGTATCATCATCATCTTGTACTAATATTTTTGCTTGTTTGGCCCAAGCTAAATTATCATCATCCAAATAAAGCATATCAAGTAAGTCTTGAGGCCAAACTTCTGAGCTAAGGTGGCTTAGTAAGCGCCACACCATCACTTGCACAGCTGGAACTTGGCTCCACATACTATCGTTTAAGCATCTCCAGTGATTAACATCAATGCTCTCTGGTTGCTCAATTTGTTGAAAACAGGTTGAGCAAATTAAAATGCTATTGTCGCTGTTAGCATCAGTTGCTGGTGGTAGGGTATAAACTTGAAGTTCATTTTCACTGCTACAAAGTTCACATTTTGAGTTATTACGTTCTAGGAGTTGTTTTTTTATGGGCATAAGTCTGTTTCGCAAATTAGGTTGATAAAAAAGATATATAAGGATTATACTAAGCTATTGGTTAAAAACCTATAATAAACTGCATTTTTAGCCGAATTTGGCTAATAAATATTCCCTAAAGGAGAATTTTGAATGATGTTTAAATTATTATTTACGCTGATGGTTATGACTTGTTGTGCTCAAAATGGTTTTGCCGCTTGGGACAACATGTTAAAAGATGCTGGAGATTTATTGAATAAATCTGGTTTAAACAAATCAGCAGATAAACCAAGCTCTTCTCAAGGTAGTGTTTTGAGTGATGGTAAAATTTCCTCTGGTTTAAAAGAAGCCTTAGATGTAGGGGTTAAAAAAGCCATTAGCTTATTAGGAGCAAAAGATGGATTTTTAAAAGATAAAGCTGTATCCATTCCACTGCCAGAAAAAATGCAAAAAATTGGTAAATTTATGCGTAAAGTTGGTCAAGAGAAAAAAGTGGATGAATTTGTTACCAGTATGAATAGAGCGGCTGAAAATGCTACTCCAAAAGTTGCCGGTATTTTTGCAGATTCTATTTCTAAGATGAGCTTGGAAGATGGCAGAAAAATTCTTTCCGGACCGGAAACTGCGGCCACTGATTATTTTAAAGAAAAAACATCGGCTGATTTATTAAACTTAATCAAACCACAGATTAATAAATCGATGGGAGATACTCAAGTAGTTCAGTATTACCAGAGCATGGTGAAAATGGTAAAAAAATATGATAGCTTTGGTTTAATGAAATCATACCTTGGTGATAAAAGTGATATTGATGAATATGTATCTAATAAAACCATGGATGGTTTATTTTCAAAAATTGGCGAGCAAGAAAAATTAATTAGAGCCAATCCTGCTGCTAGAACGACTTCATTGTTAAAAGATGTCTTTGGTTCTGTGATGAGTGGTTCAAAATAGCGGCTGGAATTTTTTTTGCTTGTTTAATTCGTAGTTGTTTATGGATGCTGGTCATTCCATAAACAACCTCAATAGCACTATTTTTCACACCAAACTCCTTTGCTAAAAACTTGACCATAAACAGTGTCGCCTTACCATTTTCAGGCGCACAAGTCACACTTACTTTTAATTGATTGCCTTTTATTTTGCCAATTTTATTTTGTTTAGCACTGGGGGTTCCTAAAATGTTTAACACCAAAACATCATTATCCCAAAAAAAGAAATCGCATATTTCAGTTTTAGCTGAGCTTTGCTGAGTTTCTAAAGCCATATTTAACATCCTGGTAGTTTAAGAATAACGGATAAACCGATTAGTTGCTTATTATTATCCAATTGATTGGATAATTCAATTTCTCCTTGATACTGATGAATAATTTCTGAGGCGATATGTAAGCCAAGCCCATGTCCCGTTTGATGTTGATCAGCTCTCACACCTCGTTGCAGCACTTGTTTAATTTGTGGTTCACTAATACCCTTACCATCATCAACAATCTTGATAATAATATGTTCGTGTGAATCTGGTTTGTCACAGTGAATAGCGATGTTTTTTCCACCATATTTATAGGCGTTATCCAATATATTTCCCAGTAGCTCCATTAAATCACCTTTTTCACCAAAAAAATATCGTTTTTCAAGACAGTTGATTTTACATCCAATGGATTTATTAAAATAGACTTTATTTAAAGAACGAACTAATTGTTCAAAAATAGGGAGTATAGCAATCTTACTGATAATTGAATGCGTACTGGATATCGACGCGCGTTGCAGATGATATTGTACATGATGGTTAATCAGACTGATTTGTTCTTTAGTGACTTGTTTAAACTGTGTTATAAGTTGAATGCTATCTTCTTTGCTAATGTCTTTGCTAATTGGTTTATCAATTTCACCGCTAATAATCGCCAAGGGAGTTTTTAAACTATGACTTAAATCTCCCAACCCATTTCGATAACGTTTTAATTGTGCTGAGCTATGCGCAACCAAGCGATTGATATTCTCTGTTAATAAAGCAAGTTCTTTGGGATATGAGGAGGATAACTGTTGAATATCACCTTGCTGAATAGCCAAGACTTCACTGGTTGCTTTACGAAGAGGCCGCAAGCTCCAGTTGAGTACCAACATGAGCAAAAATACTAAAAATAACCCAGAAGAACCTAACCAAGTCCATAATTGTTTTTGAAAGTGATTGACTTGTTGCTCAACCGAATTCCGCTCACTTATAACACTAATAGTATATTGTAATTCTTTATCTGCATAATCTTCCCAAGCAATGCTAAAGCGGAGTTGCGATAAATTTTCTGAAGTAATTAAATATTCAGACTTTCCAATGTTTGGGGGATTTTGTAATGAAATAGCTTGTTTGAAAGCTTTATCGCTACTTAAATAAGAAGAAGAATACCATTCATACTGACCTTCTTCTCCAGTAATATGAGCGATCACTCCTGAACCGGGCTGATTGAGCTTGGGATTGGGTAGTTGTTTGGGTAAGCGCATTTTACCATCAGCAGATTCTTTGGCAGCAGCAAGTAAGGCGTAAATGGTATTTTGTAATTGCTCTTGTAAAAATTGCTCGGCACTGGATTGATAAAAGCGGTGTAATACAAATCCAGAAACACCTAAAAACAAACTTAATAACAGTATGGCTGAGATAAAAAGACGACTATGAAGTGATAAAGAGTAGGGCATGGCATTATAATAAGCTTATTATTTCAAATTTTTTTTAAGCTAAAAGCATAACCACTGCCACGATAAGTCATAATCGGTAATAGGGTATTTGTTGGATCAATTTTTTTGCGTAAGCGACGAATAAAAACTTCGACAACATTGCTATCACGATCAAAATCTTGTGCATATAAATGTTCAGTCAATTCGGTTTTTGAAATCACTTTACCAGCATGTAGGGCTAAATACTCCAATACCATATATTCATAAGCAGTTAATTCGATGAATTGTTGCTTAACATGCACTTGTTGACTTGACGTATCAATCGTTAAATCAGTAAATTGTAAGCAGGGTGATGACCAGCCAGAAACGCGGCGTTGCAGTGCATTCAAACGGGCTAGCAACTCTTCAATTTGAAACGGTTTGACCAAATAATCATCAGCTCCAGCATCTAAACCAGCCACTTTTTCTTCCCAACGCTGACGTGCTGTCAAAATTAAGATAGGAAAGCTTTTATGTTGAGCTCGAAGTTGTTGAATGAGAGAAATACCATCTATTATGGGTAACCCCAAATCAATAATAGCCAAGTCAAATGGAATTTCTTGTCCCAAATATAAACCTTCTTTACCATCAAATGCGCAATCAATAGCATAACCATGATGTTTTAGTTGTTGCTGCAATTGTTGATTTAAGCTCCGATCATCTTCAACAAGTAGTAGTCGCATTTTATCTAGCAACCATGATTAAATCAGAAATCATCATTTTTTTGTCTATTGGGAATAAATTGTCCCGTTTGATCATCGATCCGATAACGTTTAACTCTACCTTCATCAGTTAATACCCGAATTTGATGGACATCATCAGATGAGGTTTCTGCAGATAAAACTCTACCACTAGTACGCTGTTTAACTTTTTCTACCGAGCTTTCTAAAGAATAATGTTCTCTATTTGAGTACTCCCTTGCAGAAGACACTATTGGCAGAAAAAAAGTTAATATGCTTATTATCAAAAGTGTTCTTAAAATAGAATGAAGCATCAATGAGTCCTTATGTTTTGCTAACTTGTTTAAGCAAATGATTTATCCCAATGGTTGAAGCTGAACATTAATATCAATATACCTACCTGGATGGTTATAGGTTCTTGTCCAAAAATAACGTCCTTTATAACGATATTTCACTTTATATCCCACAATAATTTGCTCTTTTGTATAATGGTTATTACTACTACAACGTCTTTCAATACTATAATGATTTTGATTTCCTTGACTTTGATTGGCAAGTTGATTACTTGTTCTTGCTAAACTATCGCCTAACATGGCTCCAACAATTGTTCC
>CAYMMQ010000037.1:15549-18105 GCA_964391585.1 uncultured Ectothiorhodospiraceae bacterium
GTTGATTACTTGTTCTTGCTAAACTATCGCCTAACATGGCTCCAACAATTGTTCCTGCAACTGTTGCCACCTCTTTCCCATGCCCTCCACCAAAACGATTTCCTGTAGCGCCACCAATGACACCGCCTAAGATTAAACCACCATAATTGTCACTATTTCCATAAGCATATTGTTTGTTATCAAAATGGTTATAAACTTTTTCATCATAACATCGGGTGATGGGCTTACTAATTTGGCGAGATTCGTAAATAGGCTTAACGACAACCACTTTGCCTTGATCTTGAAATTGATTTTGTTCATATTCTAGAGCGCTACAAAGATTAAGAAATGATGAGCTAAGTGAAAAGAGTGAAACTAAACTTATTATTGATATTTTTTTCATCTTATTATTCCTAGTAAATTTGATTTATAAAATAAAGCTTGCTGTCAATTGAACTCTTGTTGTAAATTCAACTAAAGCATAACAAAGGCAATCTTAACCTTAGCTGAACAATTAGCTGAACAATGAGTTGATTTATTGTAAAAATCATCAGTAACAGAATAGTAGAGATTATTTAACCTAATTAGTTTAATTTAATATTGAAAAGTATATACTTGTTCAGCTGTAATTTAAATGAAAACCAAGGAATACTGATAATGAATTTTTGTAGTAAGTGTGGCGGTAAAGTGATTTTCAAGATGCCAGAAGATGATAATAGAATGCGCTTTATCTGCCAAAGTTGTCATTTTGTTCATTACCAGAACCCTAATATTGTTACTGGAATTTTGCCGGTGTGGCAAGATAAAATATTATTGTGTAAAAGAGCAATTGATCCCAAACATGGTTTATGGACACTCCCCGCTGGTTTTATGGAAAATGGCGAAACTATTGAGCAAGGTGCTAAACGAGAAGCTTATGAAGAAGCCACTATAGTTGTTGAAAACCCTTTTTTATACAACATCATCAGTTTGCCAAACATCAATCAAGTTTATATGATGTTTTTAGGTGAATTAAGTGATGAAGATGCCGAACCTGGTGTAGAGACACTAGAAACCCGTTTTTTTTCAGAAGATGAAATTCCTTGGGAGCAGATTGCTTTTGAGGTGATTACTAAAACTTTAAATTGTTACTTTGAAGATAAAAAATCAGGGAAGTTTCCATTTAGAAATCTTGTTCATCCTTCAGATTAAGCTTTTAAATTTCTAAATAATTATAATGCTCCACTCAAAAACAGCTATTAAAAATAACTCCACTACATAAGTTAATTTGAGAAATATTTTGCTGGTAGTTGCTAATTTCATCAGTTATAATGAGCGACTGTTGATTTTAGCTGAAGAGAGCTTGAATAATCTCTAAGCCGTTTCAATACTAATAAAAACATGCTTATACCAGTTAGCTTAATGCTTACAGCATATTTTTACTCAATCGGGGCATAGCGCAGCCTGGTAGCGCACCAGCATGGGGTGCTGGGGGTCGAAGGTTCAAATCCTTCTGTCCCGACCATATTTATCTAATAAAATCAATAAGTTATGTAGGTTTATTAATAGCTCGCCGGATTATCACTGGAGTCAGTGGCGGAATTAGTGGCGTGTAGGATCGTCAAGAATATTATACTAAGCTTTTATTTCATACCTAGTAATCTTAATATATATCGGGCTTCAGTATATTCTTCTGGCAACTCAAATAAAACTTGTTCAATTGAATCATTTAATGAAGTTTCCCAACCAATACCGCTTTCCCAGTTAATGATTTTTAATTCATTTTCAATTGATAAAATACCTCTTTGAAAAAAGTCTAATAATTTAGGTTCATCATAGCTTTTAGAAGGATGTTAATTTTGACGTATAAAGAGTGCCCAGAAGGCTTTTAAACAAAAGCGTGAACTATTTCTCTATACTTTTGGGTTATATTGACGATATAATTTAAAAAAAACAGCTAATTGATTGAAGGTAAGTTAAGTGATTGCAGTAAAAGACATTGATTCAGCACTAAGCTTGTGTGATGAAAAGCAAGAGTCGCTTTTTTTCTTGTATGTGACACACTCTTTTTTAGGCGGGATCGGTTTTATTAGTCGTACATGGGGCATGAAATCTCTGTATGATTCATTAAAAAACAGTTTAATTAAGTCGTTAGAATATGGCTCCGTTGATGATGATGAGTTGGATTTATTGATTGATAAATTGCAGTTACATCAAAATAGTGCAGTTGAAGCTAGAAAAAATATTGAAGAATACATAAAAACAAAACAGTTGACGCTGTTTACAAAAAGAATAGTTCTTCCACTCATGAAGTGGATTTATTCTGATATTATCCATACACAGCAATTTATGTATTTGTATATTTCAGAATATCAAGCTGATCATTCTGAAATAAGTGAAGATGGGCCTTTTGATAATGTAGATAGCCTAGTTAAATCATTAAAAGCATGACACAGGTTGGACAAGGCGGGGTTGTAATAGTTGGACTGCAATACCTTAAAACATTCAAAAAGGATTTTTCAAAACTCACACCAGACTATCAAAATCTTGTGGAATCCAAATTAAAAGACATTCTTAAAAATCCAAGACCCTCAGGGT
>CAYMMQ010000038.1:0-17830 GCA_964391585.1 uncultured Ectothiorhodospiraceae bacterium
TTTATTTTATTAATTTTTAGCCAAAATCAATTCAGCTAGTTCTAAGGAAAAACAGGAAAACTGCTGTTGGATCTGTTGTTTATCAGTATTTTTACAAGCAATAACATTAAAAGCCTGATCAGGTTCTCCCAGATCGCTTAACACTAATTCTGCAGAACTAAAATTATGGCTCAAAGTATAGTCATTAATGGTAATTACGGTTTTTAACCCAGCTTGTTGCGCTGAAATTAAGCCATTTTCTGAATCTTCAATGGCCAAACATTGAGAGGCACTTAGATTTAATTTTTCCAAAGCATAAAAGTAAATATCTGCGGCTGGCTTTTTAGCAGCAACAACATCACCAGCGGCAATTACCTCAAACCATTGCTCACTTTTAAGCCCTAATGTATTTTCTAATAAAGCGGTTACATTAGCCGGAGTCGTCGTTGTTGCAATGGCTAATTTTATCCCTTGTTCTCTTGCCTGTTGAATTAAGCGTTTAACACCCGGGCGTAAAGGGACTTTTCCCTCATTCATTAACTGTTTATATAGTTTAGTCTTAGCAATATGCAAGCTTGCAATAAATTCCTCTAAAGCAAGGGTTGATTCAAATGAGTTTAACTTTAAAAAATCAGTATTAAATTGATCTAAATAATAGCAAATTCTTTCCTTACCACCCGTTACAGCAAGTAAAGATTCATATAATTTATCACTCCAATTCCAATCCAATCCTGCTTGCTTAAATGCTTGATTAAATGCAACTAAATGCGCATCCCTTTCTGTTTCAGCAAGAGTTCCATCAACATCAAAAATTAATGCTTGTAAAATCATTCTATCATCCCCATTATGTATGCTAAATTATGCGTTTAATAAAACCCATCATTTTAGTTTTATGGCAAATAGAACATTATACTTAAAATAATTCACTTATTCGAGTTGTTATTCTATTACCATTTTATATTAAATATGATATATTTCTTTTTTTAAATCCTAGCTTTGTTTAGAATTTATTCACTCGCTGTGTAAAAGTAATCAGGAATTCTTATGCCAACAGAAAAAATAAGTAAGTTCACCCCTTACGAAAGAAAAAATAATGAAGAATACATGAACGAAAGTCAAAAAGCCCACTTTCGCTCTATTCTTCAAAATTGGAAGAATGAATTAATGACAGAAGTCGATAAAACGGTTTCCCATCTTAAAGAAGATGTGGCTAGTTTCCCCGATCCTAATGACCGCGCTTCTCAAGAAGAAGAGTTTGCTTTAGAGCTTCGAACGCGTGATCGCGAAAGAAAGTTGATTAAAAAAATTGATGAATCGTTAAACGATATTGATGAAGATGAATACGGTTATTGTGAAACTTGTGGTATTGACATAGGTATTCTTCGCATGGAAGCAAGGCCAACTGCAACCAAGTGTATTGATTGTAAAACCTTAGATGAAACTAAGGAAAAGCAAGGTGAAGTTGTTTAAACTTTTCAGCCTATGACCCTAGCCTAGAATGCGGATTTCTAGGCTAAAATCGCACCTACGTGTTAAAAATTAACAGCTTAGTAACTAAGGTAGTGATAATTTAGTTTGATCCGATTATTTGACAGTGTTTATTTATACAATATTCTGTTTATACAATACTGATAATGACTCTTTTAAGCAGCTTGGCCTGAGCTTTCTTCGGGTTGACGCCTATCTTCTTCAAGTTCGGTAACGCATTTAATACGTCTTCTATCATCTAAGACAGTTAAATTATTATTATGCGCAAAATCCATAATGAACGTATATGCAGAAGGTGATTCATCACTCATTTTTTTGCTGATAATCAAACTTTTGATACCCTCAATATTGCAAGGATAGGCGCTATTGTGGTATTTAAGACGATTTCCATCTTCAAAACTAGATAAAATTGCAGCTAATCTCTCTACCCAATCACTAGGACGAAATATTTTACCCTGATGATTAATGCCTTTAATAATTATTTTTTCATCTTCATTAGCGTCTTCTGTACTCATTTCCTTTCCTTATGAAATAATAAAAACTATTGTAACTAAATTAAGTGAACATACCCAATAAATTGAGGTCGAAATTATAGCACAATAATTCTAGTCATATTTGTCTTTAGCAACAATAAAAGCGAAAAAAACTACTCATAAACTCAAATTGGGCTCATTATTTATGCATTAGCTTAAGATCATACTGGACAATACTGATACTGTTATAATTCTTTTTAAATTGATATTCTAACGAAAATAACTCTGAATCTGAATGGTATGAATAAAAGTCATTGGAATAGCATTATACAAAACATCAGTTCGAATACGAATCAGCAGCAAGAATTTCTGTGGGTATCGACTATTGATGGCGGTTGTATTAGCCAAAGTTTTCAACTTAAAACTAATCAGCAGCAATTTATGGTAAAAACACATAAAAAAGATCAACTAGAAATGTTTATCGCTGAATATCATGCATTAAATGAGTTACAACAAGTTAAACAACTACAAATTCCCCAGCCTATTTGTTATGGAAGCTGTGAGGATAAAAGTTATCTGGTCATGCAATATTTACCCTTAAGCGCTAATGGTGATCAGCTGGTTTTAGGGCATGGTGTAGCTAATATGCATCAGATTCGAAGTGAAAAATTCGGTTGGAAACAAAATAACACCATTGGTAGCACACCTCAAAGTAACCAATACAGTGATAATTGGACTGAGTTTTGGTTTTACCAACGAATCAAACCTCAACTAGAATTATTAGCAAAAAAAGGCTATCATCAACAATTGTTAGCAAAGTCTGAGCAAATTTATCTACAGATTGAAAAACTGTTTAAATATCATCAACCCCAAGCCTCTTTATTGCACGGGGATCTTTGGTCGGGTAATTTTTCTTTTACTATGCAAGGAAGTCCTGTGATTTTTGATCCTGCTCTTTATTATGGGGATAGAGAAACAGATATTGCTATGACCGAACTTTTTGGCGGTTTTAATCAGCGCTTTTATCAAGGGTATCAAGAAGTTTTCCCACTTGCCGATGACTACCAACAGCGAAAAGAAATATACAACCTTTACCACATACTTAACCATGCTAACTTATTTGCCGGCTCCTATATTTCACAAGCCCAACAAATTATTCAACAATTTATTTAAGGAAATTTATTATGTTTAGAGCACCACTTAGAATATCACCTCAGATTCATAGTCAATTGATAGCATTATTACTTTTATGCTTCAGTTTTTCATTTCAATCCGCTTATGCAGAAGATGAAGATCCAAATGCTGTTGATGATACTCCAACTTATTATGAGTTAACCCCACAATTTATTGTTAACCTTCAAGATACCGGCAAAAGAGTCCGATTCTTACAGGCTAGAATTCAAGTGTTGGGCAGAGGAAAATCAACTATTGAGACGGTTAAAATGCATGACGCCCCCATTCGTGATGCATTGATTACCTTATTATCATCCAAAAAACGAAGTGATATAAATACCACTCAGAAGAAAAAAAAATTACAAGAAGAGGCAAAAAAAGTGGTTGAAGGAGTGATGAAAGAAATGACAGGTAAACCACAAATTGATGGACTTTATTTTACCAACTTTGTTGTTCAATAGAGTTTTTAAAGAACATGCTGGGGAAAGCAAGCTACAATAGGCTTTACTTTCCTGAGCTATACTTTCCTGAGCTTTGTTGACAACTATTTTGACTTTAACAAATATGTCTTCTCAAGCATCTCAATCCCTTGTGAAGAATCACTACGCTGATCTTTAGCTATTTGTTGCTCATCCAATAATTGGATATCATAATTTTGCTGAAAAAGCTCATTTACTTCCTCTTGTGTTACAGAAAAAGGCGGTCCTTGCTTTAAATCCTGCTGATATTCCAAAGTTACCAGTAAAATTTTATGAGCTGTCGTGATTAATTGTTTTATCTGCTCCACATATAATATTCTCATTTCTTTTGGCAAGGCTATCAGTGCAGCTCGATCATACAGCGCATCAATATGACCAATATTATTTCCCTTTAAGGCAAAAAAGTCACCTTGAAGAAATTTAATTTTTTCACTTTGATAAATTAACAATCCATTTTCTTCATCGTTATTAGCATAACTTATCTTATTTTCTGTAAAAAATGCAGTAACGGCTAGCTGACTGAGTTCATTCGCAACAATATCATAACCCTGTTGTTGTAAAAATATAAGATCGTTGCTTTTGCCACTTAATGGCACAAACACTTTTGCACCCGAGGTTAATTGTAGCCGGCTTACATGCTTAAGCAAATTTGCATTAACTTTTGGCAAATGAAATCCAATCTTGTTTTCCTGCCAGCGTTGATGCCAAAATTCATGTTGCATAGTTTTTTCCTATTAATTGTTAGAATTTAAAGTACAAAAATTTAAATAATTATGACTTTAAACAGAAAATAAAATCTATATTCATTGCGTAATGATAAATTTATTGTTTTAATACAGCAAATTTATTTATTAATTATTTACTGTGCCTGCTTATGAGTAAAATTTTAGTTATTGTAGAATCACCCGCCAAAGCCAAAACTATTAACAAGTATTTGGGTAGCGAATATATTGTTAAATCAAGTGTTGGCCATATTCGTGACTTACCTAGTGGCGGTAGTACCCAGAAAAAAACGCTTACTTCAGAAGAACGTAGTGCTCTAGCATCTGCAACAAAAAAGTTATCAACAGCAGAAAAAGAGAAACAAAAGCAAAAGCGTAGTTGGTCGGCCTTAGTTGGCAGAATGGGTATTGATCCTGAAAATGGCTGGAACCCTCGATATGAAACCATGCCCGGCAAGGAAAAAGTCATTGCCGACTTAAAAAAAATATCCAAAACAGTTGATCAAGTTTATCTGGCAACGGATTTGGATAGAGAAGGAGAAGCTATTGCATGGCACCTTCAAGAAATTATTAAAAGTAAAGGGATTAGTTTTAAACGTGTTGTTTTTAATGAAATAACCAAAAAAGCTATTCAACAGGCATTTAATCAGCCTGGCAAACTTAATATGCACCAAGTAAACGCACAACAAACACGACGCTTTTTAGATCGTGTGGTCGGTTATATGGTATCCCCTTTATTGTGGAAAAAAATAGCCCGTGGCCTCTCTGCAGGACGCGTACAATCGGTTGCTGTTCGCTTAGTGGTTGAGCGAGAAAAAGAAATTCAAGCCTTTAATCCTGAAGAATACTGGGAAGTATTTGCCGACTTAAAAACGCCACAAAATATTGATTTTCAAGCTCAAGTGAGCAAACACACAGCTAATGGCAAACAAGAAAACTTTAGACCGGTTAACAAAGCTCAAACCGATAAAGCGGTAGCACTGTTAAATCAATCCGATTATTTATTAGCCAGTAAAGAAACTCGCCCCTCAACCAGTAGAGCTAAGGCTCCTTTTATTACTTCAACTTTACAACAAGCAGCAAGCACCCGTTTAGGCTTCGGGGTAAAAAAGACCATGATCTTAGCACAACGCTTATATGAGTCTGGTTATATTACCTATATGAGAACTGACTCTACTAATTTAAGCCAGGATGCTATTGAAAGCACCCGTGCATATATAGAGAAAAATTTCGGCTCCCAATATTTACCTGAAAAAGCCAATATTTATTCTAGTGGTGAAACAGCACAGGAAGCGCATGAAGCGATACGTCCTTCAGATATTAAAATAGAGTCTGCTTTATTAAAAGGCATGGAAAGTGATGCACTACGCTTATATGATTTAATTTGGCGTCAAGTTCTTGCTTGTCAAATGCCAGCTGCTCAATATGAAAATACCACCTTATCAATAATAGCGGGTGATTATGAACTGAAAGCCAAAGGCAGAACGCTGATTTTTGATGGCTGGACCAAAGTCATGCGTGATATTGGGAAAGGCAGTGATGATATTTTATTACCCATTGTTAATCAAGGGGATAAATTACAACTTGAGCAAATTAAACCAACGCAACATTTTACTAAGCCACCAGCACGTTTTTCCGAAGCTAACTTAGTCAAGGAACTCGAAAAGCGAGGCATCGGCCGCCCTTCTACCTATGCAAGTATTATTTCGACTATCCAAGACAGGGGGTATGTCACCCTACAAAAACGCCGTTTTTATGCCGAAAAAATTGGGGAAATCGTTGTTGATCGTCTGAATGAAAGTTTTAATAATTTGATGAATTTTGGCTTTACCGCTGAAATGGAAGAAAAGTTAGATAAAATTGCTAATGGTAACGCACATTGGAAAGATATCCTTGATAGTTTTTACCAAAATTTCAAACAACAACTGCTTATTGCGGATAGTGATGGCGAACAAGGAATGCGCCCTAACAGCCCTGCATTAACAGATATTAACTGCCCACAATGTCAACGCAAAATGAATGTTCGTGTAGGATCAACAGGTGTATTCCTTGGCTGCTCTGGTTATAGCCTGCCTCCTAAGGAGCGCTGTAAAGGAACTTTAAACCTCATCCCCGGTGATGAGGCCGTTGATAATGACAAAGATGATGAGAGTGAAGCTAAAGCATTATTAGAACGCAAACGCTGTCCGAAATGTGATGTCGCTATGAATAGTTATCTTATCGATGAAACACGTAAACTACATTTATGCTCAAATTCACCCGACTGTGATGGTTATGAAATTGAACAGGGTAATTATCGTATTAAAGGTTATGATGGACCACTGATTGAATGTGATAAGTGTGGCTCTGATATGCAGCTGCTTTCAGGTCGTTTTGGCAAATACTTTGGCTGTACTAATAGCGAATGTAAAAACACTCGTAAATTACTACGTAATGGTGAAGCAGCACCACCGAAAGCCGATCCTGTTCACATGAGAGAAATTACTTGTAACCAAACTGATGGGTATTTTATTTTGCGTGATGGTGCCGCAGGTTTATTTATGGCCTCTAGTAATTTTCCACGCTCAAGAGAAACTCGAGCGCCTAAAGTGGCAGAATTAATCCAACACAAAGCTGAACTGGATGAAAAATTCTATTATCTTTGTGAAGCCCCCACCGAAGATAATAAGAAAAACCCGGTTGTAATTCGTTATAGTCGCAAAAATAAAGAACAATATGTAATGACTGAAGATAAAACCGGTAAAGCTACTGGCTGGACGGGTTTATATCAAAATGGCAAATGGCAGATTACCCAAGCGAAGAAAAAAGTGGCTACAAAAAAAGCAGCGACTAAAAAGGCAACTACAAAAAAAGCCGTTAAAAAAGCCGTTAAAAAAACCACTTCTTAACCTTTTAAAATTATAAGCGAATTAAGCCAGTGCCTATAACAACTGCTGTTAACATTGATGATGTTACCATTGGTGGTGACGCGCCAATTGTCATTCAGTCTATGACCAGCACCGATACTGAAAATATCGCTGCAACGGTAGAACAATGCATTAGCCTTAGCAAAGCGGGCTCCGAGTTAATTCGCCTCACTGTCAACACCGATAAAGCAGCCCAGGCCATCCCTGAGATTAAAGATATACTACTGGCAAAAAATATCCAAACTCCACTTATCGGGGATTTTCACTTTAATGGTCATAAATTATTACTCAACAACCCTGCTTGTGCATTAGCATTAGCGAAATATCGAATTAATCCAGGCAATGTTGGCAAAGGACATCAGCAAAGTGGTAACTTTGAACAAATGATTGAAATTGCCATCAAAAATAACAAAGCCATTCGCATAGGGGTAAATTGGGGTAGCTTAGATCAACGACTGATGGCACAGCTCATGGATGAAAATGCCTTAAAAAACTCACCAAAATCATCCACCGAGATCATGCATGATAGTTTAATTGCTTCTGCATTAAACTCGGCAAAACTAGCTGAAAAAATAGGCCTGCCAAGCAATAAGATTGTTTTATCCTGCAAAATGTCTGGAGTACAAGATTTAATAGCCATCTATCGTACCTTAGCCCAACAATCATCTTATGCATTACATCTTGGTCTTACCGAAGCCGGCATGGGTAATAAGGGTATTGTTTCCTCAACAGCGGCATTAAGTGTGTTATTACAACAAGGGATCGGTGATACCATCCGTATATCACTAACCCCAGAACCCAATGAAAGCAGAAATAAAGAAGTTTTAATTGCACAAGAAATTTTACAAGCGTTGGAATTTCGCTCTTTTACACCACAAGTCATTTCTTGCCCTGGTTGTGGTCGAACTTCATCCGATTATTTTCAATATCTAGCAAAAGATATCGAGGATTATCTAAAGCTTAATATCCCCGTATGGCGAAAAAATTATCCTGAGGTGACAAATATGAAAGTCGCGGTAATGGGGTGTGTGGTCAATGGCCCAGGTGAAAGCAAGCATGCCAATATTGGGATCAGCTTGCCCGGTAGTGGTGAAACCCCTGTTGCTCCTGTGTATGAAAACGGCATTAAAACTGTTACACTCAAAGGTGAGAATATTGCCCAAGAATTTCAACAACGCATTGAAAACTATATCAAACGACATTATTCCATTAGTGATGTTCTAGCAAAGAATACCTAAAGGAGCTACTCATGAAAAAAATTTTATTATTGCTTATTTTGTGCTGTCTTTCGCTTAATAGCTTTGCTTTTACCGAAGAAGAAGCAACAAAAGCGATTAATGCTTATAATAGTTTTAAATCACAACTCAGCCAAATTACTATTGATACAGCTCAAAAAAGATCCACTACTAGCGTGATTTTAGAAGGTTGGATAGCCAGTGGCAACAAAGGCTTAATATTCGTTTCTCAAGATATCTTGCCAGGCCCTATTTCGAAAGATGTAATAAGTTCTTTAGCTATTCCAGTTTATGTTGAAGAAACATTTGGTTTATATGCCTACCAAGGTTATGTCGCGCAAGTCTGGTATGTGAATCAATATGCCTCATTGATCACCTTAACAACCTATACTGAATTTACTCAATAACTCCCCCCACCTCACCACCCATCTTCAATTTCCTCATTTTTTCAAAAAATGAGGAAAAAAACCTTACAAAACGCATTTTATCTACTACACTAAAAAAATCCTTAATATTTTTTTTCCCCTGCCGATGTAATTGCTATTGAGGGATAATTAATACGCTAATAGTCACTGATTTTAAATAAGTTATTAAGGGAACACGATGAAAAATTTAACAATAATTAATAAGATAGCTATTTTTTCAGGTCTTTTCTTTATTCTAATTTGCACTCGTTTAGTGGTATTAAATAACATCATCAATGTTCTTAATGATGATGTCACCATGAATATGGATAAGACTTACCCGATTACGGAAAACTATCACCAACTTCAAACCAGCGTCATTCAAACCCAGCAGTGGTTGACCGATATTAGTGCTACCCGTGCTTTAGATGGCCTTGATGATGGATTTGCTGAAGCTGAAAACGCTGCGAAGATGTTCGCTCAAGCTATCAAAAACTTATCTAAATTAGATGCTGAAAACTCTAGTCGATATCAATCATTATTACCCATTTTTAGCAATTATTATCAAGTAGGGCAAAAAATGGCTCATTCTTATATCGATCAAGGGCCACAAGGCGGTAATAAAGTAATGGCCGAATTTGATGAAACAGCTGTTGCTATCAACTCAAAGGTTGATGAATTTGTGCAAGAGTTTAAACTAAAAAATATTGAGTATTTAGCAGATCAAATCGCAGATGCAAAACTGCTCACTAAAATAAACTATATCTTTGACTTTGCTTATTTAGTGTTGTTGCTTACGATGATCTATGGTGCGGTTGTATTTATTACCCGTCCTACAAAAAAACTAGCTCATTCACTACGCTTTATCGCGGATGGTGATTTTACCCATACCATACAAGTTGACTCTTTAGATGAGATAGGAGAGATTGCCGAAAGTGCCAATAAAATAGTTTCTGATCTCGGCTCAGTATTACGGCGAGTATCTGATGATGGAAAACTGATACACGATCATTCAAAAGAATCTAATCAAGTTATTGACGATACGGCTAAAGGTGTAGAGCAACAAAAAGTATTAGCCAGTGCAATCATTGAAGCAATGCCAAAAATGAATGGCTCTGTTGAGAAAATATCTAGCTTATCCATTCAAGCACAAGATAAAGCCTCCAGTGCAAACAACGAAGCGCACTCTGGTAAAGATATTGTTGATAGTAATATTAACTCAATCAATGTGTTATCTTCCGATATTCAGCAAGTTCAAGAAAGCATTAGTGCATTAGAAAAATCCAGTGAAGAAATTGGCAGTGTTCTGGCGGTTATTCAAGCGATTGCAGAACAAACTAACTTATTGGCCTTAAATGCAGCAATTGAAGCCGCTCGCGCCGGTGAACAAGGTCGTGGTTTTGCAGTGGTAGCCGATGAGGTACGTACTCTTGCGGCTAGAACACAAGATTCTGCTCAAGAAATTAAAACTATGATTGATGCCTTACAAGCTGGTACTAAACAGGCAGCAACCATGATGGATAAAAGTCTAACTCAAGTAAAATCTACCGTATTAGAATCTGAAAAAGCAGGCTCATCCTTAGAAACTATTTTTGGCTCGGTTGAAGATATTAATCAAATCAATGATCTTATTGCCGATGCAACCAAAGATCAAACGCTGATTAGTGAAGAAGTTAATGAAAAAATTAACAAAATTGTTAACTTAATTGAAGAAGTGACACAAAAAAGTAGTTTGGCAAATGATATGGGCTCAAAAACCCAAGCACAGACCTTAGAGTTTACTAAGCTAATTTCTAATTTAAAATTATAAATTATAAATTAGAAACTCTAGCATAAACCAACTATAGGAATAGCCACTGGTAATCAAAATTCATCTATGGCATGCTAGACTGCATTAAATAACGAGAGTTTTTCCTTATGCAGTCTAGTTTATTATCCCAAGTATTTCCCCAACTTGTTACTATCAAAAACAAACAAAATCTTCTCTTAACCCAGTTCTCACAACAAATTGTTATCCCCGCTAAACACACTTTATTTAAAAAATCAGATCCCTGTAAAAACTTTCTTTTAGTTTTATCAGGCTCTATCAAAGTCTTTAGCCGACATGAAAATGGCAAAGAAATTGTCTTATACCATATTCAAAAAGGTGAGTCATGTGTATTAACCACCTCTTGTATTCTTGGCAATGATAGTTATCCCGCAGAAGGAATAACAGAAACAGATGTAGTTGCTTTTGCCATCCCCATTGCTGTATTTTTTGATTTTCTTGCAAGCAATGATACTTTTAGGCAATTCGTATTTAGCTCTTATGGCCAACGCATTAGTAGCTTAATTTCCCTAGTAAACACCATCACATTTTCAAGCTTGGAAGACCGCTTGGCAAATTATTTGCTAAAAAACATCAGCAATAGTAGCAGTTTATTATTGACCCACCAAGAAATTGCTACTGAACTGGGAAGTGCAAGAGAAGTCATTAGTCGCCAATTAAAAGAATTTGAATTACACGGCTGGATCCGTTTATCGAGAGGTAAAATTGAAGTCATCAATCAACCCGCCTTAGATGCTAGGTTAAATAAGAGTAGCTGATTAATAATATTTCTCCTTTGTGTGACTAAGTCACTGAAGAATTAAACGAGGCATTTATAATAAAGACTTCAAAATTTATTAATTCACCCTTTTTTAGGAGACTCAAATGAAAAACATTGGCACTATCGATAAAACAATTCGCGTGGTAGTAGGCTTATCACTCCTTTCATTAGTTTTTATTGGCCCACAAACACTTTGGGGCTTATTAGGTTTAATTCCTTTGGCAACTGGTTTATTAAATTATTGCCCACCCTATCAATTATTAGGAATTAATACTTGCTCTTCTTGTAAAAAAGAAGATTAAATGTCTTGAGCGGTATCAAGCACCTCTAAAACCAGTAGATATTTCTCTACTGAGAGGTGCTTACAAAGTTTAGGTTTTTGCTTCCGTTGAAGGCGAAAATATTCTGAAAAACGCAGTTTATATGAATAAAAGAGTATTTTCAGCTTATTTTTAACGCAGAAATGATGTAAAAGGATAATTTTGCAAGTACCTACTGGGTCAACTTTTAATCAACCATTTTTAATCAAACATTGTGGATATACTTCCAATAAATCTTTGGCTATTCTCAGCACTTCACCTAGCATAACAAAATCGTTATAGACAACCACCAAATACTGCTTCAGCATAACCTCAACTTTTGTTTTAATATCAATAATCATAAAAAACAGCAAATTTATTGATTAAACACTTGAACAAAAAAAATTAACCCCAACATTTTCGTCATTATTAATTATCTAGCGGAAATATATTATGCCTGACAAACACAAACCTGATAAAAACCAAGTTGAAAGTGACGTTGAAACCAATGTTAAAACCAATGTTAAAACCAATGTTGAAACTAACGTTGAAACTGAAGATAAAGCCCAAGCTGAAGAAGTTACCACTCAAGTAACAAATGAAGCAGAAGTAGCTCAACAACAGCCTGAAGAAGAGCAAGAAGCATCAGCGGAAGCTAAACAAGAGGCTGTCGAGGACATGGATATCGAACAATTATTGAAAAAACTAAAAGCTGCCGAAACTAAAGCGGATGAAAACTGGGATGCAGCACTACGTTCCAAGGCTGAAATGGAAAATATTCGTCGTCGCAGTGAAATCGATATCTCTAATGCAAGAAAGTTTGGCATTGAAAAATTAGCGATGGAATTATTACCCGTGAAAGATTCTTTAGAGCTAGGCTTAAAAGCTGCAAATGAGCTAGAAAGCAATGAAACTATTGAAAAAATTATTGAAGGTATGCAGATGACCTTGCAGCAATTGAGCTCATCAATGGATAAGGTCGGCATTCAAGAGGTTGATCCAGCAGAAGGTGACGCTTTTAATCCTGAACTTCATCAAGCGATGTCGATGTTAGAAATGGAAGGGAAAGCAAGTAACTCGGTTGTTTCTGTGTTCCAAAAAGGTTATAGCTTAAATTCACGCTTATTACGACCTGCAATGGTAATCATTGCTAAATAAACAGCTTAATCACTTGAAAAACAGGATTCTATCCACACTTTATGTTTATAAATTTAGCAGAACAACTTGGTAGCAATACCTACAAACTTTTTATTGAGGAAAAAAAATGGGAAAAATAATTGGAATTGACTTAGGTACAACAAACTCTTGTGTAGCCGTTATTGAAGCTGGAAAACCAAAAATTATTGAAAATGCTGAAGGTGATAGAACAACACCATCGATTATTGCATTCACTGATGATGAAGTTTTAGTTGGACAACCTGCAAAACGTCAAGCAGTTACTAATCCTAACAATACCTTATATGCGGTTAAACGCTTAATCGGCAGAACATTTGGTGAAGATGCCGTTCAAAAAGATATTAAATTAGTACCTTATAAAATTATCAAAGCCGATAATGGTGATGCATGGGTAGAAGCAAATGGTAAAAAAATGGCTCCACCAGAAATTTCTGCACATGTTTTAATGAAAATGAAAAAAACAGCAGAAGAGTATTTAGGTGAAGAAGTCACTGAAGCAGTTATTACCGTTCCTGCTTATTTCAATGATTCTCAACGCCAGGCAACAAAAGATGCAGGAAGAATTGCGGGTTTAGATGTTAAACGCATTATTAACGAACCAACTGCCGCTGCTCTTGCTTATGGTATGGATAAAGCGCAAGGTGACTCGGTTGTCGCCGTTTATGACTTAGGTGGTGGTACCTTTGATATTTCTGTTATTGAAATTGCTGAAGTTGATGGTGAATACCAGTTTGAAGTATTAGCGACAAATGGTGATACATTCTTAGGTGGTGAAGATTTTGACTTGCGTCTAATTGATTATCTTGCAGATGACTTCAAGAAATCTCAAGGTATGGATTTAAAAGGCGATCCATTAGCGATGCAACGTCTTAAAGAAGCTGCTGAAAAAGCAAAAATTGAATTATCATCTGCACAACAAACAGACGTAAATCTTCCTTATGTCACAGCTGATGCATCTGGTCCAAAACATTTAAATGTAAAAGTTTCTCGTGCTAAACTTGAATCCTTAGTTGATGATTTAATCAAGCGTACAATTGATCCTTGTCGTACAGCTTTAAATGACGCTGGATTATCCATTAAAGATATCCATGATGTGATCTTAGTTGGTGGTCAAACTCGCATGCCTAAAGTGCAAGCAGAAGTTGAATCATTTTTCGGTAAAGAACCTCGTCGCGATGTCAACCCTGATGAAGCGGTTGCAGTAGGTGCTGCCATTCAAGGTGGTGTATTAGGTGGAGATGTTAAAGACGTATTATTATTAGACGTAACACCTTTATCACTAGGTATTGAAACGGCTGGTGGTGTTATGACCAAGCTGGTTGAAAAAAATACTACGATTCCTACTAAGGCATCACAAGTATTTACCACGGCTGAAAATAATCAAACAGCTGTAACTGTTCATGTATTACAAGGTGAGCGTGAAGTTGCTTCTGGTAATAAGTCTTTAGGTCGTTTTGATTTATCTGATATTCCACCAGCGCAACGTGGTACACCACAAATTGAAGTATCTTTTGATTTAGATGCTAACGGTATCTTACACGTTACGGCAAAAGATAAAGCAACAGGTAAAGAGCAGTCTATTGTGATTAAAGCATCAAGTGGTTTATCAGATGAAGAAATTGAAAAAATGGTAAGAGATGCGGAAGTTCATAAAGAAGATGATAAAAAATTCCATGAATTAGTGACCGCTAAAAATACCGCTGAAAACATGATTAATGCAACGACTAAAACGCTAGAAGAAATGGGCGATAAAATCGAAGCCAGTGAAAAATCTACGATTGAAGCTGCAATTAAAGATCTTGAAGAAGCACTTAAAGGTGATGATAAAGATCAAATTGAAGAAAAAACCAAGGCACTAACTGATGCTTCTGCTAAAATGGCTGAACAAATGTATGCTCAGCAAGGTGGTGATGCAGCCGCTGCTGCAGGAGCCGCAGGTGCTGGTGCTGCTGGTGCTGCAGAAGAAAATGCTAAAGCAGCTGATGATGATGTAGTTGATGCTGAGTTTGAAGAAGTTAAAGATGATAAAAAATAAGTTTTTTTTATCAGCTTAATTTTTATTCAGTTTAAAACACAGGCAGAAATTGGGCCTGTGTTTTGCTGTTTAAAAACATCATTAATCTATCAATATAGCCTTAAAGAAAATCATGTCAAAACCAGATTATTATGAAACATTAGGTGTTTCTCGCAATGCAGAGAAACTCGACCTTAAAAAAGCTTATCGTAAATTAGCGAGTCAGCATCATCCCGACAAAGGTGGTGATACCGAGAAGTTTAAAGAAATAAAAGAAGCTTACGAGGTATTAAACGATCCCGAAAAGCGTGCAACCTATGATCAGTTTGGTCATGCTGGCTTAGAAGGTGGCATGGGTGGTGGTGGATCTGCTAACTTTAGTGATGTTTTTGGTGATGTCTTTGGTGATATTTTTGGCGGTCGCCAAGGTGGCGGCGGCGGTGGTAGAGAACGTGTTTTCCGCGGCTCTGACCTACGATACAACCTTGAAATGACTTTGGAAGAAGCCGTTAATGGTGCTTCGGTTAAAATCCGCATTCCTACCCAAGTGAGTTGTAACAAGTGTAATGGCTCCGGTTCAAAACCTGGCTCTGCACCAGTTACCTGTAATACCTGTCACGGACAAGGTCAAGTTCGTATTCAGCAGGGTTTTTTCTCTTTACAACAAACCTGTCCTACTTGTCATGGCACGGGTAAAATGATAGCCGATCCTTGTGATGCTTGTCATGGTGAAGGAAGAATTCAGGAATATAAATCCTTATCGGTTAAAATACCCGAAGGTGTTGATACTGGCGATAGAATTCGTTTATCCAATGAAGGTGAAGCCGGTCAAAATGGCGGACCTCCGGGTGATTTATACGTTCATGTTCATGTCAAAGAGCATGCAATTTTTAAACGTGATGGCAGTGACTTGCATTGTGAAGTACCCATTGATGTTGCTACAGCCGCATTAGGTGGCAGTATTGATGTACCTACCCTCGATGGTAAAATTAATTTAAAAATTCCTAAAGAAACCCAATCTGGAAAAATGTTTCGCATGAGAGGCAAAGGCGTTAAATCAGTTAGAGGTGGATTACAAGGCGATTTATTATGCCGAACCGTAGTTGAAACACCGGTTAATCTGACCGCTAAACAACGAGAATTATTAGAAGAGTTTAAAGCAACCCTTGTCAGTGGAGGCAATCAAAAGCATTGTCCTAAATCGCATTCTTGGCTGGATGGGGTTAAGAATTTTTTTGATGACATGAAAAAATAATAAAAACTAATAGCTTGCAACTAAAGGTAGAAACTGATGTATTTAGGCTTCCCCCTCGCCTAAAAGCGCCTTATTTTGGTAGAAAAAGGGGGATTGAGGGGGATTTTATTTAATTGAACAAATCTCCCCTACCCCCTCTTTGCTAAAGAGGGGAACAGTTTCGAGCAACAATTTCTTAAGTATCAACCTATAAATAAACTCTAAATACAAATTTAATGAGAACTGAACAATGCCAAATATCATTATTACCGGGGCAACAGGTCGCATGGGCAGGAATTTGCTCGAAGCGGTTAATAACAATGCCGATACCTCCCTGAGCGGTGCAGTAGAAAAAAAAGGTAGCTCTTTTGTTGGTGCTAATGCTTGTGAATTGATTGGTTTAGGTGCTGAAAATCAAGTAAACATCGTTGATGACTTAGCTCAAGTTGCCGAAAAAAATGCTATTTGTATTGATTTTACCAGCCCTGAAGCAACGCTAGCTAATTTAAAAATCTGTACCGATAGTGGTACTAACATGGTGATTGGTACTACCGGTTTTACTGAAAATGAAAAGCAATTAATTGAACAAGCCAGTAAAAAAATTGCCATCGTGTTTGCCCCTAATTTTAGTGTTGGGGTTAATTTAAGCTTTAAATTATTAGAAATAGCCGCAAAAGTTTTAGCGGATGACGTGGATATTGAAATTATCGAAGCGCATCATCGTCATAAGGTAGATGCACCTTCTGGTACGGCATTAGGCATGGGAGAAGTCATTGCCAAAACCTTAGGGCGAGACTTAAAAGAATGTGCAGTATATGGTCGCCAAGGCAAAACGGGAGAACGCCAACGTCAGACCATTGGTTTTGAAACTATTCGAGCGGGTGATATTGTCGGCGATCATACTGTGATGTTTGCGGATATTGGCGAACGCTTGGAGATTACTCATAAAGCTTCTAGTCGAATGACCTTTGCAAATGGAGCTGTTCGTGCTGCCTGTTGGTTAGCAGCACACCATCAAACGCATCAAACTGGTCTTTATAGTATGCGAGATGTGCTCGATTTATAATTAATTCCATTTTAATTTGTTATAAGCTTAATAAGCTATGTTACAATAGCTACTCTTATGGTGAGTTAGCTGGTTCCCTCGCAATGATAGGATGTAAACCCCGCCAGATCCGGAAGGAAGCAACGGTAGCAACTGATTCATGTGCCGAGGTGTGGCTGGCTGGCTCGCCGCCCTACCCCTTAATATTCATTAATTATCAAAGCTGAATGCTCATCATTTGTTTAATAAACATTGAAGATAGAAAATGATATTTAAAGTCCTTTTTTACTGCATAATTTTAAACTTTTTTACCCCCATTCTTGCTAATTCAAGTAACATTCAGTGGAGTTATTTGGATAATACATCCTGTCACCTTTTATCCACGAGTGAAGAAACTGAAAGTATAAGTCAACTATGCTCTGGTTTTGACAAATATCAATTAAAATTTGATGCTGACGATCTTAGAGAAACCCTAAGTGTTATTACTCCAGATAGCACAAATTACCCGCTTGAATTATGGCACAATATTAATCGCGACTTTTCAAAAATAAGTGAGAAAATAGCATGGCATTATCTGAGCTAGATGGTAATACTGTGCCATTTTCAGCTGGCGGA
>CAYMMQ010000039.1:0-17671 GCA_964391585.1 uncultured Ectothiorhodospiraceae bacterium
TGAAAGAAATAAAGAAGCGACATTACTTTTATGCTCTATATGTGAAGTATGTGGCAAAATGGATTAGGAAAAACACTCAAGCGAAAGATAGGCCTGTTGATAGAAAACCAACTGATATTGCTAAGGAAGTTGTTCAGCATTATACGGGAGAAGATTTAAAGGTTATCATTAAAGCTTATAAAGATTATGGGTTAAAAGTAGATAAGTACCCTGAAAAACTGGCTCCCAATGTTAAGCCATTAATAAAAATGATGAAAACAAAAATAGATTTTGAATGGCTTAATAGCTAAATTGATTATTTTCCTCCCTAAAAGTAATAAAAAATTTAGGCGACAACCAGCCTAACACAGGGGGTAAGTCTACACAAATTTACATCTTCCAATTTAAAAATTGTTCGTATAAGTGAATACGTTACTCAGTTTTTTTCGTGGGGACGAGTTAAGAAGCACTTAAAGAAAGAGGCGTTGATGTGGATACACTTTCATCAAAAAGCATGCTGATTATTTTTGTTAGCATAGCCATTAAATCAGCACGTTCTTTTTCGTCTATTAACCCATCCTCATAAATACATTTCAGTTGTTCTATAAGCTCACTTGCTGGCCAGACAATATAGAGTTTGGAATGTTTTTTTAGCCAAGAATCAAGGCTGTTTATTTCATCGTCAGATAAAACATCATCCGCAAGAATGCCTTGAATGATTCCTTGTAGAACATTCAAGGCATTCTTCATTATTATGATCTGGTTGCTGATTTAAGTGTAGAATATTGTGAATTAATTCACTGAGTTTATCTAATTTATTTTGTGAGATATATTGTTCTTGTAAAATCTCTTTAACACATTCAATTAAATGCGTGACTTTATCGTCATCGGATGATAGTTGTGTGTGTGATTTGAGCCATAAATCTAAAAACAACACATCTTGTGTATTAAGCTTTTTATCTGCAACAAGGCCTTTCATAAGACCTTTGAGGAGCGAAACGTTTTTTTGAATTTGTCTGTTATGGTTGAAGTTGCGGTAGGAAGATTCGACTTTACTATTGTTTGTTGTTGTTGACATAGTTTTTATCCGTAAAATTTATTAACCTTTAAATTACATGAACAGTAAAAAGACTGTATTGTAAATAGTAAATATGACAAAAAAAAGTCAATCCCCAGTGACGAAATTTAATAATCTGTTGATTCTATGTGATTAAGCATCTTATGTAACAGTTTTGAAGGAATATTTCAGTAGGTCATAATCATTATTGAGTCTGGCGTACACATGCCGAAAGCTTTTCCCATAGTTCAGGTGTTCACATTAATCTTCGAATGGTAGTCTCGAATAGTTGTTTTTTGGCGTAGCCAATTATAACAAAATGCCATATTTTTTAAAAAGGTTACCGAAAGATCAAAAGCCCCTAGTTTTGGGATTTGCGTCTAAGCTATTAAGTAAGCGATAGTGATTATTTATATGCCTCAGTGTAGTTTATTCATAAAACTGTCATTTATGACAGATATACTCAATAAATGTTTGCATTCCTTATCCGTCTTTTTTTAAGACTTACTCATCGCAGTTATTTAATTCAGTTTTTTAAAGGACTTTCATCCATCGGAAAACCAACCGATGTTTTATATCCTGTTGAATTGCTGGAACAAGCCTCATTGCTTGCACTTTCAGGTCTCAATAATACTTTGGCAATACAAAGCAACCAGCATTGGATCTGGCCATACTGGGTAGAACGGCAGCTCAATCCAGATGCTGATGAGTTTATTCCCACAGGTGTTAATCTACTGACCAACAATTTATCTTTTCGTAACTGGACGGCTATATGCATTTATGGAAATCGTTTGGAAGCGATGTTAGATCCTGTGGGAATGCTAACCATGGAACCATTTTCTTGGTCAGTAATGCCATATCTTATAGTTGATGAACAGTATTTTATTCCCAGCAAAATGCAGCCTGCAAAAATACGTCAAAAACTCCATAAAAATAATTGGCCTGAAATTACAACAACGTATAAAACCAATACCCAGATTCAATGGATTTCTAAGTGCAAAGCGATAGAAATCGAACAACAACAAGTAATCCATCTTAAATATCTACTAAAAAATCAAAGCGATAAACCACAAACTTTTATTTTTGGTCTAACATTAAGACCTTATAACCCGCTTACAATTGGTCATATTCATAAATTATCCTGCAAGAAAAATTTATGGAAAATTAATAACAGGCCGGCAATGCTAATGCTGGAATCCGCTGATTTTATTCATTCTTCCAATCGCTTATTAGGAGATCCAATCTATTGTGAGCACATTCAACTGGATAAAACGCAAATCTCAGCGCCAAATAACAGCAAACTAAAATCAAGCTCAGGAATCTGTGCTGGAGTTGCTGCATATCAGTTGACTCTTGCACCAGCTGAGTCACTCAGTTATGAATTTTTATTAACAGATAAGCAAACTTATTTATTAAATAATAAAAAGAAAATAAACTATTGGAAAGAACAAATCCAACAGGCTGAAAAACGCTTTAAATTGAACTGGAAAAACTGGTCAGAAATGGGGATCAGCATTAAATTTCCAGATCAGAAAATACAAAATGCTTTCGAATCGGTTAAAAATCACCTCTGCGTTTTTGATGATATTGATCAGTTTACTCCTGGATCATTTTTTTACCATTCTGGTTGGTTTCGTGACAGTGCCTTTCTTTCCTTAGGTTTTGATCAGGCAGGTTATTTTGAACAAGTAAAAAATAAATTTAACCGTTACTTTAAGCAACAGACATTCAATGGTTATTTTAAAAGTCAAAATGGAGAGTGGGATAGTACAGGCCAGGCAATCTTTACCATCATTACTCACATCCGTAGAAGCGGAGATATAGAACTGTTAAAACAGCATTATCATGCTTTATTAAAAGGTGGAAAATGGATTAGTAAAACCCGCTTAGATAAAATTCATACAGATTCTCCACATTTTGGATTATTACCCGCTGGGCTTTCTGCGGAACACTTTGGTCCAAATGATTATTATTTTTGGGATAATTTCTGGAGCTTAAGTGGTTTACAACAATTGATCTGGGCTGCTAATCAGCTTAATAACAGCAAGGATAGTATCTGGTTACAATCAGTCTTTAATGAGTATACTAAGGATCTACAAAATTCAATTAACCATGTCACAGCAAAAAATAAGCATAAAGCCTTATCCTGCTCACCCTATCGATGGATAGACACCGCAGCCATAGGTAATCTTGCCGCTATTTCGCCTATGAATTTACTTTCCGAGTCCGAATATTGGGTCATGCCTACACTTGAATTTTTATGGCAAAACAATGTTAGAAATGGCTTATTTTTTCAGCACATAATCCATACTGGTTTTAATATTTATCTATCAATTCAATTAGCAAAAATATTTTTAATACGCCAAGATCCTCGCTGGAAAACAATATTTGAAGCGGTATTAGATGCGGCCTCTGACACATGGACATGGCCTGAAGCAATCCATCCTAAAACTAGGGGAGGTTGCATGGGAGATGGCGACCATGGTTGGGTCGCTGCAGAGTTTGTTTCATTGATAAGAGATATGTTTGTTTTTGAAAAACAAGATAAGCTATTTTTAGGTGCTGGGATATTTTCTCAATGGTTTGATATTCTCGAACCATTTAATGAAACACTCAATAATCCAATATCTTATTCCAAGCTAAATATGAGCAAGAAGCAGATAAAATTAAATAATGCCCCAACACTTTTTGGAACTGTTTCTTATTCAATTGAGAAAAAAGATAGACAGATTGTGCTTAGCTGGAGTATTAAGCGTCATGCCTTACAAGAAAAAGTAGCTACGTATTTTATCTGCCCTATGTTACTCAAAAAATACACTGTTTCAAATAATTTACAGGTCAATAAAGACAGAACCTCTATTCAATTAGAGAGTGACAATGGCAACTGTCTATTTATCCCTAAATAACTCTTAATAAGCTTTGGAAAAAAGAGCATGAAAAACATCTATACCCACGATATTCAGATAAATTCAGATTTTAGAAAATCGATTAAGAAAAACTATAATCATTTTATTATTGAGCAATCCAATCGTTTTTCATTAGAGGATTGTCTAAAAATAGATTTACACTGCCATGATTTACATAGTGATACTCCTGATGAGCTATGGGGACGCATTTTAAAATTACCAGAAACTTGGTTAAAAACCGCTGATTTAGTAAAAACATTAGAAAGCAATCAGTGTTCTTTGATTACCGTTACTAATCATAATAATGCTCGCTCATGCTGGGCTCTAAAAGATGCTGGAAAGGATGTTTTGGCAGCTGCAGAATTTACCTGTTTTTTTCCTGAAGATGAGCTATTTGTTCATGTGTTAACGTATGGTTTTACACAAGAACAAGAAGTTATTCTGAATAAAAAAAGACGGAATATTTATCATTTTCTAGCTTATACAGCAGAAAATAATCTTCCGACTACACTTGCTCACCCTCTTTATTTTTACTCTCGCAAGCAACAAATCAATATGGAGTACTTTGAAAAGTTTGCTGTTTTATTTCAGCGTTATGAAGTAATGAATGGTCAGCGGGACTACTGGCAAAATCTTCTGACGAAAGAATGGGTAGACTCTCTAACGCCAGAGTTATGCGACCTTTATGCAAAAAAACATCACATCAACCCAGCAGATTTTGCGGTAAATATTAATCAGAGCAAGATAATGACGGGTGGTTCAGATGATCACATGGGGATTTTTGCCGGTGAATGTGGTTCCTACCTACATATTCCAGATTTAAAACAACGCCTTAAAAGAACCAGCAAGTCTAATCTAGCTCTGGAAGCTTTAAGAAATGGTCAGGTTGCCCCTTATGGCCGTGTTTATGAAAATCAGAAACTCAATATAGCACTAATGGATTATACTGCCCAAATTACTACCCGAATGAAAGATCCAGGATTGTTAAGAATACTATTTCATCGAGGTAATACTATGGACAAAATGGCTTGTTTTATGTTCAGTAATTTTATATTGGAACTCCAACGTCACGGTAAAACTGAGATGTTTTTTCAATTTGTTCACAATGCACTAACAGGAAAAAAGCTGAATAAATTTTATAAATGGCGTGTCGCCAAGGACTATAAATTTTCCATTAAGCATTTGGAAGATATTTCTTGTGCTAGACGCAAAGGAGGGAAAAAATTTATCCATGTAACAGATAAAGCGATAGCCGAATTGTTTACTGAATTAAATTTATTGACGATCAAACGTATCAACAAATTTATTAATGGAAAAAATTCTCAATTTTCTATCAATGAATTTTCTACCGAAAAGCTCGCCCAGCAGTTTGAAATTCCAAGCCACTTACGTAAAATTTTCTATTCAGATAAATATTCTAGCTCTGACAATATGACTCACTTTAACTTGGGCAAAATACTCGATGAGCTTTCTTTTCCTGTTTTAGTATCCATCGTATTGGCAGGTTCAATGATGGCAAGTACACGCTTATTATGTCAGAACAGGACTTTCTTAAATCAATTTTCTACACATATAAAAAAATATCCTCACCCCAAAAGAGCATTATGGTTAAGTGATACATTTTTTGACAAAAATGGCGTTTCAAGCGTATTAAAATTAACTTTAGCTGAAATTCAAAAACAAGATTTAGCAATTGATTTTTTAGTTTGTCACCCAACTGAGAAATCACAAGATCACCTACATGTTATCCGGCCATTAACATCTTTTTCAATTAATAGTCTGGGTGAACAAGTATTTAACTATGGTGATTTATTAGAAATAAAGAATATTTTTTATCAAGGCGGTTATGACAGAATTATCTGTTCTACTGAGGCATTAATGGGGCCTATTGCTTTAATGCTAAAACACACGTTTAACGTACCATGTTATTTTTATATGCATACAGATTGGATGGAATTTATTAAAAACACCACCAAACTTAATCAATCTGAACAGGATCGTATTCGACGCTTTCTACGTTTCTATTACCAGCAATTTGATGGTATTTTTGTCCTTAATAAGGATCATAAAAACTGGTTATCCAGTCATAAAATGGAGCTTGCTGAAGAAAAAATATTTTTAACTGCTCATTGGGTTACTAATTCAGCGCAAAAAAATCTAGATTTTGATATTGAAGCTTTTTATAAACAAGTTGGCTTAGATTTCTCCATTCGTCAGCCTACAATATTTTTTGCTGGCCGTATTAGTCATGAAAAAGGTATTTTTGATTTTCCCGAAATATACAAACAAGTACAAGCTAAAATTCCTGATATCCGTTTTGTTATTGCTGGTTGTGGTCCTGCCGAAGATAAACTAAAAAAACAATTACCCGAAGCCTATTATATGGGATGGGTTGATAAAAATACTATGGATAAATTATATCTATCGCTTGATTTATTTATATTTCCTTCTCGCTTTGATACTTTTGGAAATGTGGTATTAGAGGCATTTGGATATGGTATGCCAGTAGTTGCTTATAATAGTAAAGGTCCAAAAGATATTATTGAAGATGGCAAAAATGGCTATCTGGTTGAAGATAAAAATGAAATGGCAAAACAAATTATTGATTATTTTACCACGGATATTAGTCATAAAACTTTTAAAGAAAATGCTATCCATCGTTGCCAGTCATCACAATATCAAGCGGAAACTATTCTTGCACAGTTACTAAAAGATATTCAGTTAAAACGATAGGACATTAAAGCTATTTTACAAGATATAATTCAAGATAAAGGGTGGATATTAGGATGATTGATCTTTAAAGATGCCAATAAAGGTAAAGAAATAGGTGAGTTATATATTATCTTTTGTTGTTGATTTTTTAGTGCTAGAACTTGCTAATGAGGGAAATAAGTTGATCAACCCAGTAATCGGCTCTTCTCTTTTTCCTTCGTCCTGATTGCCTAATAAAATGGCTAACCACATCATTTTTTCGTTAGATTCAAGGGCGATCTTTAATGCCATGGTTAGTGGTACGGATAAAAACATCCCTACCGTACCAAGTAACCAGCCCCAAAATACCAAAGAGATAAAAACCACCAATGATGAAAGTCCAAGTCGTCGTCCCATTATTTTAGGCTCTATAACGTTACCAACAATATTATTGACGATGATAATAATAGCAAAGACAATAATGGCTGAAATATAACCTTGTTGAACTAGAGCTAATAACACAATCGGAATGGCGGCAATAATTGAGCCCACATTTGGGATAAAATTGAGAATAAAAATTAGAAAACCCCATAAAAATGGATAATCAATATCCATAATCATTAAAGCAAACATAATGGGAATAGCCGTTAATAAACTCATCAAGCTTTTTAGTACAATATACTGATTTAAGGTGTTGGAAAAGTGCTGTAAAGAAGCCATGGTTTTTTCTGGCTTTTTAGTTATTTGACGGACTTTTACCCCAAAACTGGCAAACTCAATCAAAATAAAAATTACGAGTAAAAAAATCAAAAAGGCATTGGTTAAGGTGTTTAATACTCCGCTAAAGGTTTTGCCGACAAAACCCATAATAGCACCAAGATCAAATACCTTATGAATTTCCTCTGTATTAAAGGCAATGCCAAAAGTTTCTAATTTAGGAATTAAGTTTAAGCTGATGAGTTGTAATTTTTGCTGATAACTGGGAATATCTGCAATAAAATGACTGAGTGATTTACCAACAACATTAAAAATTAAAAAACTGGCAATAAAAACCACACAAATCACAATGCTAAGGGCGATTGATTGAGGAATTTTGTGGCTCATTAACCAGAACATTGCTGGGGCACTAATGGCTGCAATAAATAAGGCAACTAATAATGGAGAAATGATCGGTTCCATTATTTTAACTGCACCTAAAATAATAATAATGGCAGCGGTATTGATAAAAGCGAAAGTGTGATCTTTTTGCATAAACTAAAATGCTATGAGTGAATTCAATTTTGAGTAAGGTTGATATTATTTGTTGGAGTGAGATTATGGGTAATCATGGGCATTTTGTCGCGTAAACGAATGATAGGCTTTGATAGGCGGTATTGATAAATTGCGGTATAAGCTAAAATTGCAGTAACATATTCTCGAGTTTCGGTAAAAGGTATTGTTTCAATCCAACTATCAGCTTCCAAACTATTTTTTTCCGGTAACCAAGCTTTAACACGATGTTTACCTGCATTATAAGCGGCACTAGCTAAGATACTTTGTTCATTGTGTTTATCCAGCATAGCTTTTAAATAATGGGTGCCAATTTTTACATTAAAATCTGGTTTGTATAAGTCAGTTTTATTTGCGAAGGGTAAGTGTAATTTTCTCGCAATTTCTTTGCCTGTTTTAGGCATGACTTGCATTAAGCCCATGGCTCCTACGGGAGATCTCACATGAGCAGCAAATGCACTTTCTCTGCGAATAACCGCATAAGTATATGCATTGTCTAGTTGATTTAATGCGGAATATTTTTTTACATAATTCTGATACAAAAGAGGGAATCTCAGTTCAATATCATTACGTTCCGAGGTGTGAGCAATAGTAATAATAGCTCGGTCATACCAATTCCAAGATTGGGCAATAATAGCCGCCATCTTTTTTTCTTGTTCAGAAAAAAGGTGCTGTGTTGCATGATACCATTCTCGATTAGCATCGAGCATTCTGTTCATGGAATAAAATTCGTAAGCTCTTAAAATAGCAGGATGTTGATGCAATTTATTTAATGCCTGAGTTTCAAATTTGAGCGGCGTATTTTCAAACGCATAAGGTTTGTTCAATTTGTCAGCGGCCAAAAAACTGTAATAACCTCGACTTGTGGATAAACTTTCAAAAATGGACTCCGCTAGTTCAGAGTGACCTAACTTGCTATTGGCTTTTGCCTGCCAATATAACCAACGAGATTTTTGTTGCTCTTCATCTGTTAGGCGTTTAATAGCTGAGAGTACATTTTGCCAGTTTTGCTCTCTAATGGCTGCTCTAACACGCCAAGTACGAATGTATTTATCGCTATATTGATCCTCAACCTTATCCAGCCAAAACCAAGCTTGCGATTGATGTTTTGTCGCTAATGAGCGTCCTAGTTGAGCGATAGCTGTTTGATAATCTTGTTTATTAAGCTTAAAGCGGGCTAATAGTTTTTGATCCTGTAAAAAAGCTTCCATTTTTTTAGGGTTTTTTCTAGCAAGTCGTTTTAAGCCATGCCTTATAATGCTTTGTTTTAGTGGATGTTGTAAGGATAAAACAGCTGATACATTTAAAAGTTGAGGTTTATTATGTATATCAATCCAACTTTGTAGTATTTTCTTCTCTGACTTAGGCAAAGGTTTGGCTAGATATTTTGCTAAAGAAATATTGTTTTTTTGCATCACCAGTTCAATTCGCTGCCAGCGGTTTTCTTTACTGATAGCTTGATTTTTTTCCCACTTTTCAAAAACACTGTCACAGCTTGATGGCTGAGAACGTGGACTTAGCCAGACTTTTTTTACTTGAGAAAAGGCCAGTTGTTGCTGTCCGCTATGAATTAATGCTGATAAATAATAGCAGTGGAATTTGCTATAATATTTTGAAGAGTTGGTATCATATATCGCTAAACCAGTAGCATCAATATGAGGATAAAACTCAATATAAGTTTGCCATTGAGCATTTTTAGCCAAAAATTTTAACCAGCGATTTAATAATTTTCGTGCGTAAAGCGTTTCGTGATGTTGACTTAAAAATTGCTTAACGTCTAGTTTGCGTTGTTCGAGCTGCCGCTTATTGAGTTTTTTTCGCTGAAAACTTTTTAGTAGTTTTTTATATAATAAATAATCAACGAGGGGGTAGTTATCGAGCTTACTTAAATATTGCTCAAATAGGTTCATTTGTTTTTTATCCAAAGCTTTATCTGCTTTAGCAAAATAGACTCGCTGCTGCTCAAGTTGATGTATTTGTTCCAGGGGTAAAAAAAGCTCAGGAGTGCTTGTTGCAGCAAAAGACGGCATCGAACTTGTTAAGGAAATAACAAGAAATAAAAAGAAAGAACGGTATAAAATTTTACGTGTCATGTGAATAAAACTGCATTTTCAATGATAATGAGTATAGAATATCTGTTCCTAATAACAAAGTATATAGAAGAAGCTTTTAAATGACTAACTTTTCTAATGAATCACATAGAGTCTGTCTTGCTCCAATGCTTGATTATACCGATAAACACTTTCGTTTTTTGTTGCGCCTGATCACAAAACAGACTTTTTTTTATTCGGAAATGGTGACAACCGGAGCAATATTGTTTGGTGATTATCATAGGTATTTAGATTTTTCCTCTCAAGAACAACCGCTTGCCTTACAGTTGGCGGGAAGTGATCCGCGTGCTTTAGCAAAAGCCTGTCAGCTTGCAAATCAATATCATTATAATGAAATCAATCTCAATGTTGGCTGCCCAAGTCCTCGAGTGGCATCAGCGCAATTTGGTGCAATTTTAATGGAAAACCCTCAGCTTGTAGCAGACTGTATGGCCGCTATGTTGGATAGTAGTGATGCTCCCGTGAGCATTAAAACACGAATTGGTATTGAGCATAATGATGATAAACAGCAACTTTATACCTTAGTTGAGGCTGTAGCAAAAGTTGGGGTGACAAGTTTTATCATCCATGCTAGGAAAGCCTGGTTAGAGGGCTTAAGTCCAAAAGAAAATCGAGATATTCCCCCTTTGCGCTATGATATGGTTTATCAGTTAAAAAAAGATTTTCCGCAGTTGAAGATTATTATTAATGGTGGAATAACTACGCATCAGCAAATTAGTGAGCATTTAAAATATGTTGATGGGGTTATGGTAGGTAGGGAGGCATATCATAATTGCTATTTTATGCATGAGATTGATGCTTTGTTTTATCCTCATAAAAAGCCAAGTGATATGTTAACGAGAAAAGAAATTTTGCAGCTATATTGTGATTATATAGAGCAAGAGTTGCATAAAGGTGTTCCTTTTGCACATATGGCTAAACATACTTTAGGTTTGTTTCATGCCTGTAAAGGGGCTCGTTTATACCGACAAAAATTGAGTGAGAATATTCATAAAAAAGGTTGTGGAGTTGAGTTGTTACAAGAAGCAATGAACTTAGTGGAATAAACTAAGCTAAGCTAAGAAAAGCAAATAGTTTGAGTTTATATTAGGAAAGTTTTTTCAGTTTTTCTTCTGCTTGGCGTAATAATGTCATGGCATTTTTGGCTATTCTGGCTTCCTTTTGGGCTAGTTCTTTGGCATTGATTAATTCCTTTTTTAATTTTGTCACCATTGCTTCTGCTTGTAACCTCGCTGCATTGGTGAGTTGTCGATCAACTTCCATCTTTTTTAATTCCTCTTGATAGAAGCTAATATCTTTTGCTTCGTCATTTTTATCTTCTTCAACCGGGGCTTGCTCGGAACTTGCAGTAGTAGTGGTAGTGGTAGTTGAAGCTTCGCTGTTACCTACCCCTCCTTTTAACACAGATACTTCAAAGTTTTGCTGAATAAAAAGGAAAGCAGCTGAACTTGAGCGGTGTTCGGTATTTGAATACATCACATAATGAGATTCTGGATCCAAACTGTTGAAAAAGTCACGAATATCTCGAATAGGGCAGTGTAAGCTGTTAGGAAGGCCATTAGCTTGATGTTCTGCTTTACTACGCACATCAATATAAGTGACATCATAACCTTCTTTAATTAACTCATCAATTTCACTTTGTGATTGAATATGAATAGTCGGTTTGACCAATAGTTCAATAAAGTCATGTTTGGGTAATTTTAATACCACACCATCACTTTTCATACTAACAGTAGCACCACGGCAGGTTTCGGTAATCAGTGCTTCCTCACCAAACCCTACACCTGATTTTAAAATTGCCAGTGGTTTTTGTTTGCCTGTTTTAGGATCTTTACGAGAAACAATACATTGACCTTGTTTGATGATGTAGTAATTTTGATCTTCTAAGTCTCCTTCGCGAATAACCATTTTACCTTTGCTTAAGGGTACTTCTTCTAGCTTTATCAACAGCGCTTGCATATTTGCAGCAGGTAGTTGAATAAATGCTCCTGATTGAAGAAACTTGGTCATCCAGTCATCATCATCTTCCTCGTCAGAGCCAAAGTCGGAAACAGTAATACTATTAGATGATCTCGAATTAATAATGGCATTGAATAATCCGGTATCAATAATTAATACACTAACATCTGTTTTTGCTGTTGCAGTAAAAACTCTTGGAATACCATGAGAAATTTGCTTTAAGGCATTTTTGTCACCGGCTAGTAGGACTTGGCTTGAATGCTGAGATGAGGACAGTTCAAGTTCTCCAGCAAGTAGATATACCGTCCACTTATCTCGATCCCCCTCTTTGAACAACATTTTTCCAGCGGGGACTTTTTGAATGGCTGATTTCGCTAATATTTCTTCTATTTTTGATAAACCTAAGGTATCAAAAGGAGAAAATTGCTTGATGAGTTTTATATCTACGTTTTTTGGCGATACCGCCATAGTCTTGATACTCCAATAAGCCTACTTAATAGTACAGAAATAGTGCAAAATAGTGCAAAATAGTGCGGAAAAATTGTTACTCTTCTAATTTCAATAATTTTAAACGATTCTTATAGTGCATCAATTCTACTGCATGAGATCATTATCTGGATAGTCTACACATTTACAGGCTAATTATAATAGTAAAAAATAATAAAATATACCCAGAAATCATGCTATTTACTGCTTTATCTCTTTGGGGTATTTTTTGATTGATAGTAATAAAAGTTAATATACGGTAAGCTATGCGCCCAATTAACCTTAAGTCAACCAAAATAGAGAATACCTATGCCCCAACAACCAGCAACTCAGTTTAATCATTTAGGCTTATCACAGGCTATTTTGGAAAGAATCAAAGAAAAAGGTTATAGCACCCCTACGCCAATACAGCAACAAGCCATTCCGGTAGTTTTAAAAGGAAAAGACGTAATGGCTGCTGCTCAAACGGGTACCGGTAAAACAGCAAGTTTTGCCTTGCCGATTTTGGATTTGTTAAGTAATGGAGATAAAGTCCAGTCAAATCAAGTTAGGGCCTTAATTTTGACACCGACTCGGGAACTTGCGGCACAAGTTGCGGCCAGTGTTACGTTATATGGGGAAAACCTGAGTTTACATTCTGCCGTGGTGTTTGGTGGAGTGAAAATAAATCCACAAATGATGAAGTTGCGACGTGGTGTGGATATTTTAGTTGCAACTCCCGGACGTTTACTTGATTTGTATCAGCAAAATGCAGTGAAATTCAAACAATTGGAAGTTTTAGTTTTAGATGAAGCCGATCGGATGTTGGATATGGGTTTCATTAACGATATTAGAAAGATAATATCCTTTCTACCCAAACAACGTCAGAACTTATTATTTTCAGCAACGTTTTCAGCAGAAATTCGTCAATTAGCTAAAACTATTGTTCATCAGCCGGTGGAAATTTCTGTAAGTGTAAAAAACAGCACGGCAACAACGATAAAACAGTGGCTTTGCCCAGTTGATAAAAAACAAAAAGCAAACTTATTAATCCATTTGATTAATAAGCATCAATGGTATCAAGTATTGGTTTTTAGTCGCACTAAACATGGGGCTAATAAACTGACGAAACAATTAGCCGACGTTAATATTAAGGCAGCAGCAATTCATGGCAATAAAAGTCAGAGCGCTAGAACGCAAGCTTTGGCAAATTTTAAAAATGGATCTATTCAAGTTCTTGTGGCTACAGATATTGCTGCAAGAGGTTTGGATATCGATCAATTACCACAAGTGGTTAATTTTGATTTACCTCAAGTTGCGGAAGATTATGTACACCGAATTGGTCGAACCGGCAGAGCTGGTTTAAGTGGTCAAGCGGTTTCATTGGTGAGTGCTGATGAATTTAAGCAATTAAGCGATATTGAGCGCTTAATTCAAAAAGAAATTGTCCGAGAGTATATTGATGGTTTTGATCCTGTGCATAGTCTACCTGTATCACGATTAAATACTAAACCCATCGTTAAAAAAACTAAAAAAGCTTCTCAAGGACATCGAGATGGACAGCGCTCTGGTGAAAATGCAAGAGGGCATAAACCAACAGGTGCAGTAGCTGTTAGTAAAAAAAGACGTTTCTATAAGCGGGGTTAACGCTTTTATAGGTGGAGTTAAAGGTTATCGGGGTAGCTCTAAAATAGCCTGATATTAAAAGCGGTAAGCAGTTTTAGTCATTACTTTACTGGTCATCTTCATCGCAAATTTTATTATTTCGGGTAGTTCAACGCCGCCAGCATGTTGGGCAGTAGTTGCATGGTGTAGCTCATCTTCACGCATTTTTTCTAAAATAGCTTTAGATTTAAAATCATTTTTAGGAAGCTTATCCAAATGAGAGTCAATATGCTTGACCACTTGTTTTTCTGTTTCAGCCACAAAACCTAAACTCCATTTATCACCCGCTAAACCTGCGGTAGCTCCAATGACAAAAGAGCCAGCATACCAAGCGGGGCTTAATACCGAAGTATGCGAATCTAGTTCGTGACAGCGTTTTTCACACCAAACTAAATGATCGTTTTCTTCAATAGCGGATTGTTCCATTTGTTTGCGGATCTTAGGTAGCTTTGCGGTTAATGCCTGCCCTTGATACAAGCCTTGGGCGGCAACTTCGCCGGCGTGATTAATTCGCATCAGACCTGCAGCATGTTTTTTTTCAGCTAGCGAAAAAGTTTCATCCTTATCATTACAGATGTTACTTGAAGGATTATCTCTTGCAGTCAGCTCAGGCTTTCCAGCGACAGTTTTAATCGCATGGTCAATATTAATAATCAATTTATCTATTACAGATAGTTTAAGAGGCATTATGCTTACTCCTGTATTTTCTTAGTTATCTTAAGTTGTTGGTATAATAAACTGACAGGATGGACAACTTCAACTTTATAATCTATTTTTTCCAATTGTTGGCGGATGTGTAAGGCGCAACTGATATCGCTGCTAATTAATAGTTTTATTTGCTGGCTGATAATGAATTGCAAATACGGTTGGACTATTTTGTCAGCTTGCTGGGAAAAACTTTGCATTTGGTTGCCTGCAGCACCACAACAAAAACTTTTGTTAAATGTTTTGATTTCCAGTTGTGGAATAAGACTGATTAATTGAAGCTGTTTTTTTTCATTTTTTAAACGATTACGTACCGAGCAAGAACAGTGCAATAAACTTTTTTGCGTTAGCGGGGTAAAGTTTATTTGTTGTAATAATTCAAATTTTTCATCAAATAAATAATCAATAATGTCAGTTTGTTGATTATTTTGCTTGTTTAAATGTGAAGAGCAGGATGAGTTTAATGAGAGTGTTTTTTGCTCGGCTGTTAAAGTTGTTAAGCTATTTAATTGTTGAGTTGCTAGCGTGGTTTCAGCATTACGAAAAGCAATTGCGCCACAGCATTTTTCTATAATATCTGTTTTAACATCAATAGACAAAGCATAAAGAAGTTGGATGCAGTTAGAAGCTAAGTTTGGATCAAATAAGCTTGAAGCACAACCAACATGCAATTGTACTGTTTCTGTTGTAGTTACAATAGGTTTATAGCTGCTTTTTATCGCATTATTATTCGGAATTAGTTGTTCAGGCAAATAAGAAACAAGTCGAGAGTTAAGTTGTGAATTGATTTTCTTGATGAGATAAATCAAGCCGATACTTTTGGAAAAATTAAAAGCCTGAATAAATGTTTTTCTTGCGTAGTAGTGGTTTAATATTTTTTCACTAATAAGAGCAATTAATCTTTTGTTAGATTTTAGTTGTTTTTGTTCAATTTTTTGTTGAATTAATTGCTTAGCTAGATGGATTAATTCAGGATAATCTACTTTAGAAGGGCAATGTTGGCTACAACTAAAGCACTGTAAACAAGAGTCTAAATTTTGTTGTAAGGACGAACTAATACTAATTTGTTCAGTTGCAATAGCTCGGATGAGGGCAATTCTTCCTCTTGGTGAACGATTTTCATTTAAGGAAACTTGATAAGTTGGGCAACTTTCAATACAACTGGCACATAAAACACATTGATTGCCCAGTGTTTCTATTTGCTCAATAATATGCGTTTGATGAATAGAGCTGTTTTTTGATTGGTTATCCGCAAGTCTGCTTGGTGTTTCGGGTGAATTCAATGCTATAATGCCGTTTTATAAGAAAAAAATGAAAAAATAAAGAAAAGGCTAGTATAGCATTTTATTGTAAGAGGATTTGAGTTAGGCATGAGTTATCGTAAACATATTTTCTTTTGTACCAATGATCATGGTGACAATAAACCTTGCTGTGCTCGTTTTAATAGTCAGCAAATGCGCAAGTATGCCAAAGATAAATTAACTGAGCTTGGACAACATGGTGAAGGAAAAATTCGTGTGAGCAGCTCGGGGTGTTTAGGTAAATGTGCAATGGGCCCCGTTATTGTTGTCTATCCAGAAGATATTTGGTATAGCTGGGTAGATAAAAAGGATATTGATGAAATTATCGATTGTCATTTGTTAAATGACAAAGTTGTGGAAAGATTATTGTTGTCATGATATTTTTTTGTGAATTATTAAGAAAAAACTTGTAGAAAGGATTGTTTTTAGGTAAAATCCTCGCCTCGTTTTATTTAACAAAAGAATTATGGTTTTTATCCCTAGTTTTTATTCCTAAAGTATTAGGATAATTCAAAGTAAGAGAAAAAAATGAAAACATTTAGTGCAAAAAATGAAACTGTTAGACGTGATTGGTATGTCGTTGATGCAGCAGAAAAAACCTTAGGTCGTTTATCAACTGAAATTGCAAGAAGACTTCGTGGTAAGCATAAGCCAGAATACACACCACACGTTGATACAGGGGATTATATTGTTGTTATCAATGCGGAAAAAATTCGGGTAACAGGTAGAAAAACTACTGATAAAATATATCATCATCACACAGGATATCCTGGTGGTTTAAAAAGTATTAACTTTGAAAAGCTTATAAATAAAGCACCTGAAAGAATTATTGAAACTGCTGTTAAAGGTATGTTGCCAAAAAATCCTTTAGGACGTGCTATGTATAAAAAATTAAAAGTATTTGCTGGTACTGAGCATACACATCAAGCTCAGCAACCTAAAGTACTTGAAATATAAGCAATCGAAAATAAGTTACTTGAACTATCTGTTACTTTAGAAAGTTAAGTAACTATCATTAAGTCGTAAAATACCGGAAATAAATATGACAACACAATATTATGCAACAGGTCGTCGCAAAAGCTCATCAGCTCGAGTTTATTTGCGCCCAGGTAAAGGTGAAATAATTATTAACAAACGTAGTTTGGAAACTTATTTTGGTCGTGAAACATCTCGTATGGTCGTTCGCCAGCCATTTGATGTTACGAATACTCTTGGTCAATTTGATGTTTATGTCAACGTTGATGGTGGTGGTAATACGGGACAAGCAGGTGCAATTCGTCATGGTATCACTCGAGCATTAATCAGCTATGATGAAACTTTACGTAGTGATTTAAGACAAGCTGGTTTTGTAACTCGTGATGCACGTTGTGTTGAACGTAAGAAAATTGGTTTACATAAAGCTCGTAAGCGTCCTCAATACTCAAAGCGTTAATTTTTATTCCGACGTTTTCCAACTCGCTGTTACTTTATGGTGGCAGCGGGCTTTTGTGTTTCTAGTAGTAAAACTTTTCTTCTTTTTAAGGTGGCTATTTCATGCCCCTGAACCGTCCTTAAACTAATTTA
>CAYMMQ010000040.1:0-1460 GCA_964391585.1 uncultured Ectothiorhodospiraceae bacterium
AATACCATTCATAATATTCATTATTATCAAGAATTAATGAAAAACATTCGTAACGCCATTGAAGATGATAACTTTAATGCTTTTGTAAGCGAGTTTTATACAAAACAACAAGAAAGTAACTAATCTACTAAAGCATATTCAAGGGTATCGGTAAAAAGTTGTTGTAAAGAGATCCCCTGATGTCTTGCCATTTGAGGGACGATGCTTTCATTAGAAAAACCAGGAACCGTATTAATCTCCAACAAAAAACACCCCTGTTCAGTAATAATATAATCAATGCGGCAAATGCCTTTTAGATTTAAGGCAAGATAGGCTTTTTCTGTTAATTGATGGATTTTTGCCATTACTTCAGGGCTTAAATCAGCTGGGGTAATTTCTTCTGAGTCACCATGATATTTGGCATTATAATCAAAAAACTCATGATGGGAAATAATTTCAGTAACCGGTAAAATATGCAGTCCGTTCTTAGTAAGATAAACCCCATTAGAAACCTCTCGCCCCGCTAAAAAGCTTTCAATAATCACTTGATCGCCATGAGCAAAAGCCTCGATTAATGCCTGTTCAAAATCATCAGCATGTTTTAATTTACTCACCCCAAAACTACTTCCACCCTCAGCTGGTTTAATAAAACACGGCAAAGCAACCTTGGTTAGAATCTCGGTTTTATTATATTTTTTTTGCTCAAATTGACTTTGATGCAATAATACTGATGTGGCAACAGGAATACCTATATCATGCAAAAAGCGATTGCACAGGTATTTATTAAAGGTTACGGCTGAAGCTAATTGATCACAGGTGGAATAAGGAATGGCTAATAAATCAAAATAAGCCTGTAATTTGCCATCTTCGCCCGGAGTTCCATGAATGACAATAAAAGCAAAATCAAAGTTAATTTTTACTGACTGATTACCTTGTTGATAACTAAAGCTAAAGTCATCTTTATTGATCACAAACTGTTGCCCTTGATAAAAAGCATACCACCCATTTTGATCAATACTGACTTTGATTAGGTCATATTTATGCTGATCCAGATGATTAAAAACAGTTGCAGCACTTTTTAAAGAGATCGCTCTTTCTGAACTATACCCACCTTCAATAATTGCTATTTTTTTCATTGTGATACTCTCTAACAGAACCGCTTATTTAATCACCAGAAAACCTTCAAAACAGACATATTTAAAAACAGTTATCATATCAACAAAACCGGCACGTTTTAATAAGTCAATATTACCTTGAGTTGAAAAAGGCTCTAAAATCCCTTTTAAACTTCGCGTTTTAAATAATATTTCTTCAGCAGAATAACCTTGATCCAGTTTATATTCATTATACAAACTGGTGGTTATATCTTGAAAACGCGCATCATTTGCTCTTACTTTTTCAAAAAACAAAAACGCTCCGCCCCAGTTTAAACTTTGATAAATTTTATCAATCAATTGTTGTCGTTGGCTGGGATGAATAAA
>CAYMMQ010000040.1:1560-14990 GCA_964391585.1 uncultured Ectothiorhodospiraceae bacterium
TAATAATCTCATGTCCTTGTTGATAAAATGGCACGGATGTTCTGATATGTTGATCAAAGTTTTTCACCGTTTCACCCTTGAATGTCCATGCTGCATTTTTTGCTTTAATGCCATTTCCCACTTTAGACATATGCTATTCTCTCAACTTTGATTTTTTATAAAAAGCCAGCAAGTTTACTCCTAATAAACGCAAACAAGCAAAATAAATAAACACGGCGAAGATAATTTGCTCCAATAATAGCATCACTTGCTGTTGCCAATTCATCTGCAACCAGGTCGTGGCACTTCTATCGTATAAAAATAATAATAAGCTCATAACACTTGCCGCTACGATAATTTGCATCAAGACTTTAAACCAAGTTGCACTTGGTTGATAAACCTTATCACGGCGCAAACCTCGATACAATAAATAGGCATTGGTCATCGCTGAAATAGAGGTAGCAATCGCCAATCCAGCATGAGCACCTGGAGTATCACTTAAATACCACGGCACAACAATGACAATATTAAAAAACATATTAACTAATAATGCAATCACGCCTATTTTTACTGGAGTGCTGGTATCTTGGCGAGAATAATAAGCAGGCAATAACACTTTAACCAAAATAAAACCCATTAAACCAACACTATAAGCCATTAGGCTATAACTGCTCATGGTGACATCAGTAAGGGTAAATTTATCACTGGCAAATAAGGTCACAATAATGGGCGTAGCTAATAAATAAAGTCCAATAGCCGCTGGAATAGCAAGATATAAAGCCCAACGTAAGGCATTATCCAAAGTTTGTGAAAATTCAGTCAATGATTTTTTAGCATGATCTCGACTCAAGCTTGGCAAAATGACTGTTGCTAAGGCAACACCAAAAACCCCTAAGGGAAACTCCATCAGGCGGTCAGAATAATATAACCACGAAATACTACCACTCACTAATAATGAGGCCAGAATTGTGTCCAATAATAGACTAATCTGCGCAATTGAAGCACCAAATAATGCTGGTAACATGAGCTTTTGAATTTTCAAGACTCCGGGATGTTTTCGATTCCACTTAGGCCAAACCAGTAAGTTTTTTCGGGCTAAAAAGGGGAGTTGTAAAAGTAGTTGCATTAAACCTGCTATAAAAACGCCGATAGCCAAGCCCATTACAGGCTCTTCTAATAGAGGAACAATAAAAAATACCGAGGCAATTAATACTAAATTTAATACCACTGGAGTAAACGCTGGTAAGGCAAACTCACCATAGGTATTTAAAATTCCACCAGAAAATGCAACTAAGGAAATAAAGAAAATATAAGGAAAGGTGACTCGAAGTAAGTCGACAGTACGATCATACTGGCTAAGATCGCTGTTATTTATCACATACCCCGGTGCAAATAGTAAAATTAATAAGGGAGCAAGTAGCATTCCTAACAGGGTTATAATAAATAAATAACCACCTAATGTACCCGCAACATGAGCAATTAAATCTTTGGTTTGTTGTTGATCTTTGGTGGCGTGATATTCGCCTAAGGTTGGAACAAAAGCTTGATTAAATGCGCCTTCAGCAAACAATCGACGCATAAAATTAGGAATTTTAAATGCGATTAAAAATGCATCCATGCCTGCAGAAGCTGCAAACTCGCGTGCAAACACCACGTCTCGAACAAAGCCGAGTATGCGTGATAAAAAGGTCATGCTGGCGACAATCATTCCAGATTTAAACAATTTATGATTCATTTAAAAGAACAAATCTCCCCTAACCCCTCTTTGATAAAGAGGGGAACAGTTTTTATCTAGCCTCCCTTAGTAAAGGGAACCATTTTTATCTAATCACCCTTAGTAAAGGGAGCCGTTTTACCTAATCTCCCTTCCCCTTTTTACTAAAGAAGTGAACAGTTTTGAGCAATATTTATCTAAGTACTAAGCTATAATCATTAAGTAGCTAAATTTTGAGCAAAAAAAAACCAACTGTATAAGTTGGTTTTTACAACATCATCTCATATCAAATTATCGATATGAAAGTCAATCATTAAGCAATAGCAAAAATACGCTTATTCAAGCGGCTCTTATATCTTGCCGCCTTATTTTTATGAATAATTCCTTTGCTAACAGAACCATCAATCACTGGGATGGCTACTTTGTACATTGCAGTTGCTTTTTCTTTATCACCTGCTTCAATAGCATAAACTGTATTTTTTATCACAGTACGAAACTGTGAACGTTGCGCAACATTACGCTCACGTCTAGCAACGGCTTGTCGTGCTCTTTTTCTCGCTTGGACTGAGTTGGCCAATGCTTTTCTCCTGAAATAATATGTTAGATATAAATTAGTCTTATCAGCTTGAGCTCACGAGTAAAATATTGCATTTAATACAACATTTATTTTAAACGTACACAAGCAATCAAAATAAGGTTGAGCATTTTACAGTTTTAAACAAGGATATTCAATCATTTATTACAACAATATCGCATTTTATTCAAAAATAAAAGAATCTGTCGCTTTTAAACATCAATTATAGCCATCATCATTGAAAATGCATCATCGGCATAAAAGTAAAAAGGTAGTCAGTCGATAAGCCGGGTTCTGTCGTGGACAATCATTCATCTAGGGCATAGGTCACCCTAATGCCTCAAGCAACCTACCCAGGAACAATGCGGGTCGCACCTTAGCTAAAGCTATGTTCCTCTATTTGGTCTTGCTCCAAGTGGGGTTTACCATGCCGTTACTGTTACCAATAACGCGGTGCGCTCTTACCGCACCCTTTCACCCTTACCCAATCACAAAGGATTAGGCGGTTTACTTTCTGTTGCACTGGCCGTAAGTTTTCACTTCCCAGGAGTTACCTGGCACTCTACCCTGTGGAGCCCGGACTTTCCTCGGCCTTAAAAGTTTCATCGAAACGAAAATTTAAGAACGCGATTGTCTGACTGACTGTTGCCATTATACGATGAGACAGATAAAGATACTATTTTTTTCTAATATACTTTACTTTAGCTTAGATAAAAAAAGGCTAGCTAGCTATGGTCATATAGCTAATCTGGCCTTATAATATTTATTCTTTTTGCTATCCAATTGCTAATATGAAATTCACCATTTTAATCAATGAAGGCCCCTATCAACACCAAGCATCTGATAGTGCATATCATTTTGCTCGTGCAGCTCTTGAAAAAGGCCATGAAATTTGCCGTGTGTTTTTTTATCATGATGGGGTAAACAATGGCACCGAACTAGCAATCCCACCACAAGATGACAGAAACATTATAGCTAACTGGGCTGAGCTTGCCCAACAATACCAATTGGATCTGGTGATCTGTGTGGCAGCGGCCCAAAGACGTGGATTAATCGATGAAGATATTAAAACTCGCCAAGGAAAAAGTACCTATAACCTTCACCCTGCTTTTCGTATTTCAGGCTTAGGCCAATTGGTTGAAGGGACTATTATATCTGATAGAACCATTAGCTTTGGAGACTAATCTATGAAAAAAAGCAAAGCAATTTTATTTGTTCATCGAACAGCACCTCATGGTACGATTCACGCACTGGAGTCCTTAGATATGGTATTAATTTCATCAGCATTTGATCAAGTTGTTAGCATGGCATTTGTCGATGATGGTGTTTACCAACTTAAAAACAAGCAAAATACTAGCGAGATTGCTATGAAAGACTTTTCTGTTACCTTTGGTGCTTTGGCCGATTATGGAGTAACAAAGCTGTATATTGATAAAGATTCCTTAGAGGAAAGAGGATTATGTTTAACTGACCTATTAAACTTAACTCATGAAGAGCAAGAAAATGAAGAAATTTCGTCACTGCAATTGGTGACACGTTCGGAGCTTGCTCATATTATGGAACAACAAGACGTTCTATTCAGTGCTTAGGAAAATAAATGTTGCATATTGTTAATAAATCTATCTTTGAAAAAAATTCACTGTTATCCTGTTTTAAAACATCTCTACCAAAATGTAGTATATTATTGATTGAAAATGCGGTACTAAGTGCAACACAAAATAATGCTTTTTCGGCTATCATTCAACAACAAGCGGTAAATAAAAGAATTTTTTTACTTGAACCCGACTTAAAAGCAAGAGGTTTTGTAGCATCTGATTTAATTGCTGGAGTAACTCCGGTGGATTATTCTGGATTTGTTGACCTAGTGGCTGAAAGTAAATCAGTTCATTCGTGGATGTAATACATTCTTGGCACTAAGGTGAATACGGTGAACTAATGTATTTAGGCTTTCCCCTCGCCTAAAAGCGTCTAGTTTTGTTAATTAAACAGGGGGACTATTTTGAGCAATATTTATCTTAATAACTAACCTATGATAAGGAACAATATTATGACAACTATTAACATTAACAATGAAGAAATTGAAACCGATGAGGAAGGATATTTGCTCTCATTATCGGACTGGACTCCTGAAATTGCTACTTTTATGGCTGCTCAAGAAGATATCGAGTTAAGCGATAATCATTGGGAGATCATGAATTTTTTACGTGAATATTATGATGAATATCATATTGCTCCAGCTGTACGCATTCTTATCAAAACGGTTTCCAAGCGAATTGGACCTGAAAAAGGCAATAGCAAATACCTTTATCAACTTTTCCCTTATGGCCCCGCTAAACAAGCCTGTAAATTTGCAGGGCTACCGAAACCTACCGGCTGTATTTAACCGTGTCGATACTGTTTTCCTTATTATTCAGCTTGGCGTTTTTAGTTTGCTTTATTGGTTTAATTTACAAGTGCTTTTCTTATTATAAAACGCCTATTCCTTTGCCTATCCCATTAACACCTGCTCCTGAATCGGTAAAGGAAATAAAGTTACAGCGACTAAGAGAAATGTTTTTTTTTGTCACCTTATATAAAGCAAACAAATGGACTTGGTTTTTTTCTTGGTTATTTCATCTCAGTTTATTTGTTGTTGTTATTTCACACCTGCGTTATTTATTCCTCCCTATTCCCGCATGGTTAGAACTGGTCAAGCTTTTGAGTAATTACTGCTCTATCACCTTAGTTATTGGGCTATCTGGCTTATTAGCCCGGCGTATTTTTATAACAAGGATCCGTTATATTTCTGCACCTTCTGATTTTTTATGGTTATTGTTACTGCTTACAATAAGCTCAACCGGGATATTTATGTCTTTTTTTGATCAGAGTAATGCCGTATTGGTACATAATTTTATTTTTGGCATGATTAATTTTAACTGGTATCAACTAACTCTTAAACAAAGTCTTATCAGTCATTTAGCAGGCGTTATTATTTTGTTGGCTCTATTTCCTTTTAGCAAATTATTGCATATTCCCGGTTTGTTTTTTTCACCTACGATTAATCAAGCTGACCCATACAAAAAAACAGTAAATAATTGATGAACTCATTTACCACGCCAAAAATGAAAGAGTATCCAACTATCCCTGTTTTGATTGCTGATGCTAGTCAACACATATCCCCTTTTCCTGCTAATGGTGAACTGAATGAATCACTCGGATATCCAGCGCAATTACCTGAAAACTGGCAGCAGATAGTACTCGATAAAATGTCACAGTTAATGACTACCAACCGTGCTTTTCGCATTTTTCTTGATAGCTGTATGAAATGTGGTGCTTGCAGTGATAAATGTCATTACTTTCTCGGTACCCAAGATCCTAAAAACATGCCGGTTGCTCGCCAAGATTTAATGCGTAGCGTCTATCGGCGTTACTTTACTTTTAGTGGTAAATACTTTCCTCGCTTAGTCGGTGCTATTGAGCTAACTGAAGAAGTTTTAGAGCAATGGTATCAATATTACTATCAATGTTCCCAGTGTCGACGTTGTGCTGTTTTTTGCCCAATAGGTATCGATACCGCAGAGATAACCATGGCAGCTAGAGAAATTTTATCATCGGTTGGCAAAGCCTCTAAAAACAATCAGCAAATTATTCATAAGGTGTTAAATATTGGTAACAACTTAGGATTACCTACGCCTGCATTAAAATCAATATTGCAAGATATTGAGCAAGAAGTTGAAGAAGAAACAGGAATAGCGGTTAAATATCATCTTGATATGGACGGTTGTGAAGCACTTTTAGTAACGGCTTCAGCCGATTTTTTTGCCGAACCGCATGTGGATGGTTTGATCGGTTATGGCAAAGTATTACATCATGCGGGAATAAGTTGGACGCTAAGTTCAATAGCAAGTGAAGCTGCTAATTTTGCCTTATTTATGGGAAGTACGGATAATATGCAACAAATTGCAATGCGTATTAAAGAGGCAGCAATTGAATTAAAGGTAAAACGAATTATTTTTGGTGAATGTGGTCATGCATGGCGAGTAGCCAGTAATTTTTTACAGCAACTGCTTGGGCCTTTTGATTTTTTAGATGAAAAATATCAACAAGCACAGCATATCGTTGAAATTACACAACAATTAATCATTAACAAACAAATACGCTTTAATAAACAAGCCAATGCCCACCTTCATGTTACCTTTCATGATTCTTGTAATATTGCTCGTGCCTCAAGAATGGGAGAAAAAGCAGGCGATCAGTTTAGCTATCCTCGCCAAATCATTCAAGCTTGTTGTGATAATTTTACCGATATGGCCTTAAACACCACAAAACAGCAAACTTTTTGTTGTGGTGGTGGTGGTGGTACACTCAGTGATGATTTAATCGAACTACGAGTTAAAGGCGCGCTACCAAGGATGGAGGCTTATAATCAAGTGGTAAAAAACGATGGGGTAACACACCTAGTGGCCATTTGTGCCATTTGCAAGAGCCAATTTGCAACTGTATTACCTTATTATGGCTTTGCCCGAGAAGATATCCTCAGCTTGCACCAGCTAGTTAGCAATGCCATTGTATTACAGGGAAGCATCCAAGAAAAAGAACTAAACTAACTGTTGTTCCAAGATTACGCTGCGCTTATCCAGGCTACAATACTGTATAGCAGTAAGCTTGGACATATTGGACATATAGGGAAGCCGTCACCTAATGAAGCCCATGAGTGTATATAAATACATGATTGGGCTGAAGCAGGTAGACAATGAACCTATATGTTCAATGATTTCTGCTAGACTACCATAGGTAACCAACACTAAATAATACTTGATGATCTGTTTTTTTAACACCTACAGGTGGAGTTTTATCCCAATCAGTATTTAGCTGTAAAGTTGCATTCATACCAGTATAAATAGGAAAGCGAAAACCTGTTTGAAAGTTGATAGATATATTTTGAGTATCAGTTGTATCTATTAAACCTTCGTGTTGATGAAAAAACTGTATCTTATCGTTCCAAAACTTTCTGTCGTACTTCAAACTCCAACGAGCGGCACTAAAACTCATGTCTTTGGCAAGATAATAATCATCATTAATCATAGACAAGCCGCCTTCAAATGAAGCATTTACTTGATCTGTTTCAAACAGTTGATAACCATAACCTATACCAATCGCACTTTTTAGTTTTAAGTCCTTAAACTTGTCGCGATCAACACTGGCATTACCATAAATATATTGCTTTTCTGCTAAAAAGTGATCGTATTTGACACTAGCGCCACTTTTATCTTCGGTACTAATACTATTTTCGGTCGCTTTAAACAAATTGGCAGCAATAGTAAAACGATTTACTTGACTACGCACCACAACTTCAGTATCTAAACTGTATTTTTTAGCTTCTGTATTACCACTACTAATACTAACACCAGCATTAACACGTCCACTTACTTTAGTGACAACGGCTATTAATTCTGGGGCAGGATTGATAAACTTAATCTGTGATAACTTAATATCAATAGGAGAAGCGATTTTTTGATGCTGGATTCTTACTAATTCATTAGCGTCAGAGCTTTTTAAGCTACCTTTAATTCGAGTATCATCATTTAAAATCAATTGCAACGCTTTATCGGCATTAAGACGTTTTACTTCTGACCATAAAACAGAGATATCTCCTGCATAGGATGTTGTTATCACTAACTTGTCATCTTGTTTGCTTTTAATTTCACCACTGATTTGATCGCCATTGTTTAATATAACCGTATCAGCACAAAGCAAGGTGGGAGCACAAAAACAAAGCAGTGAAAAATAATAAGTCAATAACCGCATATAAAGATACCTCTTTTAGAATATTTTTACAAAAGATCAAGAATTACAAACTTCTTCACCTGTAAAGAAGATCGCTAACTCTCTTGCAGCACTTTCAACACTATCAGAACCGTGAACCGCATTTTCGCCAACAGAATCACCAAACAATTTTCTTAATGTTCCTTCGGCTGCATCAGCAGGGTTAGTTGCGCCCATGATTTCACGATTTTTAGCAATCGCATTTTCACCGGACAAACACATAACCATAACGGGAGCTGAAACCATAAAATCGACTAATTCACCAAAAAAAGGGCGTGCGCTATGTTCAGCATAAAATTCTTCACACTGTTCACGAGGGATCAGTTTGATTTTAGCAGCGGCAATTTTTAATCCATTGTCTTCAAATTTTGAAATAATACTGCCGATTACATTTTTTTTCATTGCATTAGGTTTAATAATTGAAAAAGTTTTTTCTATTGCCATGTTATTTTCTCCACGAGTGATGTGTTGTTAGATATTGATTAAGAGTGATTTGATGCAGTAAAAAATCAAGAAATTATTAAAATTCTTCTGAAACTAACAATTTGACTGCAGGTTTAAAAACTGGCTCATTGTAGTGAAGCATGGGCATTAAAGCAAGCATGGCGAAATATATTATGCATATAATCATTGAAAATATCGACTGAGTTTAGAACTTTATTTATAAAGTTCCCAACACAACTTCACGATAAATATTCCACTCACCATTTATTTTTTTCCAATATAACCGTTTCCTTACTTTATCCTGGTAATTAGTCGATTGATAATATTGATCAAACGTTATCACAGCTAATTGCTCGGTTACCAACTGAATTTTTTCATTCAAAATATCAACTTGAATATTCTTTTCAGCTGTAACATTCTTTTTTCTGCTTTTGATCCATTGTTTGCGACTTTTATCATTCGGTGAATAATTATCACTATACATTGCTATATACTGTTGCGTGTTTCCCTTAACCCACAACTTTTGCCATAAAAATAAGCGCTTAGTTAAAGACTTAATAAGATTTTCCGAGTTTTCCTTAGTGTGAGATTCTTTAGTTTTAACTTCTATAGATTGTTTCTCACTGTTTTTTTGAGAAATAGCATTATCATTTGGGGGAGAAGTAGATTCAACAGGCTTAGATTTATTGTCTGTCAGTGTTTCTTGTAACTGCTCTTGCCAAAAACTCGTTCTATTAATATATTTATCGGCAACAGCCTCCTTATTTTCTTTAACCGGTTTTTCTATTTCCTTGTTTTCAGATAAAGTATCAGCAACACCCCTATTATCTGACTCCGTTGCTATAATAGGCTGAGAGTTTTTAGCAATCAACATCTCTGGCATCTCTACCGGCGATTGTAAATTGAGTCCCTTGCTGTAAGTTTTAGCAGCAGAATATGAAAATAATTTTTCTAGATTTTTATAGGCATACTTACTATCTTGATGTGATTCAATAACACTGACCAACAATTCTTGTGCTGCATCAAGTTTTCCTATATTGAAATAGACCACTGCAAGCAAATTATTAACATAGTTATCATTGCTATTTTTATCATATAAGGGTTCTAGTAACTTTTTTGCCCCCAACCAATTTTTATTATTAATTGCAACAACAGCAAGATCTAACCCGGCTTGTGGTGAAGCAAAACTAGGGGTAACAAACAATAGTTGAAGCAACAAAAACAATGAAGTAATTTTTTTAATCATGATAAGTTTTTAACTATATAATACTACTTTTAAAAGTTTGTAATGAAGAAGATGATAATGGCTAAACCGCTTAAAACTAAATGTATAAGCACACTATTATATTATTCTCTATTTAACAAACACAAGCGATGATTATATTTAATGTTTTAATATAGGTGAGATTTTAGTTTAGATCCGTTAAAATACTCGCTTGATTTGCAACTTTTCTCTAATGACCTGAAAATGAAAATAAAAAAACAAAATCCCCCCCTTTATCCAATTATATTACTTTGCCTATTATTTATTTTTAGCCAGTCGCTAATGGCCAAAAATGTTTACGTTTCTGATCAACTCTCTATTAATATGCGAACTGATAAAGGGGTTGAGTTTAAAATCATTAAGGTACTTGAAAGTGGCACTAAACTAATTGTTTTAGAAGATGATAAGTCTGGATATACAAAAGTTAAAACTGCTCAAGGACTTGTAGGGTGGGTATTGAGTCGTTTTTTACAAGATGACGATGTTGCGCGAAGCAAGAATAAAAGATTAACAAAAAGTTATCAACAGTTATTACAACAACAAACAGCCTTAAAAGAGCAGTATGAAAGACTAAAAAATGAGCATTCACAGCTTTTACAAACTGAGGAAAAATTAACAGTAGAAAATGAAAAAATAAACAAGGATATTGAACGCTTGAGAAAAATTGCAGCCCGCCCTATGCAACTTGAAAATGACAACGAAAAATTACGCAACGAAATTCTAAACCAAGAAAATAATTCACGGCTTTTAAAACAACAAGTGCAAACCTATCGAGAGTCTAGTGAACGAGATTGGTTTATCAGTGGAGCTTTAGTACTATTGGGCGGGATCTTTTTAGGATTGTTCTTACCAAAGATGAAAAGCAATCGTCAACGTAAAGGCAATTGGAATCGCTTGAACTAAACAAAAACTTACTGAAGCATCAATACACAAATTATTAGCCACCGCCGACAGCAGTAACAATCTCAATACAATCACCTTCACTAAGAGTCACATTTGCATACTGACTTTTAGGGATAATATCTTCATTAAGCTCAATAGCAAAACGCTGTTTATTAACATCCAAATCAAGCAAATCAACTAGTTGCTCAAGAGTCGTCCCTACTAAAAATGATTGTTGTTTACCGTTTAGCTTGATATTCATAATTAATCTTGTTTTTGGGGACGTTTCCAGCTTTTAATATTTTTTTGTTCAGAGCGAGTCAGGCTCAATTCATTCTCAGCAACGGATTTGACAATAGTAGATCCAGCTCCAATAGTGACCTTGTTTTTCAGCTCAACTGGTGCTACAAGCGCGGAATTTGACCCTATGAAGACATCATCTCCCAAAATAGTCTGGTGTTTATTAGCACCATCATAATTACAGGTAATCGTGCCAGCACCAATATTTACCCGCTCACCCATCAGCGTATCGCCAATATAACTCAAATGATTAACCTTGCTCCCTATATTAATAGTTGATTTTTTGACTTCAACAAAATTTCCGATCTTAACATTTGATTTAAGATAGCTATCAGGCCTAATTCGAGCAAAAGGTCCAATAGTGCAATTATCATCAATAGTAGCACCTTCAATATGGCTATTAGCATATATAACTGTATTATCACCAATAGTAACATTATTTAAGTAACAATTTGCACCAATAGTGACATTATTACCAATAACACACTGACCTTCCATTAGCACATTGATATCAATAGTTATATCATTAGCAAAGGTAGCATCACCACGCAAATCAAATCGACTTGGATCCATTAAAGTAACACCTTGCATCATAATTTCATTTGCTTGGCGCAATTGATAGATGCGTTCTAGTTGGGCAAGTTGTACTTTGTTATTAACTCCCAGAATCTCATCAGCATCAGCACAGAGAAAAGAGTTAATCTCAAGTTTTGATTGACTGGCAATTTCAATAATATCTGTTAAATAATATTCATTTTGAAGGTTATCATTAGAAACGATGGCAAGGAATTGAATTAATTCATTTGCTGAAAGCAACATAATTCCAGTATTAATCTCATCAATAAGCAATTCTTTAGCAGATGCATCCTTTTGTTCACATATTTTAACAAGTTGATTGTTATCATCACGGATGATCCGCCCATATCCAAAAGGATTATTTACCTTAGCTGTTAGTATGGTTAAAGCTGCTTCCTTTTTTACAGCAATCAAATTGTATAGGGTATCTGAAGTGATTAAAGGAACATCAGCATATAAAACCAAAATATCATTATCTGGGTTAATTTTGCTAACAACCTGCTGTAAAGCATGAGCAGTACCTAATTGTTGTTTTTGTTCTGTCCAGATAATTGCTGTTTCAGCATTATTTTCATTAATGCTTTTTTGAATCAATTCACCCTTATGTCCATAAATAATATGAATAGGTAATAAACTGATTTTTTTTGCAACATTTAAAACGTGTTGTAATAAGGGAGTATTTGCAAGGGGGTGTAGAACTTTGGGGATCTCTGATTGCATTCTTGTGCCTTGACCGGCAGCAAGAATAACAATCTCAATATTAGTTGCTTGTTTCGTTTTAATCTTTAAAATCTCAGCTTAAAGCAATGGTATTAATGTGACTTTCTTTTACGCATACTATCAATCATTTTTAACTGTTCAATTGATTGCATTAATAATGCTTGCGCTTGAGCAACATCAACATTATCAGCTTTATCAGCAAGCATTTGTTCAGCTTTTTGTCTTGACGCTTCAGCTTTTGCTTCGTCTAAATCAGCTGCTCTGATAGCGGTATCTGATAATACGGTTACAACATGAGGCTGCACTTCTAAAATACCGCCTGATACAAAAATACTTTGCTTTTCACCACCAGGGTTAGTAATAATAACTTCGCCCGGTTTTAACGTGGATAGTAACTGAGAGTGTTGAGGCATGATACCTAAATCACCACCACTACCAGGCACAATAACCATCTCAGCTAAATCAGAAAATATTTCTTCTTCAGCACTTACGATATTTAACTGCATTGTCATCGCCATAATTTTCTCCAAAAACAGATTTAATAACGATTACATGTCTTGTGCTTTTTGTAGAACTTCTTCAATAGAACCGTTCATATAAAAAGCTTGCTCAGGAATCGCATCATGCTCACCTTCAACAATTGATTTAAAACCAGCAAGAGTATCTTTTAAACTGACGTATTTACCAGAAGTTCCTGTAAATACTTCAGCAACAAAGAAAGGTTGTGATAAGAAACGTTGTACTTTACGAGCACGTGTTACGATTAATTTATCTTCTTCAGAAAGTTCATCCATACCCAAGATAGCAATAATATCTTTTAATTCTTTGTAACGTTGTAACATTGACTGCACTTTTTGGGTAATATCATAATGTTCACTACCAACAATTTGTGGATCTAACTGACGTGAAGTAGAGTCTAATGGATCAACCGCAGGATAAATACCTAGTTCAGCAATTTGTCTTGATAATACCACCGTTGCATCTAAGTGAGCAAATGTTGTTGCAGGAGATGGATCCGTTAAATCATCAGCAGGTACATAAACCGCTTGAATAGATGTGATTGAGCCAACTTTAGTTGAAGTAATACGTTCTTGTAAAGCGCCCATTTCTTCAGCAAGTGTAGGCTGATAACCCACCGCTGATGGCATACGTCCTAGTAGTGCAGAAACTTC
>CAYMMQ010000040.1:15090-17561 GCA_964391585.1 uncultured Ectothiorhodospiraceae bacterium
TGTTGAACTTCCAATGTTAAATCAACATCTGTTACTTTTAAGGCATCATAAATTTTTGGTAAGGCGTTTCGTGGAAATTCCACGTCAACAACAGCACCAATTATTTTAACAATTTTACCGAGATTATTTGTTGTAACAGTTGTTGAACTCATTATTTGTTCCTCTAAAATCTTGTATTTAAAATGATTATTTTGACTATTTAATATATAAAAATATGCTTATGTAAACTTTTAAACAGCAGCGGCTCCAGCAACGATTTCTGATAACTCTTGTGTAATCGATGCTTGTCTTGCTTTATTAAAAGCCATTTGCAAGTCATCAATCAAGTCACCAGCATTATCTGTTGCACTCTTCATTGCAACCATTCTTGCAGCTTGTTCACTTGCAATATTTTCAACTACTGATTGATAAACTGCAGATTCAATATATCGTTCGAGAAGTGTGGAAATTACTTCTTTTGATTCAGGCTCATATAAATAATCCCAATGATATTGGATTCTTTTTTCTTGCTCTGTTTTATCTACATTAATCGGAATCAATTGGCTGACCGTTGGTATTTGCGTCATAGTGTTTTTAAAGACATTTCCAACAACGTATAAACGGTCAATTTTGCCACTATAATATGCATCAAGCATATTTTTTATATCACCAATCATATCGGATAAACTAGGTTTATCTCCAATATGCGTTAAAGACGAAACCAAATTCGAACAACGTTTAAAAAAAGGCGCAGCCTTAGCACCAATGACACAGGTGTCGATTTCAACACCTTGACTCTGCCATTGCTGCATAGATTTCAATGTTTCTTTAAATAAATTAACATTTAAGCCACCACATAATCCACGATCAGTAGATATGATAATATATGCTACCCGTTTAGCCGGACGTGTGATCATAAAATCATGTTTATATTCACTACTTGCATGTGCCAGATGCAAAACGACTTCTCTCATTTTAGCAGAGTAAGGTCTTGAAGCATCCATTCTTTCTTGGGCACGACGCATTTTACTTGCCGCCACCATTTCCATTGCACGGGTGATTTTTTGGGTATTTTTAACGCTTGATATTTTACCCCTAATTTCTTTTCCACTTGCCATGGTCTAATCCAATTATTAATTAATCAAAATATTTTATAAAATTATAAAACTAAAACCTACTTACCAAGTACTAGTTGCTTTAAAATTTTCAATAGCGGTATTTAACGATTTATCAATTTCATCATTATAATCGCCTTTCTCATTAATTTTATCCATTAAAGCAGATTCGCTAGAAGACATATAATCTTGCAATGCTTCTTCAAAACTAGTGATTTTTGACGTTTCTATATCATCAAGGAATCCTTTGTTAGCTGCATATAATGAAACACCTAATTGAGCAACACTCATTGGCGCATACTGCTTTTGTTTCATTAATTCTGTTACCCGTTGACCACGTTCGATTTGTTTACGAGTTACTTCATCTAGATCAGAAGCAAACTGTGCAAACGCAGCTAGTTCACGGTATTGAGCTAAATCTAAACGAACACCACCACCAAGTTTCTTAATGATCTTAGTTTGAGCAGCACCACCAACACGAGAAACAGATAAACCAGCATTAATCGCAGGTCTTATTCCTGAGTTAAATAAATCCGTTTCTAAGAAAATCTGACCATCTGTAATTGAAATAACGTTTGTTGGTACAAATGCAGATACATCTCCAGCTTGTGTTTCAATAATTGGTAATGCTGTCAACGAACCGGTTTTCCCTTTTACTTCACCATTTGTTCTTCTTTCTACTTCGTGAGCACTGATTCTTGATGCTCTTTCTAATAAGCGAGAATGTAAATAGAAAACATCACCAGGATATGCTTCACGACCTGGCGGACGACGTAATAACAATGACACTTGACGATATGCCCAAGCTTGCTTAGTTAAATCATCATAAATAATCAAGGCATCTTCACCACGATCTCTGAAATACTCACCCATAGTACAACCAGTATAAGGAGCAATGTATTGCATCGCAGCAGCATCTGAAGCAGTTGCTGCAACAACGATAGTATTTTCCATTGCGCCGTGTTCTTCTAATTTTCTTACTACTGAAGCAACACTAGATGCTTTTTGTCCAACTGCAACATAAATACATTTAACACCTGTATTTTTTTGACTGATAATAGCATCAACAGCTACTGCCGTTTTTCCTGTTTGTCTATCACCAATAATCAGCTCACGTTGTCCTTTACCAATTGGTACCATAGCATCAATTGATTTTAAACCTGTTTGTAATGGTTGATCTACAGATTGTCTTGCAATAACACCAGGTGCTATCTTTTCAATTGGTTCCATATGTTTTGTTTCAATAGGACCTTTACCATCAATTGGCTGACCTAAAGAATCTACAACACGACCTAATAATTCTGGGCCTACAGGAACTTCAAGAATTTTTCCTGTACATTTAACAGTATCACCTTCGGAGACTTGTTTGTAATCACC
>CAYMMQ010000041.1:0-3262 GCA_964391585.1 uncultured Ectothiorhodospiraceae bacterium
CGTCTGCCAAGCACTAAATTAAACGAGGGGGGTTTTTCAACATTGGAAAGGGCGGCAGGAAAAACACATTCTCTTTTTTTTTTTAAATCAATTCGTGAACTAATCAGTTCAACAATATCGGTGCGAGATAATACGGCATCAATAAAGTCACGAGAAATTTGACCAGCCATAATTAAACAGCCTTAAAGAGTTTTTAAAAGGTAAAAATAAATTGTTAAACGATGGTGTTGTAACAAATTAGCTAAGCTGTTGTTTGATAAGTTTACTCACTTCAGACATATCAGCTTTCCCTTGTACTTGAGGTCTAAGTACACCCATTACCTTACCCATATCTTGCATAGAACTTGCTCCCAAAGAAGCGATAGTATCAGTAATGACTTTGTTTAATTCATCAGTAGTTAATGCCGTTGGCAGAAAATCCTGAATAACCGTCATTTCAAATTCTTCTTGATCTGCTAATTCATCACGGCCTGCCTCTCGATAAATTTTTGCAGATTCTCGGCGTTGTTTTAATTGCTTATCTAAAATAGCTAATAACATGCTGTCATCAACTTCAATACGATCATCAACTTCTCGTTGTTTAACCGCAGCAAGTAAAACGCGAATAACTCCCAAGCGTTCCTTCTGCTTTTGTTTCATTGCAGTTTTCATAGCTTGGGTTAGTGTGGCTTTTATTTCAAAGGACATAATAGTCGGAGGCCTTATGTGTTAGTACATGCGTCTGCGACGAGTAACATCTCTTGATTGTTTTTTCTGCCAGCGTTTAACAGCAGCAGCAGATTTACGTTTGCGAACAGCAGTTGGTTTTTCATAATATTCACGACGTCTTACTTCTGATAAAACACCGGCTTTTTCGCAAGAGCGTTTAAAACGACGTAATGCAATATCAAATGGTTCATTTTCTTTTACCTTCACTGCTGGCATATACTCTGTTCCTTCATTATTGTTAGATCTAAAATGGTTAAATTTAAATGTAATTTATTTCTTGACTATAAAATAGCATACACTGATTTTACAAAGCAGGAAAATATACGCTATCTTAAGGGATATTGCAATAAGTAATCATTTTTTTTAGTGGAAATGAGCATGAGTTACTATATTTTGTGTTAATAATGTCTAATTTTTGATAGAGTCCTTTATTGTTTTAGAAATATTAGCAGAAGTATTAGCAATAGTTGGATGTGCTTATGATAGAAGAGGAACATAAAATTCGCTTAGATAAGTGGTTATGGGCGGCTCGTTTTTATAAAACGCGTAATTTGGCTGGAGAAGCAATTAAAGGTGGTAAAGTTCATGTTAATGACGTTCGTGTTAAACCGAGTAAAACAGTTAATATTGGCCAAAAAGTGCGCTTAAGAAAAGATAATGTAGAAATAACAGTCATTATCGATGGTTTAGCTGAAAAAAGAGGTTCGGCTCCCATGGCACAACTGTTATACACCGAAACCGAAGAAAGTATCACTAAACGAGAAATCGCATGCAGTCAACGCAAAGCAATTATGGCCGGACAAAGTTACCCAAGCAAAAGACCCAACAAAAAGCAACGTCGCTCTATTATTCGTTTTAAACAAGAGCAGGAGCCGTAGCTGTAGCTAAGAGAGTTTATCATCCGCAATATGATATTTAGGATCTTCAATGACATTGACTTCACAAAGATCCCCCGCTTTATTTAATAACTCTTTACACTCAATACTCAAGTGGCGTAGATGCAAACGTTTATTGAGTGCCAGGTAGCGATCTGCTAATGCATCAATTGCTTCAATTCCAGAGTGATCTGATACCCGTGAATGTTTAAATTCAACGATCACATCATCAGGATCATTTTGTGGATCAAACAAGTTTTGAAAGTTGTGTACTGAGCCAAAAAATAAAGGTCCATGTAATTCATAAGTTTTCTCATTATTTTCATCTTTACTTATTACCACATTAATATGTTTGGCGTGATTCCAAGCAAAAACTAAGGCTGCAATAATGACTCCGATGAATACAGCAATCGCTAAATTATCGGTGATAACGGTGATGGCTGATACTGAAATTAAAATAAAAGCATCCGTTTTTGGAATTTTTGACAAAATTCGAAAGCTTGACCATTCAAAGGTTCCAATAACCACCATAAACATCACACCAACCAATGCGGCTAGGGGAATTTTTTCGATTAAGGCAGATGCAAACATAATAAAACACAATAGAAACAAGGCTGCTGAAATACCAGAAATGCGACCTCGGCCACCTGATTTAACATTAATCATCGATTGTCCAATCATGGCACAGCCACCCATAGCACCAAAAACACCGCAACTGATATTGGCAAGACCTTGCCCCACACATTCTTTATTTCCACGACCACGGGTTTCTGTCATATCATCAATTACAATCAGGGTTAGTAATGACTCTGTTAACCCAATAGCAGCAAATGCTAATGAATAAGGTAAGATAATCATTAAGGTATCAAATATTTCAGCTAGAGAAGACATCGGTACCATTGGGATGTGAAATTCGGGGAAGCCTCCAGCAATGGAAGCAATGTCCCCCACCGAGCGAGCAGGGAGTTCAAAGCCGATTACCAGAATTGAAACGGTAATAATCGCTGCAAGAGGTGCAGGAATAGCTTTGGTGAATCGAGGTAAAAATTGAATAATTAGCATAGTGAGAAAAACCATTCCCAGCATGGTCCATAACATCTCGCCTTCCATCCAAGTCGATGCATCTCCAGGGCTGATAGCGGGAACTTTAAACTGATTAATTTGAGCTAAGAAAATGACAATCGCTAATCCATTCACAAACCCTAACATCACCGGATGCGGAACGAGTCGGATAAACTTTCCTAAGCGTAATACGCCACAGCCAATTTGAATAAACCCCATTAATAAAACGGCTGCAAATAGGTACTCTACGCCATGAATGATGACTAATCCTGCCATAATTACCGCTAAAGCACCGGTTGCACCAGAAATCATTCCGGGTCGACCACCAAATATCGAGGTGATAAGTCCAACGATAAAGGCGGCATAAAGTCCAATAAGAGGATCAATTTGGGCGACAATAGCAAATGCAATGGCTTCGGGGACAAGGGCTAGTGCAACAGTTAGGCCTGAAAGAACTTCAGTATTAAGGTTAGATGGGTAATTTTTTTGGATAATATCAATCATGATTAGCTGGGGAGTTATAAATAAAGGGGGCAAATTATACATAAAATAAGGATTTATTTCCAGTAATGATATAGAATCGAAGTTAGATCCAAGTATTAAGTCAAGTATTAAGT
>CAYMMQ010000041.1:3362-17433 GCA_964391585.1 uncultured Ectothiorhodospiraceae bacterium
TCCAGTAATGATATAGAATCGAAGTTAGATCCAAGTATTAAGTCAAGTATTAAGTTTTGTAGAAAACTATTCTTGAACACATATTTTATATACTGAATTATCTTAGGAGTTGATGATGGCTAAAAAAGAAATAGATAATAAGGCAGGGAAAAAGGACGTAGATAATAAAACTAAGGCGAGCAAAAAAATAGCTAATAAAACGTACGAGAAAGAATTACTGAGACTTCAAACAGAGCTGATTAAGCTGCAAGAATGGATTAAAGTTAAAAAACTAAAAGTAGTGGTTATTTTTGAGGGAAGGGATGCGGCTGGTAAAGGAGGTGTTATTAAGCGTATTACGCAACACTTAAACCCACGCTCATGCTCAATCGTTGCTTTACCGGCTCCTACAGAACGTGAAAAAGGTCAGTGGTATTTCCAGCGTTATATTACCCATCTTCCGGCAGAGGGTGAAATGGTATTACTCGATAGAAGTTGGTATAACCGAGGTGGAGTAGAAAGAGTAATGAATTTTTGTTCTGATGAGGAGTACAATGAGTTCTTGCGTACCTGTCCGGAATTTGAACGTATGTTAGTGCGCTCAGGCATTATTTTAATAAAATATTGGTTTTCCGTTTCAGATGATGTACAAGAAGAACGTTTTCAAAGTCGATTGACAGATCCTCTTAAGCGTTGGAAGTTAAGCCCTATGGATTTGGAGTCTCGTTTGCGTTGGGAAGACTATTCTAAAGCAAAAGATGAAATGTTTGCTCATACCGATATTAAACAAGCACCATGGTATGTGGTAAATTCTGATGTGAAAAAACATGCGCGTTTAAACTGTATTTCACACTTATTATCCATGATCCCATACGAAGATTTAACGCCGAAGAAAATCAAATTAGAAAAACGTACAACGGGTGTCGGATATATCCGTCCACCAATGTCGGATCAAACCTTCATACCTGAAATTTTTCCTAAAGATTAACCTTTACGATATCTTAACTTTATTAACTTTATTAACTTTATTAACTTTATTAACTTAATAGCTTTTGTAGGCTAATAAAGCATCAGCGGTATTACCTGTGGTGCCATCACTACGGGTAAAACTGGCAGTTTGAGCAAGCTCGTCTCCGTTGCTGAGTTGTTGATTTTGTTCTTTATAATTAAGATTAATTGAGCTTATTTGCTGATCAGCTAAACTGCTTAATTGTTGCTGTCCTTGAGCATTTACGGATAAAAGTTTTAATTTATCATAGATTTTATCTTGTTGGTTGATCTGACCATCTTGATTATCATCATATTGAGCTAACTCCTCATAACCATTTTGGGCACCATTTTGATCGCCAAATAACTCAGAGCCATTATCAATAACACCATTGCCATTTTTATCATAGGCTAAAAAAGCATCACCTCCAGTGACAAAGCTGGTTTGATCCATCTTGCCATCCGCATTAATATCAAAGTTTTGACCTTGTTGTACTCCACTGGTTTCAATGCCATTCCCGTTAAGATCAAAAATAATGGGATCTGATTTGTTTGGCTGCTCTACTGGAGTATTTTCGCGTGAAATTGTTAAACGACGAGAGGTTTGCGTTTGAGTTTGTTGAACAGCTGCTTGTCCAGCATTGTTTTGTTGTATGCTTGCTTGTTGTGCCGATAAGTTAACAGACTGAGCATTTACACTTTCTTGTTTTAGTTTCTCTTGTCCTTGCGTTGATAATTTTACGGCATCTTGTTTTTGCTCGGGCATTTTGTCGTCATCATTTTTTTTAATCATTAGTTTATCAATGATTTGATACTTGACCGATTTTTTAAGATTTTCTTTGACTGTTTTTTCTAAACCAGAACTTTCCATATTATTATCTTGTTTAGTAGATGATTGTGTCGCTGTATTAATGTTTGAATTCATTAGTTGGGCAACCGAAGAGTTGTCGAAGTTAATCATGATAAAAGTCTCCAGAAATTATTATACTTGCCGATACAGTTATAGCGTCTTTTTTTTTTGATTCTTTATGCTGGTTCTTGATTTCCCCTCTAAGCCCCTCTAAGCGATTCTGTTTGAATTTATTTTGTTACTTCTAGACTTAACAAACAAGATAGAGTAGGCTTTTCATTCATTCTTTAGGAAAAGGTATAATGAGAGATATTTTTGATTTTGAAGTAAAAGCAGAGCTTTATGCGGTTATGGGCAATCCCATTAATCATAGTAAATCGCCTTTAATTCATGCCGAGTTTGCAAGGCAAAGTCAACAGAAAATTATTTATCAAGCGATTCATGTCGATTTAGGTGGCTTATCCCAAGCTGTGCGTAATTTTCAAGCTAATCATGGAGGTGGTTTAAATATTACAGTTCCTTTTAAAGTTGATGCCTTAAAAGTTGCTGATCATTTAACCGAAAGAGCAGCAAGAGCAGGGGCTGTTAATACTCTTATTTTTGATAAAAATGGTGAAATTACCGGAGATAATACCGATGGTTTTGGTTTGGTTTATGATATTGAGCAACATTTAAAATGGCCAATTAAAGATCAAAAAATTTTAATTTTAGGTGCGGGTGGTGCAACAAGAGGCATTTTAGCCCCATTACTTGAAAAACACCCAGCTAGTATTTTTATTGCTAATCGAACCGCATCACGTGCTAAAGATTTAGCCGACGACTTTGCCTCTTTAGGTAGTGTTTATGGAGGAAGTTATGAAGATTTAGCCTCACAAAAATTTGATTTGCTGATTAATGCGACTTCTGCAGGGTTACAAGGTGAGGTTCCTCCAATTCCCGCTTCTGTTTTGCAACAAAATTGTTATTGTTACGACCTGATGTATGGTAGTGAAGATACCGCTTTTGTTTGTTGGGCTAAACAACATCAGGTTCAACACATTGCCGATGGCTTAGGTATGTTAGTTGGTCAAGCCGCAGAATCGTTTTATTTATGGCGCCATATTCGTGTGGAAATTGCCCCAGTAATAAAGACTATCAGAGAATTGATAAAACCTGAATAAGTTGCGATGACCTCAATTCCTTTAGCAACAGTTCCTTCTCCCTTAACTGAACGTTTGCAGCAATGTCAGCTGCAAGTGGATAGTTTTATTCAAGATTATCAGCTTCAGCTCAGTGAAGCGATACAGCAAGAAATGACACATGTATTGTTGGCTAGTCCTTTTATATCCACCTTTTTACAACGAAAACCACAGTGGTTTGTTGAGGCTTTTGCTAAAAACTCCTTTCAACAAAGCATGACTTATGACTTATATCTACAAGCTTTGCAGCAAGTTATTAAAAATACCACAAGCACCGACTTGTTATCTCAGCAACTTCGAGACTTTAGAAATCAACAAATGATCCGTATTGCTTGGCGTGATTTAGCTGGCTTGAGTAATATTAGTCAAAGTATGCAAGAACTTTCTTTTGTTGCTGATGTTTGTATAAAAGAAGGGCTTAATTGGCTCAAACAAGCTTTGAAAGCGGTTTTTGGTATGCCAATTAGCTTGGATGAAAATGATCAGCCTCAAGAGATGGAGTTGATGGTGATAGCAATGGGCAAACTGGGTGCTTATGAGCTTAACTTTTCATCCGATATTGATTTGATTTTTGTCTTTCCTGAACATGGAGAAACAATTAATGGCAAACGTCAATTAAGTCATAATGAATATTTTATCAAACTTGGTCTGCAGTTAATTCAATTATTAGACAGTAAAACGGCATTTGGTTTTGTTTTTCGAGTAGACATGAGGTTGCGCCCTTTTGGCAAAAGTGGGCCAATGGCGGTAAGCATGTCTTCAATTGAGGATTATTATGCAACTCATGGTCGAGAGTGGGAACGATATGCCTTAATTAAAGCTAGAGTGGTTACCGGGCGAAAAGGTGATATTGAGTATTTAAAACAGATTTTAAATCCTTTTATCTATCGGCGATATATTGATTTTGGTGTTTTTGAATCTTTGCGAGATATGAAGAAAATGATTGCTCATGAGGTAAAATTAAAGCAACTTGAGCATAATATCAAGTTAGGTGCAGGTGGAATTCGGGAAATTGAATTTTTGGCGCAAGCCTTTCAATTATTACGAGGTGGTCGTGAAACTGAATTACAACAAACTTCGGTGTTAATCATTTTGGCTTTATTGAGTAAAAAGAATTTAATCCCAGAATATGTTAAAGATGACTTAGTTAAAGCCTATTTGTTTTTGCGTAACACAGAGCACTGTTTACAAGAATATAATGATCAACAAACACATTTATTACCCATCAATAGTTTGGAGCAAGCAGTATTGGCATATGCTATGGGTTATGATGACTGGACTGCATTTATTTCGCAATTGAACTGTCATCGTAAAAAAGTTCATGAGAATTTTAATCAACTATTTCAAGCTCCTCAGATTGAAAAAACTGAAGAACTACTTGAACATTCAGAGCTTAAGACTGCTTCCCAAGTTACAAATATATTAGAACATTTTTGGTTAAAGCTTGAGGGAGCTGATAAGGTTTTTACTAAAGATGAGGCCATAGAGCAGTTGGCGCTAACAGGTTTTTCTAATTCTAAAGCTATTGTTGAAGCTTTGATGAATTTTCAGCAATCCAGTGCTTATCGGCAAATTTCTTCAAGTGGACGAACTAGGCTGAATGCTTTGATGCCACTTATTTTAAAATATTTAGTTGATAAGGACGATATAGAGCTACACGGAATTGAAAAGCATGAGATGTTAATTCGCTTACTGAATATTATTGAATCCGTTTGTAGGCGTTCTGTTTATTTAGCCTTATTGATTGAAAACCCTTTAGCATTATCGCAGTTGTTCAAACTTAGCTCTGCAAGTGTGTGGATTAGTCGTGAAATTCAGCGAGTTCCGGCTCTCTTAGATGAACTTCTTGATCCGCGTGTTTTATATTCGCCGTTGGATAAAGCCGCACTATGTATTGATTTGCAACAAAGAATATCTGCACTGAGCGAAGATGACTTAGAACAACAAATGGAAGTGTTAAGACATTTTAAACAGTCGCATGTTTTACGTGTGGCAGCTGCTGATGTCAGTGGTTCTATTAAAATAACTAAAGTGAGTGATTACTTAACTTGGATTGCTGAGGTGGTATTGGCTTATGTGTTACACATAGCCTGGAAGGATACTGTTAAAAAATATGGTAAGCCAAGTAGCGATGGTTTAACTGGTGAAGTAACTGAGAGTAAGATGGGGTTCGCTATTATTGGTTTTGGAAAAATAGGTGGTAGGGAGCTTGCTTATGGATCTGATTTAGATTTGGTTTTTGTTTACGCTGATGAATATGTTTCAGGTCAAACCAGTGGAGAAAAATCGGTTGCAAACACCCTGTTTTATATACGTATGGGACAGCGGATCATGCATATTTTAGGCACTCGCACCTATTCTGGCGTATTGTATGAGTGTGATCTAAGACTAAGGCCTAATGGTAACTCGGGACAAATTGCTGTAAGTATGCAGTCGTTAGCAAACTATCAACTCAATCATGCGTGGTTATGGGAGCATCAAGCCTTATGTCGAGCTAGGTTTGTTGCTGGTGATAAAAGCTTAGATAGCTGTTTTGAGCAAATGCGTAGCCGAGTGTTAGAGCGTCAACGTGATAGTTTGCTTTTACAAAAAGAAGTTTTTGAGATGCGACTTAAAATGCGTCAAAGTTTGGTAAAACGTCAGGCGGGCTTTTTTGATGTTAAGCAAGCGGCAGGAGGAATTGTTGATATTGAATTTATGGTGCAGTTTTTAATACTAAAACACAGTCATAATATTTCTGGCTTGCTCGCTTATCGTGATAATATAAGTTTATTACAGATATTTGTAGATAAAAAAATATTAACTAAGACTATCTCCACAACTTTAGCTAATGCCTACCAAGATTATCGTCACTTTGTTCACCAACAAACATTGCAAGAAGAGTCTGGTTTGGCCTCAGAAACTTTATTTGAAGCACAGCGTCAACAAGTTCAAGATTGCTGGCAACAAATAATGGAGAGAAGTTGATGTCTACTACTCTTTCTATTGCCATTGTCAGTCACTTTTCAAACACAGCTGTTTTAAAGCAAACAATACAATCCTTAAAAAATGCGCTTGATTTTGCTTTGCAGCAAAATGTTATTACTTCCGTCTGTTTATTTTACCTTGATAATTCATTAGATGAAAACTACAGTAAAGAAGTTGTAATATACTTGCAAGATAATTGGCCAAAAGAGTTTTCTTTAGAAGTAAGAATCTTAACTAAAAATGATGGTTTTGGTGTGGCTCATAATATTGCAATTCAGGAAGGGAATTCAGATTATCACTTGATATTAAACCCTGATGTTATTGTTGAAAAACAAGCGGTTTATCATGCAGTAAACTATATGCAAGCTAATACTTCTATTGGGTTAATTACCCCCAATGCCGTTAATGAAACAGGGAAAAAGCTTTATTTAACCAAACAATACCCGCCTTTAATTATCTTATTTTTACGAGGATTTTTCCCAAAGCTTGGCCGATTCTGTTGTGCAAAAAAAATGGATAAGTATGAAATGCGAGACCTTGATCCAATGATGGAAAACACATCAATTCGGATTGCGAGTGGTTGTTTTATGTTTTTTCGCCAGGATTTTTTGAAAAATCATTATCGTTTTGCTCACGAGTACTTTTTATATTTTGAAGATTTTGATTTATCATGGCGTTTTTCAAAGCAACATGCCATCGCCTATTTACCCCAAGTTAAAATCAGTCACTTTGGTGGTCATAGTGCCAAAAAAGGTTTAAGACATATTCGATTTTTTATTCGCTCGGCGATAACTTTTTATAATCGTTTTGGCTGGAAGTTTATATAATTACAATTTGGCTTGTCTAAAGTTCTACATTTTAGACACTAAAACAGATACAATCACTTGAAGTTTACTAAATAAGGGAAAATCATGCCTACTTATCTATTTATCTTATGTTTATTACTGAGTTTTTCAATAACAAATGCTACTTCTTTATTTGATCCTAAAAGAGGAACCCCCCCCGCTGTGGCAGTAAGTGCTCCCGCGGTAAATGTAAAGGCAAAACCCATTTTTTATAAATTGATTGGCATTACCAAGTTTGGAAAAAAATATAATATAACCTTTGAAGATACACGTAATAAACAAGCTAAAGTGATCAACTGGCAAGCTGATGATAATAATATTGATTCACCGATTACTGGATTTTATATTGATCATGTACACAATAGAAAGATCGTGATGAAAGCAAATGAGGAAAATCGTTTTGCTTGTGCAGAGAATAAGTTAAATAATGTTTATTGTAATAATGAAAAAAAAGAAATGACTTTTCAGCTTACAACACTTGCTCCATCCAAAGTTTTGAAGCCTGTGGTCAGAAAGACTCCCGTACCGAGAAAACCAGTAGCAACACGTCCTAAAACAGCTCCAGTTCCTACGAATCGATTTTCTAACCCTTTTAAGATTAATTAGTTGATATAGCGTTTAATAAATTTAGCTTTAACTTTGTCTAATTCAACGATGATCAAGCTGTCTAGACAATCTGCAAATTGAGGATCTCGATTATAATCAACAAAATGACAACCTTTATCTTCGCATAGCTCAGAATATTGCTTATATAAAATAGGTACTTTGACGTGTAATTGCACAAGTTGATTGTTCAACTTGGCAAACATTGCTTTATAATCCCCGCTAAACTCCCCATCATATTGTGAAGAAAATTCAAACGGCCGTTGCGCTTTTGCAAGGTGTTCCCATGAGCCAAATTGTTGCTTATAAAAACTCAGAATTAATTGTTTGGCTTGCTGTGGATAGGCGTTTGATAAGCTAACCGGACCTAGCAAATAGCGAATTTGTGGGTGTTGACGAAGATATGCACCAATACCGAACCAGAGGTAATCCAAGCTTCGTTTGCCCCAGTAGCGTGGTTGCACAAAGCTTCGACCTAATTCAATGGCATCTTTTAATATTGGCTGCATCTTTTGATCTAAGTTGAATAAGGAAGAAATATACAGTTCATCGATACTTTTTTTCTGTATCACTTCACCACATTGAGCCAGACGATAAGAGCCGACTATTTCCATATCATCCTTATCCCATAGGATTAAATGTTTATAAAAACTATCGTAGTAGTCAATATCCATTGGGTTTCCAGTACCCTCTTCAACACTGCGAAATGTTAGTTCGCGTAAACGCCCAATTTCTCGCATCACCGCTGAGTCATGTTGGTATTCATATAAATAAATGATTTTTCCATCATGCGTTTCTCCCAATATCGTTGCACCTTCCAACCCCTGTTTTATCAGCCGCTTGTCAGTTGGATGAATAACTGTTTCAAATGTAGTGAAATAGCTTTTTTTAGGTTTTTTCTTACCCAATTGATAAAGGTGTTTTTTAAATAATTTAACCAGTTTTTTACTGTTGATATTGCTGGTATCCAAAGACTTATAGGCGATCGGTTTGCTGACGTGAAAAGTAATTTTAACATTTTGTTTATTAAACATTTCACGCACTAACATTAGTGTTCCCAGAGGTTTGTATATCGTTGACATACTATAAAAAGCCCAAGAGTTTTTGCCATTAATATAAATAGGTAGGATGGGGGCACTGGTTTTTTTTGCCAACTTAAGAAAACCTTTTTTCCATTGTGTATCTTTTATGCCATCTGGTCTTATTCTTGAAACCTCGCCGGCTGGAAAAATAATCAAAGCCTGCTCTTGATGTAAGGCATCTAACATTGCTTGATATTGTATTTTTAGACTATTATCAGACGCAAGGTTATCCACCGATAAGAACAAAGAGTTAAGTGATTTAATGCGTGATAATAATGGATTAGCAACGATTTTTACATCGGCACGTACTGAACGAATTAGTTTGAGCAAAGCAAGCCCATCTAATGAACCAATCGGGTGATTGGCGATAATAATTAGCCTTCCTTCTGCGGGGATATTATTAAATGATTGTCTGCTCACAAGATAGTCAAAATTGAAATATTCAAGGATTTTATCTAAAAAATCAAAACCTCTAAGATGTTGATTGTTTGCAATAAAATGATTGATATCATCTTCATGACTAAGGTTTTGTAATAACTTAAAAAACAAATTCGCCCCAGGTTTGTTTTCATATTGAGGGTATTGTTGGATTATTTCAGACTTCAAATCAAGCATGTTTGTTTCCCTAGGTTATTTTTGCTGTTATAGAGTCTATCCTCATAATATGACAGCTAAATGACAGAGTTGATTATATTTGAATAAGCGATTAGAGAAAATGATACTTTTTGTCATCAAATTGTCATACTTTTTGACTAAAGTGGGCTTATTATTTGAGGTTTGATAGGTAAAAGAGGAAATGGGTATGTATCATAAAATAAGCAAGTTGGGCGGTTTTGTTGTTTCTTTGTTGGCCGTTTTTATTAGTCAGTCACTTGCCGAAGCGCAAGCAAGCAGTGAAAGTGTCATGGTGGATTTAAGCTTTGCACAAGTTACATCGCCTCAAACTGATAGCGAAAAACGACAGATTAATGCCACTAAAACAGTGATACTCAATGGTCAAGAAAAATCAATTAATTTTCATATCATCGCTAAAAGTGGCGACAAAATTGGTCAGGGAATTTATGGGCTGTTGTGGGATTATACAGGCAACCCATTGCTTACAGATGACGCGACAATTGCTTTATCCCACAAGACGGATTTTTCATCGCTGATTGCGACCCAAGATAAGCTGTATATGATCTCTCACTTTGAATCTTTGCCATCAGCTATGTATTTAACTGAGTTAAACCAGCAACAAAATGGTTTGCTTAAAGCCGTTAATACTCAAAATATAAATGCCTCTGGACTGAATGGTTTCTGGAAACTTTGTGCAGGTTCTTTGACTCCTTGGAATAGCCACCTTGGCGCTGAAGAAAACGAACCCGATGCGGCCAAAGTCTCAACTTATCTTTCACAAAGCAAGCCAAATTTAAAAGATGAGGGGGTTAAAAATTATTGGGAAATGGCTAAATATTTTGCTGGTGATATGAGCCGACTTAATCCTTATGATTATGGATGGATGGTAGAAGCTAGTATTTTAAACGAACCAGCAAAAGCCTCTCTTGTTAAGCATTATGCTATGGGACGATTCTCACATGAACTGGCATATGTGATGCCCGATAAAAAAACCGTTTATCTTTCTGATGATGATGCGAATGCTGGACTATTTATGTTTGTTGCCGATCAAGCGGGCGATCTGAGTGCTGGGATCTTATATGCGGCAAAATGGCAGCAGCGCAGTCAACAAGAGGCAGGTAGTGCAAATTTACAATGGATCTCGCTGGGGCATAGTGATAATGCAACTATCCAGCAAGCGATTAATAAAAAAGTGAGCTTTGCTGATTTATTTGAACGTTCTGATAAAGCTACCGAAGGTTTTCAGTCAGTTAATACTACCAAAGGACAAGAGTATTTAAGGTTAAAACCAGAGATGCAAGAGATTGCCTCACGCCTAGAAAGCAGACGTTATGCCGCACTAAAAGGGGCAACCACCGAGTTTAATAAAATGGAAGGCATTAGTTACAATCCAGAGGATAACACCTTGTATCTTGCCCTTAGCAGTATTGGTAAAGGCATGGAAGATCACCATAAAAAAGGTAAGCCTAATGATAAATATGACAAGCTAGGATTTAACCATATTAAACTAGCATACAATCCTTGTGGGGCTGTATATGCCTTAAACATGAGTGAAAACCTTAAACATCAAACCAAAGACGGACAATTCATTGATTCAGTGTTTGTGGCAAGTACGATGACCGCTTTCTTGGAAGGTAAACTATCATCGACTGAGCAAGCAAATATTTGCGCTCTTGACACCATCGCCAATCCTGACAATATAAGCTTCATTCCAGGCAGTAATACCTTGATTATTGCCGAAGATTCCAAAAAAGGGCATCAAAACGATGCACTTTGGTCTTATCATATTAAGAGCAAAAAACTCACGCGTTTATTAACATCGCCTTATGGCGCTGAGGTCACCTCGGCCTATTATTACAACAATATCAACCAGCATGCTTATTTGATGAGTGTGATTCAACATCCTTATGACGAAGAAGATGCATTAAATAGTAAAGAAAAAATGAGAACAATGATCAAAACTATTAATGATCGGAAAGCTGTAACTGGGTATATTGGTCCTTTAGCTCCTATTAAATAAAAGTATTTCTTGCTTAATTGGTTTGCAGAGGCAATGTGCTATATCCATAATCATTGCCCCAAATAAGGCTCTTTAGGAGAAAACCAGGCTTTAGATCGAATGTTTATAAAAGTTCTTACCTTCAGATTTTGTCATCCATACTAAATGCGTCATCAGCAAGCTAACATTATGTCCATTTCGTCTTTGAACTTTCATGGGGATAGATTATCACTCAGAGCTTAAAATGTGTAGTAGCTAAAGCATTGCACTAAAGTACATAGTTTTGACTAGCGAACTGAGACAATAAAGCACAATCCATCTACTGCTCTCAGGATTCCAATGCAGATAGCTTGTAAAAAGGTAACTACTCGCACCCTATATTATTAATCTGCCCAGCAAGAGCCATTTGAATTGCAATTAGCGGATTATACCCTTTACTTGCCATAGTTTGCAGATAGCTAGAAATTCGACAATAAGCCTGTGCATATTGAAGCGTTCTAAAACAACCTGACACTTTTTGTTTAACTTTAGCCATTCTTAAATCACGCTCAGCTCTATTGTTAGTAAATGAAACATGAGATTCTTTAGCAAAAAGAAGCACCGCTTCTTCATTATCTTTTAATCTCTGCCATAAATTATGGGCGTCAGATTTAGCAATCCTACCTCGTTTACCCGTTGTTTTAGTCGGTATCGGCGGTAATTCTTTTTCACCTCTGGTCATTATATTTCTAAATCGCTTGAGTAGGTTTTTATAATCTTGTTCGCTAAGTTTTTTCTCTTTAGTTTTTGAAACAGCAATGCACGTTTCTTTAAGCAGTCGTTTTATGTTTTTAGCCCATGTATAACCATTAGACTCTACAATAAATGTTAATTCACGCATTAAATGTGAACCACACAAACCATGACCACAATGCTTGTATGAAAAATATGATGCCCAGCAATCATGAATAATAATACCACCATAACGGGGAACTATGTCAATGTCATCAATGGCTTTTATCCCTCGCCCTCGATGTAAGCATTTCAAGGTAATATCACCTGATGAATAAACATGGATCCAGTGATTCTTGCTATCCACTCTTAATGAGGTTTCATCTACATTCATAGCGGGCATTTTCAATAACTCTTCCTTTGCATTGATTTCCCATTGCTCTAATGCCTGATGGAGTCTTAATATAAATTTCAGCAAACTTGCTTCACAAAGTGTCACGTCCATCATTGATTTAATCAGTTTCTGAACTCGGTTCAAAGCAACCATCTGACAAACTAATAAATTGATGACAAAAGCTTTCAGGCCATCACCATATTGTAATGGTCCATGCATATCGGCAGGAAATGAACCTTTAGTTATTGTTTTACATGATGGGCATTCTTTTATTTGAGCATCAACATGCTCAACCACTTTTTCAAAAACAATATCAATTCTTGTTCGTCGTTCACAATCTGTACTTTCAATATCCGTTAAATCTTCGCCACAACTATCACAGTTGAAAACATCTATCACAGTAACTGATTCTTGAGTACGAGTATTATTAGCGGATTTATTATTTTCTTGTTTACCTTTTCCGTTGCTTCCACTATTGGGAGCTAAAGCGGTTTCATCTTTATCCGTTTGTGATGAAGGTATGCTTGAATTTTTGTTATCTTTTCGGGTCTTTTTTTCAAGAAAAATTGAAAGCATCAATTCTATTATCATGAGCATACTGCTCATCAGAACTTTTAGTTCACCCGTTACTTTTCCTGAGGCACACATCTTCTCAAAGTCAGCTTTGATTTTGCTGACCTCATTACGAATAGTGGTTTTATCAACTTGTGCCATTTTCTTTATCATCGTTATTTACAATACGACCATAATAACATGGCTTTTTTGGCCTCTGAGGTTGCTCCTGTATTCAACAGTCTCAACCTTTTTGACTTATTCTGTCAAAATATTTCTTAAACGATCAAATACAACCATTCCTGGTTCTCTAGGGCTATATTTTTGAGTGATCTATTTTTTTGATTTTTGTATCCTCCAAAAACGTGTCAAGAACTTTTTTAATTATTTTTTAATTAATAAGAGGGTTAGTAGTTACACTTGATTTAACAAAAAGTAAACCTCCAGCTCTGCTGGAGGACTAGTAAAGTTTGACAAATAAGGGAATCATTGTGAGTATCCTTAACTTAGAACCGCTCAAAGTTCATAAGTAAAAGGAAACACACAATGAAAGCAGAACAGAGTTTAAACCATACGGTATGGGAGTGTAAATATCATATTGTCTGGATCCCTAAATATAGAAAGAAAGCGTTATTTAAAGATTTAAGGAAATATTTAGGCACAACCTTAAGAGATTTAGCTCAGCAAAAAGAGTGTAATATAGAAGAAGGGCACTTAATGCCTGATCATGTGCACATATTAATCTCGATACCACCGAAATACTCAGTATCTCAAGTGGTAGGATTCATAAAAGGGAAAAGTGCAATATCAATTGCAAGAACATATATGGGGCGCAAGAAAAATTTTTCGGGCCAAAGCTTTTGGGCGAGAGGTTATCATGTTTCTACCGTTGGTCGTGATGAAGAAGTGGTTCGTAATTATATTAAACATCAAGAAGCTGAAGATCGAAGAATAGATCAGCTAGATTTATTTTAAGTGTACCACCTTTAGGTGGTAATATTTTAACCCGCTTTGAGCGGTTAACAATTTCAAGCCTCCGGCTTTGCCGGAGGACTATGACTTTCATTGTATGATTATAGAGGGATTTTGCTTGTTTGATTCTGGTAGAAAATACAGTTTCGTTCCATTAACAAATAACAAAAAAAGATATGCATGAGGTGATTTCGTCTAAAAGTTTAAACACTCAGCATGTTATTAACGTCTGCTTTCTTGAATTCTTACTCAACCCTCCAGATGACTCGGAATGGCGGCACTTGGCCTATAGGGATTATTGATAAAGGTCAGAGTTTGTCATAAAGTATAATTGCAT
>CAYMMQ010000042.1:0-17269 GCA_964391585.1 uncultured Ectothiorhodospiraceae bacterium
TTTTGCCATAAATTATATTCGCCAGATTTATTCGGAAATACGTCGCCGTTAACAACTGATGACGGTTTATCGAATCTATTAAATATTTTCTGCTGAATAACTTTTACGTTATTTCTAAAAAAGTCTAAGAATTTACGAATTTAGAAAAAAAGGGAAATATCAATTAAATCATCATCCGTTTTTTTTGTTTAGTTGATAATTCATTGCTTAACTTTCAGAGCCTTTTGGCGAGCAACTTTCAATATAGATTGTATGGAACGATCACTTAGGCTGCAGGTAATAGCTTGTTGAAAATATAAAGATCTATGAATTATTTAAGACTGTGTATATAATGTATATATAAGTTATACTAAATTAAACGATTGGAGTAAAACCATGACAACTCAAATGATTATTAGAATCGATGATAATTTAAAAAATAAAATAAGCCAGTTAGCTAAAAAAGAGGGTAAAAATTTAAGTGAGCTAGTGAGAGAACTTTTAACTAAATATACCCAAGACAAAGATATGGCTTCCCATATTGATAATTTATGGGATAATATTTCTAATCAGTTTCAAAGTAGTGGTTTACTTGAGTCTGATATTGATGCAGCAATAAAAGTAGTTCGTAGCCATAATGGATAAGGTGGTTATAGATACCAATATTTTTATCTCCTCTTTTTTTGGTGGTATTCCTCGCCAGATTATAAATTATTGGAAAACAGAGCAGTTGGCCTTATGTTTGTCTAAACCTATTATTGAAGAATACCTACTGGTTCTTAATCGATTAGGTTTAAATGATGCAGAAGAAATAAAGAACTTGACCCAACTGTTTGCTCAAGGCTTTAACTCGTATTATGCATCAAAAACACCAGTCCTGAATATTGTCAAAGATGATGCTGAAGATAATAAGTTTATAGAATGTGCGGTTGCATTAGACTGTAAAATTATCATATCTGGAGATAAACACCTTAAAGATGTTAAAAAATATATCGATATCTCAATTTACTCCCCTAGAGAATTTATTGATTTATGGGAGAATGTTTAATATATCAATATGATGTACTGGTCAATCTAAACAGGACAATGTGTCTGAAATATAAATTTCATAGGAATTAAAAATAGCAAATGCTTTTTTATACTGTTGCTTATCATCTTGAACAAGAAATCGAACAATGATATTCGTATCAACAGATATCATTTGTATTTTTCCTTAATTCCTTTTGCAATGGCAGATTCAAAGTCATTTAAAGTTTTAGGGTTGCCTTTAATTTTTAAACAAGAAGCTACATCATTAATATTAGTTTCAGGAAAGGGGGTTATAGGCTTTATTAAAATACCATCGCCAACATCGAGGACAATAAGTTCTTGTCCGGTATTCCAGTGATGTTCCATTCTCATAGGCTTAGGTATAATGACTTGCCCTTTGCTTGATAATTTTGTAGTATTCATCAATCTATAACCTCAAAGTATTGTGAACTAGTAAGTGTTTTGTATGAGTCTATTTTGTTAATGGAATCGCTGAATAATTTTATTCTGTATTAAAATAGCTTAAGTTTCTTTAACCTTGTCTTTAAATTAGTTAATAAGTACTGATACTCTGATGAAAATAGCCGGATATGAAATTCATGAAAAAATAGGCCAAGGTGGTATGGCGCAAGTTTTTAAAGGAGTACAGCTTTCTTTAAAACGTGAAGTAGCCATAAAAGCGTTAAGTAAACAACTGCTGAGTCAAAAAGGCTTTAAAGAAAGATTTAATCGTGAATCATTGATTATTGCTCAATTAAGTAATCCATATATTATTCCAATTATTGAGCGAGGAATTACCGATGATGATATTCCTTATTATGTCATGGAATATATTGAAGGTGCAGATCTTAAAGTTGCTTTGGCAGCAGATAAATTTAATATTAATCAAAAAATCGATATCTGTATTCAAGTCTGTAACGCTCTTTCATATGCGCACAAAAATGGAGTCATTCATCGTGATATAAAGCTTGATAATATTCTTATCGACTTGCAGGGAAATGCCAAAGTTATGGATTTTGGTATTGCTCAATATTATAGCTGTGATATTGAGGGTGAAAAAACCCAAGTAGGTGACTTGATGGGAACCTTGGCCTATATGTCACCGGAGCAGCACCAATCTGCTTCTTTAGTGAGTTTTAAAAGTGACCTATATTCATTAGGTGTGCTGATGTATAAGTTATTTACTAAAAATGATCCGATTGGTCGTTTTAGTAGCCCAATTGAGTTAGTGCCTGACTTGCCTCAAGACTTGAGTGAGATTATCCTAAAATGTCTTGAGACTCATCCTGATAAAAGACCTCAATCAGCTGATGAAATTAAAAATATCCTGTTGTATACACTACGGGGAGCTCAACTTCCAACGGAACAAAAAAAACGTACTGACGCTGGCATAAAAAATATTGAATTGTTAGATGTGTTGCGTGAAGAAGGGGCAATGAGTGTTAGTTTGTATCAAAATAAAACAGATAAGCGTTTATTAGTTATTCATAAGCGGCCTAATGATTACCCAGGTAGTGAACAAACGAAATTATTAGCAATCTTAAAACATCCGCATATTGCAAATGTGATTGGCTCCTCGAGTAATAAGCGATTTTATATTACCGTTATGGAATACTGTGAGGGGGGGACTTTAGGTGATAGAATGTTGCAAGCTATGGACTTCAAAATATTTTTACCAATAGCTAGAAGTATTCTCAGTGCTTTATTGTTTGCCCACAATAATCGCATTATTCATGGCAATCTTAAACCATCTAATATCTTGTTTGATCAAGATAATAAGGTTAAGTTGGCAGAATTTGGTTTGATTAACCCAAATGATAAAAATTATCCATATAGAAATGCAAAATCCCCAAGTTCCATTCAAGCTGATATTTATGCTGTAGGTGTGATTTTTTATCAACTCCTCACTGGTTTAATACCAGATACTAGTAATGATAGTTATCGTTATGAAAAAGTTTTTTTAAAACTGCCCGCAAAGATACAAGAACTTATCTTAGTTATGTTGGAAGTTGATTTTATCAATCCAAACCTAAGTTGTTTGCCTCTTTATGAAAAAGTCAAAGAGATCATGCAGGAAAATACCCAAACTGAGATTGAGCAGACCGTATTACTTGAAGCCGATGAGCCAGAAGTCGAACCTAAACCTCGTCAATCAAAAATACCGTTTAAAACACTTACTGCTATCTTAGCTATATTGAGTATAGTTACAGTAGCATATTTTTATTATCCTCAGTTACAACAAAAACAATACTTGCTGGTTCAATGGTTTAGCAGTTACTTTTTTGAATCAGAGCAAACTCAAGATGAAGAACAACCCGTAGAGCAGTTTATTTCCTTTTAATAAGCACTATAAATATCTGATTAAGACGTGACTAATCACTTCATCAATATGTTGTAAAAATAATATTCCCTTTCCTGCACTAAAATGCAGAGTATTTCATTGTTCCTTCATAAACTAAACATGCAGGGCCTTTCATCCAAATATCTGTATCCACTCCTTGCCAGCTTATTGCCAGTGAACCACCGTTTAGTTGTACCTGAACTTGTGAGTTTAATACACCTTGTTGAATACCATTCACCACAGCGGCACATGCTCCAGTACCACAGGCAAGGGTTTCACCTGTACCTCGCTCATAAACTCGTAAGGCAATGTTATTTTTGTCGATAATTTGCATAAAACCAACATTAATTCCTTGTGGAAAAGTAGCGTCAGCAACTAATGACTGTCCCCAGGCTTGCACGGGAAAGTTTGCCAAATCATCTACTTGAATAGTAATGTGCGGATTTCCAACCGAAACAGCTGCAAAGCGAATATCACATACTTGTTGATTTATCTTGCGTTGAATTTCATAGACATGCTTGTTTTGTTGAGGGTTCACTTTGTTTGTTGATGCCAAAGAGGGAAGTGTTAACATCGGAATTTGTTGGGCAATAAAGTTGGCTTTGCCCATGTTCACTTTTATACCATCTTCCTCATGATAAAGTACAATAATACCTTTTTGTGTTTCAACCTTGACTTCATCTTTATCCGATAAGCCTTTTTCTCGCAAATACATGGCGAAACAGCGAGCACCATTTCCACATTGTTCAACTTCAGAACCATCAGCATTAAAAATTCGGTATTTAAAATCTACTTGCTCAAGCTGACTTTTTTCAATATAAAGTAGTTGATCAAACCCGATTCCAAATTGGCGATGCGCAAGTTTTTGAATAGTTTCTTTGGATAATTCAATGGGGTTGGTGAGCTGATTAATCACCACAAAGTCATTACCTAAACCGTGCATTTTACTAAAGTGTAATACGCTCATGTTTTTATTCACTTAAAAACAAATACAGCCAATTAAAAAAAATGGCCATGACAAAAAAAGTAAGTAAAATGATAGTGGATTTTTTCATAATATATTTGCTTATCTTATGCTTAGATAAAAGGTAAACTAATCAGAAAGACTTAATTTCAGCATTTTAAATCATTTAAGCGTTAAAATATGCTCTTTAATCAAATAAAATAGCTTTTTTAAAAGAAGATAAAAATATGAGTGATGAATATTGGATGGAGCAAGCTTTACTTCAAGCACAACAAGCCGAAAAACAAGGAGAAGTTCCCATAGGCGCGGTGTTAGTTAAAGACAATCAGTTACTAGCCGCATCTTTTAACCAACCAATTAGCTTACACGATCCTAGTGCTCATGCTGAAATATTATGTTTGCGTCAAGCCGCTTTACAACAGAAAAATTACCGATTACCTCAAACTACCTTATATGTTAGTTTAGAACCTTGTGCCATGTGTGCAGGAGCTTTAATCCAAGCACGAGTTTCTCGCTTAGTGTATGCAGCCTCTGAACCTCGGTCTGGTGCGGTCAGCAGTGTGTTTAACCTATTACAAAATCCCACATTAAACCATCGCATTGAAGTAAGTAATGGCTTGATGGCTGAAGAATCGGCCTGCTTATTACAGAATTTTTTTAAAGCAAGAAGAAAATAAGTATCTCATTGATAATATCTGATTTAGCAGAGGTATTTACATTATTGGTTCAAATCTCATCTCTCATTTTAGTAGAGTTCACATGTCACCCTGTTTGATTTATAATAGCTGGCTTAGTTTGGGTTAAGGCGTGTTATCAGTTCAACAATTTGCATTAACTCTGCTCGTTTTTTGATTTTTCTCAATAAGAATTCTGCTGGACTTATTATTAGCTTTAGCTTCTAACTTATTGATTCAACACAAATCCAAAGGAAAGCTTGTTTATGAATTTACACGAATATCAGTCAAAACAATTGTTCAATGGTTTTTCTATTCCCACACCTGCAGGTTTTCCGGTTAGCTCAATTGAAGAAGCAAAAAAAGCTTATTTAGATTTAAATTTGAGTTCTTGTGTGGTCAAAGCTCAAATTCATGCAGGAGCTCGTGGTAAGGCGGGCGGGGTTAAGGTTGTTCACAGTGAGCAAGAGTTAATAAGTATTTGTGAGCAATTACTCGGTACATCGATGGCAACACCGCAAACACATGGCAAAGAATTACCCATTCATACCTTATTAATTGAGCAAACCCTGAACATTAAAAAAGAATTATATTTAGGAGCCTTAGTTGATAGAGACTCTGAATCGATTACGTTTATGGCCTCAACGGAAGGTGGGATGGATATTGAGGCGGTTGCTGATAAAACACCTGAAAAAATTCTAACCGTGAGTGCCAATCCATCTGTAGGTCTTCAAGCATTTCAATGCCGTGATATTGCTTTTGCTTTAGGGCTTGAAGGCAAGCAAATTAGTGCCTTAACAAAAATCATGATGGGACTGTATTATTTATTTATTCATAATGATATTTCCTTAGTTGAGATTAATCCGCTGATTATTACCGAAGATGATGATTTATTAGCTTTGGATGCGAAAGTAAATATTGATGATAATGCCTTGTATCGAAATAAGCAATTGCAAGGGATGCGAGATATTACCCAAGAAGATGCAAAAGAAAGTGAAGCGGCAGAACATGAACTTAATTATATTACCTTAGATGGAAATATTGGTTGTATGGTTAATGGAGCAGGTTTGGCTATGGCAACCATGGATTTGATTAAACTGCATGGTGGAGAACCAGCTAACTTTTTGGATGTTGGTGGTACGGCAACAGCTGAGCGAGTTGCCGAGGCATTTAAATTAATTTTAAGTGATAATAAGGTACAAGCGATTTTAGTGAATATTTTTGGTGGCATTGTTCGTTGTGATTTGATTGCACAAGGGATTATTAGTGCGGTTAAAGAAGTAGGGGTGACCATTCCTGTTATTGTGCGTTTAGAAGGAACTAATGCGGCCTTGGGCTTACAACTATTAGCCGATAGTGGTTTGAATATTGAGACGGCGAGTGAACTAACTGAAGCTGCTAAAAAAGCAGTTTCTTCAATAAAACAATAATATCAATTAATCAATCGTTTAAAGGTTATTTATGAGTATTTTAATTAATAAAGAAACACGAGTTATCGTGCAAGGTTTTACGGGTAAACAAGGAACTTTTCATGCACAGCAAGCTATTGATTACGGCACTCAACTAGTCGGTGGTGTAACCCCTGGTAAAGGTGGAACGCAGCATATCAATCGACCCGTTTTTAATACCGTTAAAGATGCGGTGGCTGCTACCGATGCTGATGCAAGCATGATCTATGTGCCTGCGCCATTTGCTGCAGATGCAATAATGGAAGCGGCAACTGCTGGTATTAAAGTAATCGTTTGTATTACCGAAGGAATTCCGGTATTAGATATGATTAAGGTGAAAACCTTATTACGCGAAATGGGTGAGCAAGCGCCTAGGCTAATTGGACCAAACTGCCCAGGTATTATTACTCCGGGTGAGTGTAAAATTGGCATTATGCCAGGAGATATTCACCTAGCGGGTGACGTAGGTATTATTTCTCGTTCAGGTACCTTAACCTATGAAGCGGTTCGACAGACAACAGTACAAGGTTTAGGGCAAAGCACCTGTGTCGGAATAGGTGGCGATCCGATTCATGGGATGAACTTTATTGACTGCTTAACTTTATTTGAACAAGATGAAAAAACCAAATCAATTATTATGGTGGGTGAAATCGGCGGTAGCAAAGAAGAAGAAGCGGCTGAATTTATTAAATCTTCGGTAACAAAACCTGTAGTCGCGTATATTGCTGGCATGACTGCACCTGAAGGACGTAGAATGGGGCATGCTGGTGCGATTATTTCTGGTGGAAAAGGAACGGCAAAAGATAAAATTGCTTGCTTGCAAGCTGCTGGCATTCATGTATCAAAGTCCCCTGCAGATATGGGTGAATTGTTAAAGTCAATCATTTAAACTTTGTATGTTTAATTTTTTATCTTTTGACTTTTTATCTTTTGATCGTGGCTTTTTACATGGGGTGCATCCGCCTCATCATAAAGAGCAAACGGCGGACTTAGCCATACAACGCGTACCTTTTGTGAGTCATTATGTATTGCCTTTAGGACAACATATAGGTGTTGCGGCAAAAAGCGTGGTAAATATTGGTAACAAAGTTCATCGAGGGCAATTAGTTGCTAAAGCTAATGGTATTATTTCTACGGCCTTACATAGTCCCGTTAGTGGAACAGTTAACGATATAGGCATGTTCAGATATGTCGATGGCTCATTTAAAGCAGCGATTGAAATTAAAACTGACCCATTTTCTTCTCAGCAGTTTGATTTTCATGAAATTGAGCAAAGTGAGATCAAAGATGAGGAGTCATTTATTCAAGCGGTGCAAATGGCTGGTATTGTAGGCATGGGGGGAGCGGCTTTTCCCAGTCATGTGAAATATGCTATTCCAGAAGGGCAAAGAATTACTGACTTATTGATTAATGGGGCTGAGTGTGAACCTTATTTAACCAATGATCACCGCTTGATGGTGGAAAGAGCTGATACTGTTATCCGTGGTTGTTTAATTCTTTGTCGTCAATTGGCTATAAAACAAGTTGCCATAGGGGTTGAAAAAAACAAGCCGGAATCAATTACCCATCTGCAAGAAGCCTTAAAAAAACATCAAGATCAAAATGTCGAAATTAAGATTATCCCTTTAGATGTAAAGTACCCTCAGGGTGCTGAAAGGATGTTGATCAAAAGTGTTTATAATAAAGAGTTAACCATTGGTAAACTTCCTAGAGATTTAGGCATTATTGTTAATAATGTGGGAACAATTGTTGCACTTGCTGATTATTTTGAAAAAGGGATCCCAGTGATAGAGCGGATTGTTACTGTCGCTGGGCCTGGGATTACAAGACCTGCTAATTTATTAGTGCCTATTGGTACGCCTATTCGAGATGTTTTAGACTATTGTGGTGGTTTAAAAGAGCAAACCCGTGAAGTGATTATGGGCGGACCTATGATGGGACAAGCCATTGCCGATCTGGATGCCCCAATTTTAAAAGGAACCTCGGGAATTTTGGCCTTTACCGAATATGAAACGGCCCGTAAAACCGAATACCCTTGTATTCGTTGTGCAAGATGTCTAGATGCTTGCCCATATTTTTTGAATCCTTCTCGTTTTGCTTTGTTAGGTAAATCTAGGTTATATGATGAAATGCAAGAAAAATATAGTGTGATGGATTGTGTCGAATGCGGTGCTTGTAGCTATGCTTGTCCTTCTAATATTCCGATAGTGCAACATATTAGAACGGCAAAGGACAGTTTGAGAAATAAGAAAAAACACTAATTATGGCAAAAAAAGATCCTCATTTACTATTACAGTCTGCACCTCTATTAAGACAAACCTTAACAACTCCTTCAGCGATGAAGGATGTTTGGATTGCTTTACTGCCGGCGTCTTTAGCTGCAGTATGGTTTTTTGGTATGAGTGCTTTGTTACTTATGTTAGCTTGCATCCTTGGTGCAGTGGTAACCGAGTGGGTTTTTACCCCTGTTGAAAAACGATTATTATCCCTAAGTGATAGTAGCGCTGGTTTAACGGGGCTGTTATTAGCCTTAACACTTCCACCTGCATTACCCTTATGGATGGCATTTTTAGGCGGGGTGGTGAGTATCGGTTTGGGTAAGGTAATTTGGGGTGGACTGGGAGCAAACTTATTTAACCCAGCTTTACTAGGACGTGCTTTTTTATTGGCTACATTTCCTATCGCCATGACAACTTGGACAGCGGTCGCCCAAGGAGACTTTTTTCAGTTGTATGATAGCAGTCTTGCTATACCATTTATGCAAGCCAGTGCTAATAGTATAAGCGACGCTATGAGTGCAGCAACTCCATTGGGAATGATGAAATTTGAACATCAAGATACCAATTTGTGGCTGTTATTTACGGGTAATACTGCAGGATCAATTGGGGAAACCAGTGCATTGTTATTATTGTTGGGTGGCTTGTATTTGTTGTTAAGGCGTAATATTAATTGGCGCATTCCCTTAGCAATACTGCTAACGGCTGCTATTTTTTCTTTACTATTATCAATGTTCGATGAGCAACTTCCATCACCACTTTTTACTATTTTCTCAGGTGGTTTATTATTGGCTGCATTTTTTATGGCAACCGATCCTGTCACTTCACCGCTGACCCCAAAAGGCTGCTGGATTTTTGGTGTTGGTATTGGTTTTTTGGTGGTATTAATTCGTAGCTATGGTGGATTACCAGAAGGGGTGTTATATGCCGTTTTACTTATGAATGCATGTACCCCGTTGATTGACCGTTATACTCAACCAAAGATTTTTGGGCGGAATAAGTGATGAGTACTAATAACGGAAATACACCTATTATTGATGAACCGACTGGAAGTCGCTTGGTTATTTCTATGGCGATAGCTGGTTTTATTTCAGGCATAATCATTATTAGCATTTATCTGTTAACCTTTGATACGATTAAAGAAAATAAAGCAAGAGAGCTAGAAAATGCTGTTTTTAATGTTTTACCTGGTGCGGTAAAAATGCATAAACTGCATTATCAGTCACAACATCAATCTTTTGAAGTTGTTCATACTGATGAGGTTGATGATGAGATGGTTTTTTCTGCCTATGACAAAAATGATCAATTTATTGGTTATGCTATTCAGGGAGCGGGGCCTGGTTTTCAAGATACTATTAAGTTGTTATTTGGTTATTCAAAACAAAGCTCAGAAATTGTTGGTATGCAAATCTTAGACAGCCGTGAAACACCTGGTTTAGGTGATAAAATTTTTAAAGATATGGATTTTGTTAATGAGTTTAACCATTTGTTTATAGACAAAGAAATTAAGTTGGTTAAAAAGGGAAAAAAAACAGCAAACAATCAAGTTGATGCGATAACAGGGGCAACGATTTCTTCTAAAGCGGTGGTGAAAATTATTAACCATGCTTTTTTACAGTGGCAGGATAAAATTTTACAACAAAAAATTGATATTCCTTGGCAAGAAAACAGCTTAAATGAAAGTCAGTTGGATAATTACTAATGTCTGAGAATAATTCAAATACTGCTTATGCAGAGCTAATAAAAGGTTTATGGAAAGAAAACCCCGTGTTTGTTCAGGTGTTAGGAATGTGTCCTATGCTGGCGGTCACTAACTCGGCAATCAATGCGGTTGTGATGGGCATTGCCACATTTTTTGTATTAGTGGGGTCAAGCTTTTTGGTATCTTCTTTAAAGCAGTGGATCCCCAAACAAGTTCGAATTTCGCTGTATATTATTATTATTGCAACCTTTGTAACGGTTGTGGATTATAGTCTATTAGCCTTATTGCCAGCAATTCATAAAGAATTAGGCGCTTTTATTCCCTTAATTGTGGCTAATTGTATGATCCTAGGGCGACAAGAAGCTTTTGCCTCTAAAAATACCGTTAAATTAGCGGTAATGGATGCTACTGGTATGGCGGGTGGTTTTATGATTGCGCTATTAGCTTTAGGCATGGTAAGAGAGGTTTTAGGGGTAGGGGCATTATTTGGTTTTGATCTCTTTGGCCCTCATTTTGAGCCGTGGGTGATAATGATTTTACCACCAGGCGGTTTTTTAACCCTTGGATTATTGCTATTGTTGTTTAATTGGATTACTGAAAAACGAAAGCAGTTTTTATTAAAAGTGGCAACTGTTGAGCGGGAAAGTGTTCATGGATAATTTGCTGTGGATTTTTATTAGCACCTTATTGGTGAATAACTTTGTCTTAGCTTACTTTTTGGGATTATGTCCCTTTTTAGGCGTATCAGGGCAGCTTGAAACCTCTTTTCGCTTAGGTTTAGCCACTACCTTTGTACTATGTATCACGGCATTATGTGTGTGGATATTAAATACTTATGTGTTAATTTATGCCCCTTATTTACGTTTAATCAGTTTTATTGTGGTGATTGCGAGCACGGTGCAATTTATTGAAATGAGTATAAAAAAATTAAGCCCAAGCTTATTTAAATCCTTAGGTATTTTTCTACCACTTATTACGACTAACTGTGCCATTTTAGGACTAGCAATTTTTGCGACTAATAGAGATTATGGTTTTATTGAAGGAATGGTGTTTGCGTTAGGTGCTGGAGCAGGCTTTACCTTGGCAATGGTGCTGATGGCTGCTATTCGCGAAGAAACAACTTTGATGAATGTACCAAGTTTAATAAAAGGTACGGCATTTAATTTGATTATTGCCGGTATTTTATCAATGGCATTTATGGGTTTTGCAGGATTATTTAGTTCAACTTAAGAGTAGCTTATGGAATTTGTTATTGTGTTATTTGTTTTACCTATTGTTTTAATTGCATGGCTTTTATTGCAACGCATTATGGGTAAACAAGATCCCCTTTTTAAAGGCTTTCAGCCAGGGTGTGGTGGTTGTAGTAAAAAGGGTACTTGTGGTTCCTCTAATAAAGAAGAGTAGTACTTCAATCATCACTTGATTGAAAAATAAAAACCATTTGCGGCATCATGTTGACGCATAATATCTTTACAATAGGCTTTTCTATCAAAGTAGTCTCTTAACTCTGCGGGAATTTTCTCTAAGATATTATGCTCTTGGATGTATTTTTCTGTAAATGCAGTGTCTGATTCAAACTTACCCCTATAACAGTTTTCAATATCTTCTAGTGATAAACCACACTCAATTCCTGCTTGAAAAATAGTTTCATCTATTTTGCTATTACGCAACTTATCTAGGTAATCAAAAAAAGCTTTATCTAGACAGTATTCTCCAATAAAATCTGAGGGGATATTTTCATACGTTGCTACTTTCCATCTTTCCCTGCTTCCTCCACCTTGCTCTTGATCAATTTTTTGTAACTGCTTTTGGATCTCGGCTTGAAATTGTTGAAAGTTTAAGTTATCAAGTTCAATAGTGAAAGGGATGATAAGTCCATTATTATAATCATCTAAACTGTATAGTGTAATTTTTCTCATGCTTATTTCCTCTTAACTTCTAGTTATCTGCTTTTAATTCGGAATTTTTTAAAAACTTTTTATCATTTTTATTCGGATAGTCTAAATTATAATGCAACCCCCGACTTTCTTTGCGTTTTGTAGCGCTTTTGATAATAATATCAGCAACTTGAACAATGTTTCTCAATTCAATAAGGTCGTTGTTGATTTTATAGGAGCTATAATATTCATCCACTTCTTTATTTAATAATCTAATTCGTTGTTTGGCTTTTTTCAAGCGTTTATTACTTCTTACAATACCAACATAATCCCACATCACGCGACGTAATTCATCCCAGTTGTGACTGACAATAACCCCTTCATTTGAGCCTGTTACCCGACTTTCATCCCAGGGTTTAATTGTCGGGGAATTTTCATTGGCTTTTTTAGCAAAAATATCCCGTGCGGCAGATTGTGCAAAAACCAAACATTCTAATAATGAATTACTGGCCATACGATTAGCGCCATGTAATCCAGTACATGCAGTTTCACCAATGGCATAAAGGTTTTTTATATCCGTTCTGCCATGTTTATCAGTGACTACACCTCCACAAGTATAGTGTGCTGCAGGGACAACGGGAATAGCTTCTTGAGTAATATCGACATCAAATTGCAAACAATGCTGGTAAATATTGGGAAAATGACTTAGGATAAATTCTTTTGAGCGATGACTAATATCTAAATAGACAAAGTCTGAGCCGGTTCTTTTCATCTCATAATCAATCGCACGGGCAACAATATCTCGTGGTGCAAGTTCTAGTCTTGGATCAAATTTATGCATAAATTCTTGACCATTTTTTAACCTTAGTTTAGCTCCTTCGCCTCGTAATGCCTCACTGATAAGAAATGACTTTGCTTTTGGGTGAAAAAGACAGGTTGGATGAAATTGATTAAATTCCATATTAGCAATTCGACAACCCGCTCGCCACGCCATAGCTATGCCATCTCCAGTAGAGGTGTCTGGATTACTGGTATATAAATATACTTTACTTGCACCACCGGTAGCTAGAGCGGTGAAAGAGGCTTGAATGGTAGTTATTTGATTGGTTTTTTTATTTAATACATAAATGCCCAGACATTTTGCTTGAGATGATTTTTTATTATCAATAATTAAATCAATAGCGATAAAGTCTTCTTCAACATGGATATTGGGATGTTGTAAAACTTTATTAATTAATGTTTCTGATAAAGCCTTGCCCGTTGCATCACTGGCATGAATAACTCGGCGTTGTGAATGTCCACCTTCGCGAGTTAAGTGATAGGGTGAGGCGTTATCATCTTCATTGGAATTATTCGGGGTAAATTTAGTCCCTTGATTGATTAACCAATTGACTTCTTCTTTACCCCTACGAACACAAAAATTGACAATTTTACTATCACATAAACCCGCTCCAGCAATAATGGTGTCCTTTTTGTGGGCGAGGGTTGAATCTTTTACCTCATCCATAACAGCGGCAATTCCGCCTTGAGCATAACGTGTTGAACCAGCTGATAAGGAAGTTTTAGATAATAAAACAACCTTGCGTTGAGCTGAAATTTTCAAGGCTAAAGATAAGCCTGCTGCACCTGAGCCTAAAATTAACACATCGGTTGACATGGGGGGTAATTGGGACATTTTATTGCTCTTTGTTCATTTTATTAGAATTTGTTTTAATAGTGTATCCTATTTAAGATTTTGCTAACATTTATATTTTATTCTTTTTTGCAGTTTTTATAATTCCATTGAAAATATACTCGTCATTTGTAGTTCTTAAAGTATACAATTAAAATAAGTATTTTATACAAAGAACGGATTGAGACAAAGTATTTATCCTAAATATTAAGAGAACTAAAGTATAAAGTGAGTGCTGTTATTGAGTTAAATCGAAAACCTAAAGTAACGGATTCTGCTTTTGATAGCGTGATTATAGAACGTGTAAATAATGGCGATATTAAAGCATTTGATTTGTTAGTATTAAAATATCAACATAAAATTGCTCATGTTATATATTCTTATATTAAAGATCATGATGAAGTTTTAGATGTTTGCCAAGAAATTTTTATTAAAGTTTATCAAAAACTTTCGTTGTTTCGTGGCGATAGTGCTTTTTATAGTTGGTTATATCGTATTGCGATTAATATGGCGAAGAACCATCTATTAGCAAAAAAAATTCGTCCGCCACAACAAGATGTGGTGCTTGAGGACGTACAAAACTTTGATGAATCAGGCGTGTTTATTGATCCTCAGCAACCCGATAGATTATTGTATAATGAACAAATGTTTACACTTACTCAACAAGTGCTAGACGATTTACCCGATGAATTACGAGATATTATTTATTATCGTGAGATAGATGGGATGGAATATGAAGAAATTGCCCAAGTCATTAAATGTCCTCTTGGCACAGTTCGTTCAAGACTATTTAGGGCAAGAAAGCTGGTTTATGATGCAGTAAAGCATTTACTCTAAAGAATATTTGAGATTAACAAATGAGTATAGAGTCAGACTACATAAAATTTAATCAATTAAATGATTTACTTGATGATAGGTTATCAAGTAAGGATATGCATGCATTAATTGATCAAATGCTCGAAAATAAGCATTCTGATCCTGTTAATGCAAATAATCAATTAAAAGAGAATTTTAAACAATTAACAGCTGTGCGTCATGTGATATCAAGTGTTGCTAAAAAAAGTAAAATGCCTTCCGAGCTAAAATTTCCTATTGATATCAGCCAACTTGTCTCTAAAAAAATAAGCGAGCAAGAGCTTAATAAAATAGTGGTTTTAAAACAGGGCACACCAGTAAAACCCCAACAAACAAAGGGCAACAAAAGTTACTCATTTTTTAACCGTCACAAACTTCCTCTTGCTATAGCGGCATCAATACTATTGTTATTATTTAATTTACCTTTTTTACAACATAGCTCAGATCCAAGCGTTCGCTCACAATTACAAGTGGTTAAGGTGAAGCAAAACTTACCAGCAGTAATTAATTCCCATAAAGTTATTTATGAGTTAAATCAAAATTCAGCTTTGCCACAAGAAAACGATAATAAAAGGCAAATAGAAAGCTTGTTGCAAAATCAACAACTCGTTACTTCGGAACGAGCAAATACTGGCAATTCGTTATTGCTACAGTATTTAGAACAGCAAAAATTAAAACGTCAACAGTTTGATAACATAAACTTTTATAACAAAGTCGCTGTATCTCCATATGGCGATTTGTTCCAAAAAGTAAACTTGAATAAAGATTGAGGCAAAGAATAAATGATAGAAACCTTAGCGAAAATTTCAAAACGTGATAAAACTGATGGAGAATATGTTTGGGTTGAGACAGAAAAAAAATCTGTTTGTGGTAATTGTGCTAGACATTCGTCATGTGGCACCCCGATATTAGAAAAACTTTTTAATAAAAACCCGGTGAGTGTAAAAATACATAACTCTCTTAATGCTAAGGATGGGGATGAAGTCATCATTGGCTTATCTGAAAATGCTTTTTTAAAAGGTTCTTTTTTCCTGTATTTTTTTCCTTTAATTGGAATCATTTTTTTTGCAGGAATTGGTGTTTTATTAACGATTACTCTTAAATTATCTTCTTCTTCAGCAGATTTAACCATTTTTGCTTTTTCCTTATTAGGTTTTCTTAGCAGTGGTTATTTGTGTAAAAAATTAAAACATATGCAGTATGAAGTTAAATTATTAAAAATAGTAAAAAATCACCAAGTTTTATCATCTGATGGAACTAAGTTTGAATGTTAACTAAACCTCAATTTATTCTGTACTCTCGCTATAATTGTCATTTATGTGAGGATATGTTGGAGATAATACAAAGCTTGCAGCATTCTGCGACTGGAGATGTTTTATTTGAACTATTAATTATCGATGTTGATAAGAATCCTTTAGACAAAGAAAAATATGGCTTAAAAATTCCAATATTGTTTTTTGTTAATGATAAACAGCTACAAGAAGTTTGTCAGTATTATTTCGATCAAAAAACCTTTCTTGAATATGTTTATAGCAATAAGCATTGAATTATCTTTCACTAAACCTTATAAATTCATTGTATGATATAAAGATGATTAAAATTGAAAAAGACAATACGAAAAGGGTTGATCTAATAGGAGAAATCTCGGGAAGTTACCTTCTTGGTTTTGTCACATCATTTAAAAATTTAGATGTTATTGAAAATGTGGAAATCCCATTTGATATTAACTCTTTAAATGCCGACTCCTGGTACCCCTATAGTTATTTAGTAGATACCATCAACGTCATCGAAGCTCAAGCTTCTGACAGTCTTATGTTTCAAGCAGGCATTGAGTTTTTACGTATATGGTATGAATTAGGTCCAGGAAAAAACATGATTTTTTCAACCTATGATTGGCTCCATGCAAATGATGAAGGTCAAGGATATAACAGCGTAGCGCGGGGCGGGGACGATAACCAAATAGGTTGGTGTAAAACTCTTTCTTTCGATCAAGATGCAGGAATTTGTATCATTGAAAATGTCATGCCATTACGAGGAGAGTATTTAAGAGGGCTTTTTTACGGTGGCTGTCAAATATTTGCTGACACTATATATGTTCAGGTTACTTCAGAATCAGAACTATATTTAGAAAATACAAAGTTTCATCGAACAATTATTACGATTCAATTCCGGTTAAAACCACACAACAATTTAGATACAAAAATCAATCAGCTTGCGTTGAATGAAGATCTGGATCTTAATAGCCATGAGGTTGAAGAGTTAACTATTCTCAATACATGCAAAGAACTACCAATGCCAATCCAGACCGACGGCAAAGAAATTGGAGAAGAAACACGTCTGAAATATAGATATCTAGATTTACGCAGACCCCGACTTCACAACATCATAAAAAAGAGAAGTGAATTTATACAAAAATGTCGAGAGTATCTATTTTCACTGGATTTTATTGAAA
>CAYMMQ010000043.1:0-7623 GCA_964391585.1 uncultured Ectothiorhodospiraceae bacterium
ATTATACGGACTTTTTTCCACCCGTCAACACTTTTTTTGTTTATTTTAAATTTATTTTCACTATACTTTTTTGATGTTTCTGCTAAATCATTTATTTTAAAGGGTTTACTATATTTTTGTTATTCTACCCAAGAGAGTTCTTAAATTATTTTGCATAACTTGAATTAACAAATAGCTGCCAATCTTTAATTTCAACTTCTTTTGCTATGTTATTTGTTTTGAAATAAACATCTATTTGCTTACTTTCTCCCGCTGCAATCCATACTTTTACTTTAGCACGTGAACTTTCAGGACAGACCTTACTATTATCAATACATTGAATTTTTAATTGTAAATCTAAGGATGTTAATAAGTATTTGGAGGAATTGTTTTTTAATATTGCGCTATAGTTAAAGTTATTCCCATAAGATGCTTCTAGTTTTGCCTCGCTAAACTGTAGTTCTTCTCGCTTGATCCGTGTTTCAGCTTTTTTAACAAGACTTGGCTCATAAATACTCCATAGGGTTGCAACACTTATAAGTATTATTGTAATAATGGATAAGGCAATACCATACCGAGGGCTTTTTATATAAACCGATATAATCAGTAATATTATAATAACAGATACTAATACACCAAAAGCAAAAAACACCTTAGTTCAACCTTTACTTAAACAGATACTTATAAATTCTTACTCAGCTAGCCTTCTTTGTTCAACGGATGCTGATAACCTTTCCAACAACGCTAATGTGTCTTCCCAAGCCAAACAGGCATCTGTAATACTTTTCCCATAAGTCATTTCTTCTCTCAGGGTTATATTTTGACGTCCAGCCACTAAATGACTTTCAATCATTACCCCAATAATTTCTTTACAACCATCTGCTACCTGTTGACTTACATTTTCTCCGACATCAACTTGTTTATGATATTGCTTGTTACTATTTGCATGACTAAAGTCAATCATGATATTAGCTTTTAAGGAAGATGCTTGTAACTGCTCAATTGCTTGATTAACATGAGTAACATCATAATTAGGTTCTTTTCCACCTCGTAAAATAATATGACAGTCTTCATTACCTTTAGTTGAAAAGATAGCAGACTTACCCGCTTTAGTTACCGATAAAAAGCTATGTGCTTTTGATGAAGAATTTACTGCATCAATTGCTACGGCTAAACCGCCATCCGTAGCATTTTTAAAACCCACTGGAGCGGACAAACCCGACGCAAGTTCTCGATGAACTTGGCTTTCGGTTGTCCTCGCACCAATTGCCCCCCAACTTATTAAGTCAGCGACATATTGAGGGCTGATGAGATCCAAAAACTCTGTCCCCGCCGGTACGCCCATATTATTGATATGAACTAATAATTCTCTTGCTAATCCTAAACCTTTATTAATCTCAAATGTTCCATCCAGATTTGGATCATTTATTAAACCTTTCCAACCAACAGTTGTGCGTGGCTTTTCAAAATAAACGCGCATCACCAATAACAAATTATCACTAAAAACTTCTCTTGCTTTTCGAATATTTTCTGCATATTCTTTTGCTGCATCAACATCATGAATTGAACACGGTCCAACAACCACCAATAAACGATCATCCTTGCCCATCAAAATATCATGAATTTCTTTTCGTGTTTGCACGATAGTATGTTCGGCTACCCCAGTCGAAGGGTATTTTTCATGAAGCGATTGAGGCGAGACCACATCAACAATATTATCAATCCTCAAATCATCTGTTATATTTCCCATAATACTCTTGCCATCTCGTTTTAATTTATTCTTTTTATCTTTAATTATTTAGCCTGATCTTCAATTTCATCTATTTTGCCTGCAAAATTTTCTATGTATCAAGTCGGCCCCTCAATTGCGTAACAACAAGCCAGTAAGTATAGCAGAAAATACATCAATTAACCTTGTTTTTTATATTTTTACGCTTAAAATGAGGCTAGGTTTTAATTGTTCAGTAGTTTAATACAATCTTATTAATTAAGGAATTTTATATGGAAAACTCAACATCAACATTTGATGGAGCAAGAAAACGTTTAGCCAAAGCAGTCCAATACCTAAAATTATCGCAGGATGTTGAAGAGCAATTAAAATATCCTAAGATTTCTATCGAAGCAAGTTTAAATATTCGTATGGATAATGGCGAACTTAGAGCATTTAAAGCCTACCGAGTGCAATATGACGATACTCTTGGCCCCACAAAAGGTGGGATCCGTTACCATCCTAATGTAAACCTTGACGAAGTTACCTCCTTAGCTTTTTGGATGACGTTTAAAACAGCCGTATGTCAATTACCTTTTGGGGGTGCCAAAGGAGGTATTTGCGTTAATTCAAAAGAATTATCACCTGCCGAACTAGAACGCCTATCTCGAGCTTACATCGATGCGTTCTTTCCTTATATCGGCGAAGATCGAGATATCCCAGCCCCAGATGTTTATACCAATGAAATGATCATGGGCTGGATGGCTAACCAATATAGTAAGATTGCAGGTAAACATTGTCCGGCAATGATCACTGGAAAACCACTTGCATTAGGTGGTTCAAAAGGTAGAACTGATGCAACAGGCAGAGGTGCTTTTTATGTTTTAAATGCTCTAGAAAAAAAACTACAAATCAACCCAGAAACCACGACTATTGCTGTGCAAGGTTTTGGTAATGCGGCCAGAAGTTTTGTTCGTTTAGCTCATGATAAATGTTATCGTATTGTTGCCATTAGTGACTCTACTGCAGGACTATATTCTGAAGCAGGACTTGATCCCTTGAAATTGTTAATGTTTAAACAAAGTAAAGGTAAATTTATTGATTATGAAGCAAACGAACAAATAAAAATCATTAGCAATGAAGAGTTGTTACAATTAGATGTTGGAATTTTAGCCCCCGCGGCTTTAGAAAATGTCATTAATAATGAAAATATGGATAATATCAAAAGCAAAATTATCCTTGAAATTGCCAATGGCCCTGTTACCGAAGAAGCAGATGAGTATCTTAACTTACAAAAGCATGTGTTGATTATTCCAGATATTTTAGCCAATGCGGGTGGTGTAACCGCATCTTACTTTGAGTGGGTTCAAAATAAGGCGGGATATTACTGGGAAACTTCAGAAGTTTATGAACGGCTCAAAGCAATATTAGTAAAAGAAACACTAAAAATATGGGAAGTTAAAGAAGAACACTCCTGTGCCCTTAGAACGGCGGCATATATCCATAGCTTATCACGTATTGCTACAGCCATAGACGCCGGTGGAAATTGTGAATACTTCTCAACAAAAAAATAACTGGTTTGTTTATATTATTTTGTGCTCAGATAATTCTTTATACACTGGGATTAGTACCGATATCAACAGACGTTTTTTACAACACAAAAACAAAAAAGGGGCCAAGTACTTTCGTGCTAGAGCCCCTTTAAAAATTGTTTATTATGAGTCTGGGTTTGACCGCTCAAACGCAACAAAACGAGAAATTCACATCAAAAAGTTATCCTCTATGCAAAAAACTCAATTACTTAACAAGTCTTGTAATGAATTAAATGGATAGATAATTACTAAATCTTTAAGTTTTTCATTCTGTCAATGGCTTCAAGGATATTTTCACGGTGCCCAAAAGCGCTAAAACGTACATAACCTTCACCAGCAGGTCCAAAACCAGAACCAGGTGTTGTTACAATATGAGCATTTTCTAGAATAAAGCTAAATGCTTCCCATGAAGTCATACTTTCCAGTTTTACCCAAATATACGGAGCATTTTTACCACCATAAGTCGTAAAACCATAGCTATCTAGAGCTTCTTTAATCAAACGAGCATTTTCCATGTAAAAATCTACCAGTTCACGCATTTCAGCTAAACCTTGATCATCTAGAGCTTTTATTGTTCCTTGTTGAATAATATTAGAAGCACCATTAAAAATAGTGGTCATAATACGATTCCAGTCAGCATGAACGGATGAACCATCATCATATTTTAAAGCCTTAGGAACAATCGTCCAGCCTAGGCGCACACCGGTATAACCTAGAGGTTTTGAAAATGAGCAAATTTCAATCGCAACTTCTTTAGCACCTTCAATTTCATAGATTGACTTAGGCAATTCTGGATCGCTAATAAATTCCACATAAGCGGCATCAAAAACGATAATAGAGCCATTATCTTTAGCAAACTGAACCAACTCGGTTAATTGCGCTTTCGTTGCCACTGCTCCAGTTGGATTATTAGGTGAACAAAAATAGATAATATCGGCTTTTTTCAATTTGGGGAAAAAGTCATTTTCTGCCGTACAAGGCATGTATTCAATCTTGTCAAACTGCTGACTCTCTTCATTATAAAACCCCGTTTGTCCCATTATTACCGCACTATCCACATAAACGGGATAAGACGGATCCTGAACGGCGATGGTAGTATCATTACCAAATAGCAATTGTAAACGACCGGTATCACATTTAGCACCATCAGAAATAAAAACTTCTGATGCATCAATATTTGCTTTAGAGCTATACATTTTCTGAGCAATTTTGGCACGTAATGCTGTCATACCTTGCTCATCACCATAACCACTATAACCTTCTGCTGTCCCCATTTCTTCGACAGCTACTTTTAACGAATTGATAACATTTTTTTGTAAAGGCTCCGTAGTATTACCAATACCCAAACTAATAATTTTTGCATCAGGGTTTTTGGCAATAAATTCATTTTTTCTACGGTTAATTTCAGGAAAAAGATAACCCGCTTGTAGTTTTGCTAAATTTTTATTTCTTGCTACCATTGTTCTATCCTATTTTAATAACGGTTGATTTGTTCAAAGTCTAAAGTGGCGAAGTAATCATCCAACGTTTCTGCTCTACGAATTTGATCGACACTACCACCTTCTCTAAGCAAGAGTTCGGCAGAACGTAACTTGCCATTATAGTTAAATCCCATTGAATGACCATGCGCTCCAGCATCATGAATGGCCAAGATATCACCAACTTTGATTTCAGCCAACTCGCGATCAATCGCAAACTTATCATTGTTTTCACATAATGAGCCTGTTACATCATATTTTTTAAATAGGGGCGCCTTTTCTTTGCCCAATACGCTGATATGATGATAAGAACCATACATTGCAGGGCGCATCAAGTTTGCCATAGTGGCATTTGTGCCAACATAACTTTTATACGTTTCTTTTAAATGAATCACATCGGTAATCAAATAACCATAAGGCCCAGTAATCACTCGACCACACTCCATATAGATATTCAACGGATCTAAACCAGCGGGAACAATGAGTTGCTGGTATTGTTGCATAATTTCTTTGGCAACATAATCATAATCAACGGGGGTTTGTACTGGCAAATAAGGTACGCCAATACCACCACCTAAATTCACAAACTCAAGTTTAAGGTTTAATTTTTCTTTGAGTTCTACTGCCAACTCAAATAACATTTTTGCCGTTTCAACAAAGAAATCCGCATTAAGCTCATTAGAAACAATCATAGTGTGTAAACCAAAACGCTTCACACCTAATTCTTGACATTTTTTATAACCTTCAAATAATTGCTCGCGAGTAAAACCGTATTTTGCTTCTTTCGGATCTCCAATTATCGCATTACCTTCACGCAACGGCCCCGGGTTATAACGAAAACAAACTAATTCAGGAAGGCCCTCTCCTAACCCTTGTTCGATAAAATCAATATGTTTAATATCATCTAAATTAATAATCGCTCCTAAAGAACGTGCTTTAGCAAACTCACCAATTTCAGTATCATTTGAGGTAAACATAATGTTTTCACCAGTAATCCCCACTTTCTCTGACAATATGAGTTCTGCTAATGAAGAGCAGTCCGCACCAAAACCTTCATCTTTAAGAATTTTCATCAAAATGGGATTAGGTGTTGCCTTAACAGCAAAATATTCCTTAAATCCCGGAAAAATACTAAACGCTTTTTTAAAGTGCTTGGCATGACTACGCAAGCCTTGTTCATCATATATATGAAAAGGCGTTGGAAAAGATTGTTTTATTTGTTGAACTTTTTCTTTAGAAAAAGGCAATGATTTATTCATAATTTAAAAATAGCGTATTGAATTGAAAGAAGTTAAATTGGTCGCTAGGGTACTATAATCCAACTCTCAAGTCTAGATGCTAATTATCTTCAAATAATGTTCTAAACGAAGTATGCCTTTCTCTATTGAGGCTATTTTTAGTCAATGATTATCGGTATATATGAATAAATGAGCACCTTCAAGCTATTTTTTCGCAGCAATGAACTTTTTATCCGTTTATTATCTTTTCATTAGCGCACACAACGAGCATAATTATAAATCCGGATCACATCACCTTGTGGACCAAAACCATTAGGATAATTACTAGGATCTCCCGATTTTGGATCGCTACGTTGCACGCCTGCACCATGCACATCTAATAAACTATACTCACCGGTACGAGGATCAGCCATGTATCCCAAACCTCTACCAAATGCAATATATGTAGCATAGTTGCTATTATCCACTCCGTCCATATGATTAGTACTTGACCAAAAATAGGGATAATCGGTCACTCCATTGCCATTAATCATTGATGAGATTTCAAAAACAGGGTCGATAGTAGCTGAAGAACTGGTATCAGGGGAGCGACTATAATCCACCAAACTTTGTAACTCCTTAATATTGGGCAAACGCCAATCAGAAAATGACGCATACTCTAACGATTCACACCAAGCTAAAGCCTGCTGCCAATTTAATCGTCCATCTTGAGTATCACCTGATTTTAAGCCACCACTGTCTTTTTTCAACCAAGTCAGACCAGTTGCTTGATCCAATATCAGCTCACCTTGCTCAACAAATTTATTGTTACCATACTCGGTATTTCCACGTACATAACGCAAATAATAGCTATTTTCACCTCCTGACTGTGGATCATAAATCGGATAACCTTTGATCCGACCATCAGCAAAATTCACCCCAAACATAGTTGCATCACCCAACATAGTGGTACTAACATACTGGGTACTGGAAATAAACTGCGCATCAATATAACGTTCTATTGACGTATCACCATAACTAAAATCAAAATATCCTGTATGAATATAAGGTGTTGCATTTGCTTGTGATGTCCCTGTTTGGCCATTAAAATTCATCAAGGAATATAACTCCTTAATCGTTGGCACCCGCCAATCATGGTAATTGGCTAAATTAAATGTTGTGGCATTGGCTAAAGCATTGGCCAATGATGTTTTAGCATCCGGTGTTTTTTGCCACATTAATCCCGTATTCAAATCACTAACAGTACCATTACCATTATCAATATATTTATTGGCAGCTCCTACATAATGGGCATCTTGCCCCCAAAAGTCAGCATTTTTTGTTACCGCTGTTAATGCTTCTGCATCACTAAATAGTTTTGTTTGCCCCGTATCTACAATGGCATAAGAATGATTAGCATTCAATTTATCCACACTAAACTCATTATTGCTAAAAGACAGTTGTGCCTGATATACAACACCATCCACTAATAATGCTGGTATAGATAATTGTTGAGAACTTTCATCATAACTGGATGAAGCTTGAGCGTTTATAGTGGAACTTGTTAAAGCGTTTATACTCAGACTCAAGGGGGCATTTTTACTGATTTGTAAACGGGCCGAAAAAACACCCAAATTTTGCGCATCAAC
>CAYMMQ010000043.1:7723-16738 GCA_964391585.1 uncultured Ectothiorhodospiraceae bacterium
CATTTTTACTGATTTGTAAACGGGCCGAAAAAACACCCAAATTTTGCGCATCAACCTTAGGTAAATAAAGTAAAGAGTTGCTACTATCATAATAGCTATAACTATCTTCGGGATTATTAGCAGTATAAGCAAAAGCAAGCGGTTGCACGACAAAAGAACTGACAGCGAATACGCTAATAGGGATTTTTTTCTTAAATGTTCTCATGGTATATCTCCTTTATACTGAATTTGTGATTTCATCATAAAACACAAATATGCAGAAAAAATGAAGTTTATGTTAACTGAACTTATACCCCAAGCCATACACCGAAAAAATCACCTCTTCATGCCAACCTATCTGAGATAATTTTTTACGTAAATTTTTTACATGACTATCTATCGTTCTATCAGTGACAATACGATTATCGGTGTATAAAATATCCATGAGTTGATTGCGAGAAAAAATTTTCCCAGGACTTTGACTAAGTGTGAATAACAAACGAAATTCAACAGGTGTTAGATCAAGTTTTTGTTGCTTAAATATTGCCAAATATTTTTCTTCATCCATGACTAACAACGGATCTGTGCTAATTTTCGCATCCTCTGACTGGCATAAACGGCGAAAAATGACTTTAATACGAGTAACCACTTCTCGAGGACTAAATGGTTTACAAATATAATCATCGGCACCAATTTCTAAACCTAAGATCCGATCAATTTCTTCAACTTTTGCTGTTAGCATAATAATTGGCACCGTAGAAAACTGGCGAATTTCCCGACAAATTTCTAAACCATCTTTACCCGGTAGCATCAAATCCAATAAAATTAAATCTGGTGGCTGTTGTTTCACTTGCTCAACAACCCTTGTTCCTTCCAGTAAAATTGAAGTCTTAAAATTACTTGCATGCAAATAATCTTCTAAGACTTTAGCAATTTTGATTTCATCTTCAACAATTAAAATATGTTCACTCATCATTTTCACACTTCGCTAGCTAAACTTAACATCATAAAAACGCCGCCTAATGACGAGTTTTTTGCGACAATATCGCCTTGATGTGCCTCGGCAATTTGTTTAGCAATAGCCAAACCTAAACCAGCACCACCATGCAAACGAGTACGCGAGTTTTCCACTCGAAATAAACGCTCAAAAATCATGTTTATATTTTCCTCATTTATCCCTGGTGCACTATCTTCAATGTTTATCACAATCTGCTCTTGATTTTGATAACAATTAACAGACACTTCTCCGCCCGCATCCGTATAACGTTGAGAATTATTTAACAGATTACTGATTAATTGATAAAGTCTATCTCGATCACCTTGATACAGAAAATCGTGTCTGATATTATTTTCAAAATTAAAACGCAAATTATGCTGAGCAAAAACCGAAGCAAAGTTATCTTTAATTTCAGCTAAAAAATCATGGAAATTAAAGCACTCTTTTTTATAGCACAATGCCCCCATATCGGATACGGACAATTGATATAAGTCATCGATTAATTTATTTAAACGCTCTGTTTCTTGTTTTAACGATGCAACAGCATCCTGATTCAAAGGTCTGATCCCATCTGCTAACGCTTCTAATTCACCTTTTAAAATCGCCACGGGGGTTCTTAATTCATGAGAAATATCTGCAACCCATTGCTTTTGTGCTTGTTGATTTTTTTCTAAAGTCTTCGCTAATGCATTAAAATCTTCGCCCAATTGTCCCAGCTCATCAGCTTGTTTTACCGCTATACGCTTATCATATAAACCTGAAGTCAGCTGCTGTGCAATCAACATTAAGCTGCTAATCCTTTTATTGACATACCAAGCGACTATTAATGCCACTAGAATTGAAACAATAATGGCAATTAATGCATTTGTAATAAATGCCTGGTATTGTTTCCTTGCAAATAACTGATCTAGGTGGTCGGTAATTTTAGTCGGTCTAAGCTCTTGAATATAGGCAATCACTTTTCCCTCAAGTTTAATAGGGAAATAATGTAACCGATGCTGCTGATGACGCTTCTTGCCAACAATTAATTGATAATGACTATCTAGCAATGTCAACCCCTTTGGCGGTGGCCTAGGAAAAAACGCCACTTTTCTGTCACCCAAAGGAAAAGAGTCTCTTAATTCATTAATAGTTGCTTTATGAATAGGGCGACTATTAATATAACGTGCCCATAAGCGTTTATTATCTCGTATAAAATCCCAATTGCCATTTTCCATATATTGAATGATTAAATTATCCGCTATCAATTCAATGCGGCGTTGTTCTTGCTGATGTAAATAATCAAGAAAACTTTTTTTAAAATGATATTGAAATAAAATCACACTAATGCTGATACTCAAGCTAGTGGTAATAATTAAAATTAATGCTAACTTATGCCAGACTTTCATGCTTGCTTAATCATCATAATGGTTTATTCCTAAAGTGAGCTCATGAAATTTATCTTACACTCAATCACACATTGAAATACAGCATAGTTGTTAAAATCCTTATTTTCTTCACAATTTATTCATCATAACTACTTATTTAACTCATACAATCAGTTCCAAGCTTAAATAAGCCCCGCATATTTTGTCATAACTTTTAAGGAGAACCATCATGTCAAACACATTTAAAAAATCACTTGCTATTCTTAGCATAGCTTTACTCTCTTCTGCTACTTTTATTTATGCAGCAGATAAAAATAGTTTTCAACCACCACATCAAGGGAGAATGCAACAACGAATGGCGCAACAATTAAGTTTAACAGCAGATCAACAACCACTGTTTAACGAAATTATGAAACAACAACATGAAAAAGCCATAGCTTTCAGAAAACAACTTCAACAAGAAACAGATAACCGCTTAAAGCAAATTTTAACCACGGAGCAAATGGATAAATTCAACGCAATAAAAAAACAACACCGAGATAAAAAACATCATAAAAAACAAACTATGCAGCAAGGAAAAATGAATTACTAATAACCCCGCATCCTTTTTTGGCACGATATTCGCTTTATAGAAACCATAAAGCAAAAACATCAACCCGCGTCAAAAAAGGAGCACCAACATGAGTTTTGAAATTTGTCCTTATTGCAAAGATTTCAGCGAGCAAACTAAATTGGCAGAATTACCTGGTGAACACTCTTTTTCTTCGGGAGTTGATTCCGTATTACATCTTTCAATATGCCATAGCTGTGGTAAAACAGTAGAACATGAAGAAATTATCGTGCAAACTGTTGAAAATCACAATCAAAGAGCCATAATACATGCGTAATAAATCAATGAAAACTATTATGTATGCCCAACAATAAGCTACTTAACTACCTACAAAATATTAAAGATGGCAAAAGTATCAATATTAAAAAATTTATTGACCTTGCTGAAAAGCAATATTGCTCTGAAACGCAATTGCGAAAAATTTTAAGTTGGAGGAAACACAAGCAAAACCTTTACCTAGTTGAAGTTGTCGATCAAAACGCCTTTGAACGTTTGTTTCAACGACATAATTTTGACAGGGCGACCAATCGCGTACAAGCCAGCAAACAAGGTGACAGTCATAAAAAATCCGTCAGTGGTTCCTTGTTGACGATCCTGCCTTACCAACAAGATTTTCCTCAAGTTGTTTTGATTAACAAAGATGGACATTATCAAACACCTTACCCACCACACAAACAACTGCTCATTGTTGAAAATTTAGAAAATTTTCTTACCTTAGTGCATTCACCTCACTTAGTGTCAACCTGGTTAGATAAAGCATGGCCCTGTGATATTGTTTATGCTAAAGGCAATGCGATTAGCAACAAATTACACAAGAATTTTTTTTCGTTATACGCTACAATACGTTGCTTATTGGATATTGATCTGGGTGGTTTTACTATTTATAAAAATATCTGTGCCCTACTACCTGCAACTACTCTGTGTGAATTTGTATTTAGTCAATATTATCACACTCAATTTTTAAAGCATGGAAAAAAATTAAGCGAAAAAAAATATCAATTATTACTCAATTTTGATTATCCACCGCCATTACACGCTTTATATCACTTTATAAAAGATCAGCAAAAATTTGCTGAGCAAGAAATTTTAATCGAGGATTAACAGTGCCACTACAACAAGCGACTCATTCACAAAACCATCTTGCACTGGACAAAGATCGTTATCAAATCAATAAACTTATCTGCGTCAATAGCATGAAAAATATTTGCTATCTGGAACTGGATGTGAGTAAGAATACCGTACTTTATGGCGAAAACAACTTGGGTAAAACCAGTATCTTAAGTACTTTAAAATTACACCTTTTGCCTGAAGTCAATTTTCGTGACAGCAAAAATAAATTTGCCTTTATGGGATCATCGGGAAAAGCTTTTAATAATCAAGAATCACGTGACTTTTATTTCCCTTCGGTAAACTCTTTTTTAATTTTAGAAGGCCAAAACCCATTTGGCCCTTATGTCACTATCTTATTTCGTGCGAGTGAAGAACAGTTTGGTTATTCACGTTTAGTATTACCGGTTAATTATCAACAAATTGAACATGAATTTTGGGATAAAAGTTCGCCTGTCAATAATCACCTCGGTACAATTAACCCCCAGCTCAGCTTAAAGCGTGTCAAATCTTTGGCAAAAGAATATAACGGTCGCTTATTACGCAGCAATCAAGAAATTCGTGAATCAATTTATACCTTTAATCAACTCAATGAGGAAAAAGGACGGTTTTGTATTATCCCGATGAAAGAAGGAGGGACAACGCGTGAAATTGAAGCTTTTCGTCGTTTATTACAATTTACCTTTGAAATCAATCAAGGCAGTCCTGCATCTTTGACCAATGCTCTAGCCACCATTATTGAAGGCCAGAAAAAAAGCAAAAAAGATGAACTTGATCAAAATCTGCATAGTATTATTGAAGAATATAATGAACTCAATGCAGAGCAAGAAAAAATCACCCTATTAAAAAACACAGGGGATTATTACCAGCGGATCAAAAAGTCATTTGATGCCAGCCAAAATTCATTGGTGCAAGCCAGTGAACAATACTGGCAACTCAAACAAGGTTTACTCAGCGAGCAACAACAACTTGAGCAACAAGAGTCGCAACTATTCCCTGAATATCAACAGTTAAATGAAGAGCTTCTACCCGAGCATAACAAGATTTGTCAGCAACTCAAACAACAAAAACAACAAATAAAATCACAACATGATCAATTGCTCGGCAAATTAAAACATGATGAAAAAGAAGTTGCCAGAATCAAATATTTACTCAACGAGGAGTTTGCTTGGGTTGAAGATCAAGCTGAAATTGAGGTCTTATTAAAAGAAGCTGAAGAAGAATTAGTGACTGAAGTTCAATCTTTACAAGATGAACAAAGTTTTGCCACTAATCTGCAAGATAAAATCATCCAAAAAAACCAACTGAAAGCAAAAATTGATACCGTTAATACCCATTTACAAAACAGTGAAAATGCCTTGTTGTATCAGGTAAAACCTGAAGCGGCCAGTGTGTTAAAAACCATTAACCCAAGTTTTGATGCGATAAGTTTTAATGCCCAACAAGCAGATGAATTAAACAAGATTAATGACTTTTGTGCTTTGTTTGAACAAAAAGATCAACACTTACTTTTTTTACAACAAGAGTTTAGTCACTCTGTTGTCAACTTTGATCCCAAGCAACAACGACTCGAATGGGAAAAAGACAAACAACGACTGGAAAAACAATTCAAATCATTAGACAGACAAATTGAAGAAGGTAGTCAACAAATTCATCATTTGACCAAAGAGAGATTACAACAGCAAAAATCCGAAAAAGAAAAAGAACTCACCCAAACTCGACACGATCTTTCTTTAATGATTAGTCGTGATAAAACCAATAACGACTATCAACAACAAAGTCGGGAATTAGAGAGTCTTGCAGATCAACTAAAGCAAGTGGCAAGAGAACTAGATGATTGTGAAGAACTATTACAACACTATCAGGGCAAAAAGCAACAACTAAAACAACAGATTGATCAACTACAACAGCAAAAACAAGTATTTGTACGTATTAATAAAAGTATGCAACGTCACCTTGAATACGAAAAGCAATTTATTAAAGCTGATAAAACTCGAGTGAATAAAACACTGTCGACTATAAATATTGATGATGAAGTAATGGCTGAATTTGAACAACTTATTTCAGCATTTAAATTTTCTTTAGAGCAAGCAGAGCGGACCATCCATGATTTAATCGTCAAAGAAAAATTGCCCATGTTAGATACGGAGATTGTTTATCGTTTAGGTAAAACTGCCGCTGAAATCCAGCCGTTAGTCGAACAATTAGCAGCGGAATATGAAAATATTGCATCTTATGAAAAACATCTGCAAGTATTGGTTCGTAAGCATAATAAAATTGTTGCGACCAAAGTATCGGAGTTGGAACAAAATTATCAACTTATCAATGACTTCAGGCAAAAACTTAATCGCTCCTTTGCTCATATTAAGATCAGTGATTTAGAGCAAATTCAGGTCAAGCTGAAACTCGATCCACGCTTTGATGAGTTATTAACTGATATCAAGTCACAAAACATTGATTTTTATAATGATAGTTTGATTTCCGCTGATTTTTATGAAAAGTTAAATACCTTTTGTGGCCAATTTTTTACTTCAAGAAATGGCCAAGCTGAAAGCTTAACCCTGGAAGGTTTGATTAAAGAAGTGTTGTATGAATATCAGCTAAAAGGCCTAGAGCAACGCACCACCTCTTCTCAATCTAATGGTACCAATGCCATTATCAATAGTACTTTTTTAACCATTTTATTAAATGAATTAATCCAGTCAAATATTATTTTATCGCTACCAGTGGTATTTGATGAAATTGCCAACCTTGATTATCAAAATATGCAAAGTGTGGTTGAAGTGGTCAAAAGCAATCATTTTAGCTTGTTTTCAGCCACACCAACTGAAAACCTGCAACTGAACCATGTATTAGGCAACTTTATTAACTTGGACTTGTTTAAAGCAATAGAACATTCTTATGATAAACAACGAGAAATTATCTATTATGGTGGTGCTGAAAGTATTATAAGTATTGCCGAGTAATTGCCTATGTTTGCTGCAACTGATATCAGTTTAATTAGTCTTATAGAAAATAAACAAGTCATTTATGCTGTTGTGGATTATATGGATCGCAACAATAGCGAATTGGTCAGTGAAAATATTTATATTCATGCCGTACGCCAATTAATCGATAGCAAAAAGAAAAAAACAGAAAAAGAGCGGCTTGCAAAAATTTTTGATATTGAAAACTTAAGCCGTACCGGTTTAATCATTGATGTGGATAAAAACAGTGGAAATATCCTGTTTCATACCGCAGTAATTGAAGTGTTTCGCTTGTTTGACAGTAAGCGTTTGCGTGAGTTAACCAATGCGGATTTGCAAGATTTATCAGCCCGTTTAGACAATGCTAAAAATGGCTTATTACAACATATTGGTAACAGAGAAGATCATCAAGATTTAGATGAACAAATTGAAATTATCTTTATTTTGCTCGGTGAAATTTCCTCTAAGTTGCAAACAAATATCCGCTCATTACAATCTAAAGCCCAGCATCTTGCCGATACAATTGATGCCAATCAAGACATCACCACATTAGAAGAAGTCCAACAAAAACATCAAACCCTAGCGGAAATTCAAAAAATCTATCATCGTAATATTTTGCCGATGCTGGAATTTTTAAACGAATATGAACAAATGAAAACTCAGGCGCCACTCAAAAAAATCGCCGCTATTCATCAAATTTTTACGGATTTTTCTTACCAAGAAGAAGCTTATCGGGTGCAACAATATAAAATCAGTATTACCACCCATTACAAAGCCATTGAAGCCATTAGTCAATTATTAGAACGTTATACCCGTCAAGAACAGCTATACCGCCAACAATACAATGCCATTGAGAGTGCTTATCAGCAAGTCTTGAGCTCCGTGGCTGAATTATCCGATGGCAAATTAAATACCCAATATTTTAATGACAACAATGCTGTTTTTAATTTAGCAGTGGATTTTTTTGGTATTAAGCATTATCGAGCCGCACAAAAAAGCTTGATAAACTGGGCCGATATTAACCATCAAGCTTATCTGGATGAATACTTACTCAATATACAACAAACAAGCTTAGATGAAAACATCAATGCCCAGCTTGCAAACGTGGAAAATAAAGAACTTTTTTTACAACAGCAACAGCAGCAATTACAGAAAAAAGCCCTGGACAACTTTATTCAACAATTGCAAATAACACCACCCACTGAAGATATTTATGCCGAAATATTTAGTCAAATGCAGCAGCAATTAAGCCATTTTAATCTTGCCGATGTGTTATTTGTATGCAAAATGTTACAGCTTAAACAGGACTTGAAGTTGAAGGTACACTTTAAATTACCACAATGCGAACTCACACATAATAAGCAGCAGATGCGATATTGGCGCAGAGAACTCCTATTAACCGCTACTAATCACCCCAATAAGGACAAACCACAATGATTAATGCACAGAAAAGCCAAAAAATCTATGCGGATCTTATTAATGGTCGAATTATTAATAAAATGCTCTTAGCGCAAGAGCAATTACAGCCGAATCCTGACTATACCGAATTATTTTCCAATTTAGATGCTTATGTCGAAATGTATAGAAATATTGGATTTGAACTAGTATTTAGAGATAATTTCTTTTTTATTCGTGATCTTGACTTAGGTGATACTTATAAAGAAATGGCGATTAAAATTCAGGTAAGCTTGCTCATTTTGTCGCGAAAAATCACTGAAGAAGGTTTTGGTTATGATTTATTAGAAAATGAAGCTGCCGGCATATCAATGGAACAAATGGAGAAATACTCACAGCTACAGGACGTACAAGGGCTTATTTCTGCGGCAAAACTTGCTAAAAAAACACTCAGTGAAGTGGTAAAAGATATTTTAGTTGAAAAGCGTATTATGATGATCAATAGTCGCAAACGTTATGTGCTCACGGATGCTGGCAAATATTTTTTTCAACAATTATTTTCCTCATCCGAAACGACTAACAATTAAAAACTTA
>CAYMMQ010000044.1:0-16635 GCA_964391585.1 uncultured Ectothiorhodospiraceae bacterium
AGTGTTTGTGTTTGGTTTTCCATAATACTTACCTCATAAGTGACTAAAATAGATTTATTTTACGCTTAATGTTTTAAATTTTATATTTTTATCATCTTTATTATAATTGCAATAACTGATTGAACTACCTTGTATTTTTTTTGCAGCGGATTTAGCTTTACTTGCAAACTCAGCAATTTCTTCACTACTATAGTTGCTTTCACCATTAATACAAATAACACCAATTGATAAACTCATTAATGAATACTGTTTTTGCTCTCCAAACCTATCCTGGGCCTGAATAAAACCTTGCTGACGATCATTATCATTGTACATTTCTGCAATCTTATGGTTGAATTTTTCCAGAATTTTCTGACAGATTTTGTACCACTTTTTAGTTGACGCTGAGCTATTAAAAAATAAGATAAAATCATCTCCACCAATATGCCCAATAAACCCAGCGTCTTCAGCAAGATGAGACTTAAAAATTTTACTCAGTAATTTTAATACTTCATCACCTTGTCCATAACCATAATAATCATTATAAGGTTTAAAGTTATCGAGATCGCAATACGCTACAGCAAAATCCTCGTTAGACTCTAAGAACTCTATCATTTTCTTTTGAATGGGCACATTACCGGGTAATTGTGTTAATGGATTAGAATATCTAGCTGTTTCAATTTGCAAGTCGGTAATTTTTTTCAATAAATCCAGTAGAGTACCTTTTCCTTTAAATTTCCCATCTTTAACTATAAGAAACTCGTCAATATAGGTATCAATCTCACTGGTAATACGTTGACTCAGGTTTTCTATTGGTAGATTAAAGTCAACGATCAAAATTTCTCGATTCATAAATAACGAAATGGCCTTTTTTGCAAACAGTGCACGTCCAAACCGTCCTGCCAAAACATCCATGACTTTAGTCCGAGTAATAATACCCTGAGGTTCATTATTATCAACGATAGCAACAGATATCATGTTCGGATCAGTATCAAATAGATCCGCCGTTTCTGCTAAAGTGGAATTTGAAGCTACAACAGCAATTGGTAACAACAGTTCTCCTGCAGAGTAATTGCTAAGGGGCTGTTTTAAGCGATTACCCGCGCGAAATAAAAATTTATTAACTTTAATTGGTGGTAATGAAGTTGGGTGTGAAAAGTAAAAACCTTGCACATATTCTGCTCCCAGTTTTCTCAAAGTCGCATATTCTTCTGCACTTTCAACCCCTCCAGCAATCACTTGGCAACCTATCGAGTTAGCGATTTCATAGATAGAACGCACAAATTGCCGCTTCACACGATCAGAGCTTATTGATGTAATAAAATGTCGATCAATTTTTACAAAATCTGGGCGTATTTCAGACCAAAGCTTTAAACCAGAGTGACCAGCTCCTAAATCATCAATTGCAATTGAAAATCCTGCTTCACGATAATGATTAGTAGCTTTTTGCAATAAGGATAAATCTTCAATAGGATATGTTTCAGTTATTTCAATGACAATATCTTCTGCAGCCAACCCCGCTTGTTTGGCATATTTTAAAGTTTCACCATTAATATAATCTTTGGATAGCAAAGATTCAGGATTAGTATTAAGAAATAATTTACCTGGTAGCCCTAGTTGTTTATATTGATTGATTATTTTAAATCGACATAAAAAATCTAATTCAGCAAGTCGTCCACATTGAGAGGCGGCTTCATAAAGTTTTATAGGAGAATGTAAAATTGAGTCTGACGGACCTCGAATTAAACCTTCATACGCATATATTTTTTGTCTATCAAGGTTTACGATAGGCTGAAATAAGATGCTAAGATTTTTTTTGCTTATAATCTTATCGAGTTCATTTCTAATTTCGTTTAAATATTGTGTGCTCATAAAGCATCACTATTCCTCATTATTTATAATATCAGAATGGATTTGTATTTTTCTTTTGGCTTTTTCTATCAATTTTTCTATAGCGTGGAATTCTTTATTAAGTTGTTGGTACTTATCACTTTGATAATTTTTTTTACTTTCTTTATCTAATTCTTTTTTAATTTTTCTTTGTTTTTGTTGTAAAATCTCCATAATGGATGAAAATTTTTCATATTTGTGTTTACTCAGAAGTTTTTTCTCCTTATTACTGCTTTCAAATATTTTTTTTAATTTATCTTTAATTTTTTTTATGTCCATACTTAATCTCTTTAAATCGGATGTTTTGTTAAAAGATAAAGCCTTGAATATCAACAGCTTAACAAGCTAGCTTGGTTCATTGGAAATGATGCGTAATTTTTCATCATTGACTTCTAATAAAATACTATCTTTAAAACTAAGAATAAAATTTAAACCTTTATCATTAATAATATCAAGTTGAGCAAAAATATCTTCCAGTTGTTCTTGATAATGATGGCAAAATTCAGATACCGTAATTGTTTTAATCATATAATTTCCTTTTTTAGTTAATAATAGAGCTATTATCTGATGCTATTATTACAGTTTAATGAAATTAAATATTTTTTTTCTTTTAATTACTTATTTGCTAATATTTTTAGCATATGAAGAATAATAGAGGCTAGCTGCTAGTCTAGGGCTAACTTGTCTTGGGATGATATAGCCAAAGGAGCTTATCTTGAAATTACAAGGGATTAGCAAACAGACATGATGGGCTAATATTTGTAGGATAAAGATAAACTATAAAAGCTTCCTTTTTTAAAGCTATTGGTTATATTATCTTTTGACCCTTGATACCAAATAATTTTCTCATCAAGAATGTTTTGAATTTTTAATTTTACTGTTAAACTATTGCTAAATTTTTCTATCCATACAAAATCAACAATTTGAGGCGGGACTTCATAATAATCAGGGTATTCGTCTTTAGCATCTATCATCCCAACTTTACGGATCCTTGCTCCCATTTTATTATATGAAAGCGTTACCTTTCTTTTTTTAGAATCATAACCCATTGACAGATTTAAAACAGTTGGAGATAAACCTTGAAGATTTCTATGGTTTGTTGTGTAGGTGTCAAGTTGCTCTTCTCTAAGCGTGACATCAGATTTTGTAAAAGAGACATTACCTGACACATAATAATTTTTTAGCGTTGAATCAATAAAGTCGAAGTTTTTTCGACCATCCATTTCAATCCCATATAAAACAGCATTATCTGCATTGTCATAACCGTATCTTGGAAGTGATGATGAAGGGAGTTGAACATCCTCTATTGGTTTATTTAAATATTTATAAAATAAACCCAATGTCATATTTTCAATATCCGAAAAATAGTGAGAGTATTTCAAATCATAATTTTTAATTGTTGTGTGCGTTAAATTAGGGTTCCCCTTAACCGTTGCAACATCATATGGATGGAAATATTCAACCTCTGCAAACTCTCTTAGATCTGGCACAATATAAGTTTTAGAATATGAAAAATTCAGCTGATTCTTTGGATTAAATTTATATTTGAAACTTAAACTAGGCAACAAATCCTTATAAGCTAATGATTCTGGCACTTTCTCTATTGGATTAAAAAGATTGTTATCATTGGTATATTGGTAGGTTGTTTGTTTAAAATCAGCTTGTTTTAACCCCATTAATAATTCCACTTTATCCAAAGGTTTTAAAAACAGGTTCAAATTATAATTTGTTTCATCAACTTGTGCATCATGCCAATAAGCAGGCTGAAATGAAATATCTAAGCTAAAAATATCGTCATAACTATTATGAATATGATTTTGATAAATTGTATCAATATCATCAGTAAGCCGACTACTACCAAAATCATTAGTCACTTTTTGCATTAAATATTTATTATATCTTGATGTCCTGGTTTTTGAACTTTTTGAGATACCGAACTCTAGGTATTCACTTTTATCAAAAAATTCTAATGCTATTTTATTTTTTAAATAAAATGCATCCATGGTATCTTTTGAGCTAAGATTTAAAAACACATTAGGTGAAAATTTATCTAAATAAGGAGCCCCTTGAACTTCGCCATCATAACTAAGATCTCGTAAATATGCATACTTATAATTAGATGGCTGATTTAAATCTGCGCTAGCTTTTTCAATGCCAAAAGTCAGCTCATTTTCTACAGCAAATAATTCATATTTAAAATCAGTATTTAGCTGATCGACGGCTAACTTTTTTTCTTCCCAGTTTAGGTTATAGCGAATTTTCCAGTCATCATCCGAGTTTGCAATACCGTCAGCAATTTTAGTCACTTTTTCAGAAATCTGACTAAAAAGCTTTGTATATTTCACATGAAAAACATCTGCAAAATTATAATGGGTATTAAACACGCCAGAATTGCTAAACTTTTCCATGGTTTTAAAAATATCACCATATTGCTCTGGCTCTTTATATAAAGAGTCTGTTTTTTGTTGATAGGCATATTTATAATATTTTTCATTCCTATACTTATAATCCTGTCCATAAGCATAGTTAGCAAAAAATGAAAGTTCATGTTTATCAGCTAACTCTAAAAAGTATGCTCCCTCAGCAGCGAACTTATTGCCATAGGGAAGTTTCTTTTTAATTGTCGCTAATTGTCTTTTCGTTATCGCTTTTGTATATTCCTCGTTTTTATCTGAGTCAAACTGTGGAACTTGTTCGCCAATAATCACTTTAGAAGCATCTAAAATCTCTTGAGGAATAGCGCGATATCCATTATCTTTTCCCCATTTGTCATTACTACTACCATTATAACTATCAACCAAGGTACCAACATTTGAGTTGGACTTTATCTCAGAGGAAAGTTTAATATAACTTTCCTTGGCAGTATCTTTTGTTCTTATATCAACATATCCACCACCAAAGCTTGCTGGAATATCGGCAGTGGCACTTTTTTGTACCTTCATAGAACCGATCACTGAAGCAGGGAAAATATTTAGAGGTACGGTTCTTCTTTGTGTATCGGGTGAAGGTAATGGCAGAGAATTCAACTCTACATTTGAATATCGCCCACCTAAACCCCTAACATAGACATCCGTTCCGTCAACTAGTGTCACACCTGTTACTCGTTTAATTGCCCCTGCTGCATCACTATCCCCTTTTTTTGACATTGAATCAGCACCAACAATATTGGTTATTGCATTGCTCTCTTTTTCCTCAGCCATAACACTTGCGATTGAGCCTTGAACTTTCGGTGCTAACACGATAAATTCTTCAAGCTCCATAGACGCAGGGGTTAGCTTTAGCTCCTTTGTTATCCGAGCATTTTCCGCAACTTTAATTCCGTTAATCGTTCCTGCACTATATTCCGAATGAACAACAGAAATACTCACATTAATATTAGCAGGAATTTCAACTGAAAATTTTCCATTTTTGTCTGTCTTTGTATCAATTGATGTGCCTTTAACAAAGACTCTGGCATTGGCAATAGGTAAATTTTTGTTCGAGGATAAAACAACACCATTTAATACGCCCGTGACTTTTAAATCAATCGGCTGTTGAGTTAACTCTCCAACAGGAGTATCCACATCAACAAAGGGAACGGTACTCTCCCGAGTAAATGTGGTTATAAGTTGTGTATCCCTATTTGCTTTAATTTCTATATTCTTTTTCCCATAACCTAAGTTCTGTGCATTTTTATCTTTGGCAAAAAACTCAACTTGATGTTTACCCACTTCTAAAACAATATCGATACTTCCATCTTCATCAGTGAAGTATTTTTTTTTCCCATCAATTAATACTTCATTATTTTCTAGGGCAACACCATAAAAAAACATAAATATTGTAGCTGTACCTTTTTGTGCTCCAAAAACATACGAGGAGGTAAATAAACTTAAAATAATAAAAATAAGTTTCATCTAAATACACTCCAAAGCGTTATTGCTACATTTTTCAATATTTTTCCTAATGACAGTGGCTTTTGCAAACAACTCATTATCAGAAATAAACTTTAAATGTTTTTCTGAGTTTTTATAGTCACCTACCATATAATAGGAATAGGCCAGTGAGTAACGTAAGTTATCATCATCCAACATTTCATAACGCTGCAAGGCTTTTGAAAGCCCTATTACTTTTCTGAATTCCTCTTCGACTAGATAAATAGCAATTTTTTGTTGTAACTTCTCGACATTATTGATATTTTGCAAATTCAAATACAAGGCTCGTAAATTATTTCCTGCACGTCTATTCATCACTACGGCATCTTTTATGTATTTTTTATCATAATATGAACTGGTATCAAAAAGATGAGCCGTTGTATTGTTCATACCTTTTTTCAAGTACATATGACCTAATAAAACACTAAGCTTAGGCTCTTTGGGAAACATTAATTTCGACTCTTCAAGCAAATTGATAGCACTATCAATTTGATTAGCTCCGATTAGCATATGAGCAAGGCTAATATATTCTTTTGAGCTTGCACCTACTTTGTCAATATATAACATTGCTGTCTCTATCGCCGCTTGATAAAGTTTTAAATCAGCAAAATAATAAAATTTTTGTTTTAAAAGTTTACTATCATCAGGAAACTTATTGATTCCATCACTTAAAGCCTTAAATGCTTTGGAATGTTCTTTTAGTTTGTAGTAGCACTCTGCTCTAAGAGTATATAATCCAGCTCTACTTTTTCCTTTTTCCCCAGCTTTTTCTAACGATTCAACCGTGCTGCTATAATCTTTCAATTGGTAATATTCTTGGGTTAAATTCATAAAAAGCCCAGCTAGTTTTTCTGCTCTTTTTTTCTCTGGAAAAAAATGGGGTATTTCTTTTTTACCCTTATCTGTTTCACCGATCGAAAACAGATACCTCTCTTTTATCATAGTTTTTGGGGCCTTAAAAACTTTTATTTTTGTCGCTTCAATAGCTTTTTTATAAGCCGAAATTGCTTGTTTGGAGTCGCCTTTTTTTGAATGTAAAACCCCGGTAACGGTATAAAATTTTGCCGCATCAAAAGCTTTATCTTTTTTATTAACTAAATCCAGTTCCTCTTGAGCTTTTTCATATTTTGCATCATAAATCATTAAAGTTGCTAAAGAGAGGTGATCAATGCTTTCTTTGTCATCTTTTGCATTTATAGTTGTTACAAAAAAAAGTGTTAAAGATAAAATAGCGAGTATTCTTATTAGCATTATATTTCCTACTGAAAACGAATTTTTTGTTTAACCCACATTTTTACAGGTTTGGATTTATATTGTGCGGGGCTAAATTTCCAAGAATATACGGCGTTTATTGCGACATTATCAAATATGCCCTGCGGTTGAGCCTCAAGCAATTTAGCTAATTCAACACTTCCATCTTTTGCAATTAAAATATTCACAATCACATAACCTTTAATCCCCTCTTTTAATGCGCTTGGAGGATATTCAAGCGGTGGACGAGAAGTTACCTTTGGCTTAACATCAACCGTATTCTCACTCATGATAGTATCTTCAGCTATATCTTCTAGAAGCTTACTTGCGTCACCAGCTATATTATCGGTGGTAAACTCAGGGATATTCATTTCAACGCCACCCAGTAGGCTGTTTATATTGGGTAGTGGAGCTTTTGCTTGTTTTGGTTTTGGTTTCGGTTTTGGTTTTGGCTTTGGTTTTGCGGCTTGTTTCTTAGTCTTATCAAGATTAATATGTCTAATCTCTTTTTTTACTACGGGCTCTTTTTCTTTAACACTTTTATTAAATGAAACAACTAATATCACCATTAATATTCCACCAAAAAACATAAACAAAAAAGCTAAAGCACTTCTGCCTTTAGTTGAATATTTTTTTTGAGACATTTTTTCTATCTCATCTCTTTGGTCGTTGAGACCGCTACATCTTTAGCCCCGCTCATTCTGCACTCATCAACCACATCAATAAGTACATTAACAGGAATATCTGAGTCGGTAATAACAAGTACCGATTTTTCAGTTGAAGTTCTTAACATATCTCTGAGCTTATTTTGAACTGCCCATAGTTTTACTGGCTGATTATCAATATATATTTCACTGGAATTGTCGATATATACACGCAAAACCTTTCCTGAAGCTAAGGATGCAGAAGCTGCTGAGGGACGATTAAGTTCCAATTGCATATCTTTAACAAAAGTTGTTGTCACCATAAAAAATATCAGTAATATAAAAACCATATCAATCAATGGTGACACATCTACTGATTCAACATTAAGTTGTTTTTTGTTTCTAAATCTCATTTTTCGTCCTTGGTACTGATAATGTCGACAACCTGTTCAAACTCTAAGGCAAACCTTTCTTCTTTACGATCTAAAATTTTTCCAAGTAATAAACCTGGAACAGCAACGACTAAACCGAGCTCAGTGGTAAATAGTGCCTTTGAAATACCACCGGCGATACTATCCCCCTGAGAGAACATTGAACTTGATTGTAATGCGTCAAATGTTTCGATCATTCCCATTACCGTACCTAAAAGTCCAATAAGTGGCGCAAGCACTACAATCGTTTTTACTAATACAGAGTATTTGGCGATAACTCTCTTGTATGGAAACAGCGCATCATATAAAAAATCTCTTGGTTTTGCCTTTATCGATTCTGCAACTTTTTCTGCTTCTAGTGCATCAGCTACTGCATAATCTAATAAACCAGCATACTGTTTCTGCTCTTTCTTTTTTTTGTGCTTTTGGATAAGTCTTCTTACGTTTCCACGTATTCCACGATCTAATGTTAAGAATCGATATCCAAGTCCATACCAAAGAAGCAGGTTTAAGGCAAATAACACCCACATGACTAAACCGCCAGAGTTCATAAAATGAATAAATAATTCCCAGTAACTGACTATTGCATCCATTTTTATCTACGCTTTACTAATTTGAAACAGATTAACTACATGAAGTGCACTTTGCTCCATTGAATCTTTAATATTTTGCGCCCAACCACTCAATAGATTTCCTAAAAGAAGTAATGGAATTGCAACTATTAATCCTAACATAGTAGTAACAAGTGCTTCAGAGATACCACCCGAGAGAAGTTTGGGATCACCGGTACCATGGGTGGTAATGATATCAAATGTGGCAATCATTCCTGTCACCGTACCTAAAAGCCCAAGTAGCGGAGCGACAGCAGCTAAAACTAGTATAAAGCTACCAAATTTGTCGATATGTGAACTTTCATTTAAGATACTCTCGGTAACGATATCTTCAAGATGATCTCGATCCTTATCAATATTTCTAAGCGTTGCTTTGATAACACGAGCAGTAGCCCCATTATGTTTTTTAATCGCATCTAGTGCCTGATCGCCTTTACCCGATTCAATATGCTCTACAACTGTTTGAGTAATTTTATTTACATTTGTCCCTGATTTAACTAATAAAAGAGCTCTAATAGCAACCAATAACAAACCAATGGCTCCAAGGGCAAGGATGATATATCCAATAGTTCCACCCCCCTCAATTGTTTCGCCTATCGTTTTCTCTTTTGCATACTCAATATCTTTATCCAGGTTTTCATAGATAAACACATCAATATCTTTTAAGTGCTGATTATTGGCAAATGCATTTGCCTCCTTGCCCGTACCTTGATTCCATAATTTATACTCAGCATTTCCTGCGGGGGCTAAGGCACCTGCAGTATTATCTGACACACCATACGCAATTACATTTCCAACTTTAATTATTTCACCCTTGGCCGTTGTTCCATCAACATTGTAAAAAATTCCAGGCTCTTTACGAACAGAAGATAACTTGATATAAAGCTCAGCTGTATCCCTAAAAGCTTTATCCATAACAGCTATGACATCAGCTTTTGCTGAATCATCAACAGCTATGTTGTAATCGGACAATAAAGATTTTGTTTGTATCACGACACTTGCTGAGATTTCATGATTTGAATTCTTATCATTTAAAAGTTCAGTTGATTTTTCAATATCCTTTTGGATTATTTTATATTCTTCCGATACTGTAATAAGTTTATCTTGCAGTTTTTGTACTTTTTCTTTTGCCTTGTTTAGCTCTTTATTTTGAAAAGCTTGCTCTTTTTTTACCCTATTTTGAAGTTCTGACTTTTGTGCCTTCAAAAATGCATACTCGTCTTGATAGGCTTGAGTTAATTCATCAGCACTTAAGCTACTAAATGTAAATAAAAGTGGAGATAAAAGTGCAAATAAAAGTGAAAATAAAATTGCAATATATTTCATTGCTTACTCCCTTGTAAAACTAAAGCATTGGGTAATTGAAAAAATCCCGTTCTAATTTGTTTTTGCAATGCATCAAAAAGCGTGATGATTTTTTTAATATCTTCTGGATCTGTTATCTGTTTATAGTGATATCTACTTTCAGCTTTTTGAACAAAGCCTACTTCATTTGTTGGAGTAGAAAAAAATAAAGCAACTGAACCAATTTTAGCAATTTTTGCTAAAACTTTTTTACCATTGATATCTATCTCCTGCTTGAATAAACCAATCTCTTTGGTGATTCTAATCGTGTCATCATAACTTGCCCATGTTAAGGATAAGGCTTTTTCGTTGGTAATTAGCCCTGCCTCCAAGTCTGATTCTATTTTCTTTAAATCCCCTACTCTTTCCTTTACCATAAAGGGTAGCCCTTCATTAATGCTTTTTTCTAATAAGGATAAAGCATTAAAAACAACAGGTTTAATATCAGCATTTCCATTAGAAGTTTCAGCAATTTTTGTTTTGATCTTGTTTAACTCGTTCTCTGCTAACTTAATAGAGATTTCTTTTCTATTTATCTGTGCCTCTGAATCTATAATCTGCATCGATAAAGATTTCATTTGAGCATGATAGTTTTGTTTATTTTCCTTTACCTTTGTGTAAAGGTTTTCAACATCACTTCTTAGTTCCATAATGGTATTAACTAATTCTTGATTGTTGTTAGCTTGCAGTGATGTTGATATAAATAGTGTTGCTATAACAAACAAATAAACTAGTTTAAAATTCTTAAAAGCCATTTCTTCTCCAATATTTTCCTTGTTTAATCAAATACCTGAATAAAGATTAGGAAAAATTCCTGTATTTTAATATCATGATGATTGCTATTAATCGTTAGTTACTATTATGTAACTGGCATTCATTTATGCCCCAAAATCTTGTATATCCCCATTATCTTTAAAATGTATTATTAATGATAATGACGGGGCTATACCTATAATGCTTTAATACTAAAAAGCAAAATAGCTTTTCTCAGTTAAAGCCAATTTTGCTCAAAAGTAATGGGTATATTTTAAGGATAGAAATTATTGTAATGTGTGTATCTGCTATTGTGAACGGCTATTAAATGTAACAACAATAGTTTGCTTTATTAACTTGACAACAACGATAGAGAGGTTTGCCTTTGTAGTAATAAATTCCTAGAAAACCAGACTGTCAATTATGAAGCTAGTTTCTTGACAGTCTAGATTAAGGTGCTCTGCTCACTATACTAGTATTTTTTCAATACTTTGGTGATAGATGCTGAGCAACCACACATTAATGTTTATCCATGAAGTTATTTAAAGCTATATTTTGAGTTACCTGTACCAGCATCAAATAACGCTTCAAGTTCAGTAGCAGAATCACCAGTGAATTTAGACGCGTTAGAGCCATTTAATGTTACATTGGTAAACGAAGTGTTTGCAGCATCAAATGTACCAACAGAATGAATAGCTCCAAATCCAAAATCATCTTTAATATCATAGTTTAGCGTTACATTTTTAAATGTACCACCTATTCCATCTTTTTTGAAAAATAGTATGCCTTCACCCCATGTGTCTGTAACATTAATTGTTAAACCGTCAAAAGTAGCAGCGGTATTACCTGACATCTCAATACCAGCATAACCTCCAGCATCTTGGTTAATAGTCATATTTGTTACCGTTCCTGAAAACCCATCATCAACATCAAAATGATCATCGGTACAACCAGTAATATAAAGGTTGCTTAGATTAACAGTACCACCCCAAATTTCAATACAATCATCATCAGATTTAGCAACAGTAATATGATCAACCATTGTTCCAGAGCCAACCCCAACCATAGAAAGACCATTTAATTCTTTGTTCTCTTCTATAGTAATACCTGAGTTTAAGACCGCAACATATTTTAAAACACCCGAGTTATCTGCCATGTTACTGCTACCAGCAACAAATGAAGGGTTAACTTCATATGGTTTAACTTGATCGTTTGCTGCATTACCAATAATAACTAAAGAACCCCACTGACCAACTGCTGCAGCAGCTCCATCGTAAGAAGTTTCTGAAGTAAATACAATCTGATTCGTAGCAGTACCTTCAGCCATGATTTTAGAACCCTGATCAATCACTAAGTAAGAAGAGCTCACACCTGTTCCTGCTTGACCAATAATAGTAGTACCTGCCTCAATAGTTAAAGTAGCACCATTATTAACCGTTACCATACCGTTAATGCGCCATACTTTATCAGCTGTTAATGTTTTATCTGCAGAAATTTCTCCCACGAGATCTTCTTTAGTTGTAGCTGTTATAAAACCTAATCCATTGCCGTCAAAACCATTTTGAGTAAAGAAGCTTGCAACAGCCTGTCCAGTTAAACCCGGAATACTATCAGAAAGAACTTCTGCAATCATGTCATTATTTAGTTTGAGCTGTACCGAAGTATTGTAAACTTGCTGTAAATGATTTTGATAATTGTTCAAAATAAAATCTTTCACTTGCTGCTTAGTGGTATTAAGTGTTGCAATGTGGTCTTCTGTTTGTGTTGCATTAGCATGTGTTGCTAATAAAGATGTGGCAACAGCCATACTTAGCATTATTTTTTTCATTGTTTTGACTCCATAAGGTAGATTAAAAAATGATATTTTAAGGGAGTATTGTTACAAAAATATTACTAGACTATTACTGTTTTATTACAAACATGTTACTGTTTTATTACAAAACTGTTACCATTTTATGACAATGCTGTTTTATTAATAACGGCAATCAAGGTAGGAAAAATTAAATTTAGTATACCAATTGCTTACTCGATCACTCATTAATTACAGCTATTTAGTAGGAATGATCTATACTAAAGTTATAAAATAAAACCGAGCTAACATCATGAAAAAAATCATTCAGTTTCAATTAGGATATAGCTTAGCAGAGCTCCTAATAAAAATGCGATAGCAATTGCATTTGCACTACTTAAAGCTTAATTTGAAGTGGTATTATCTGACAGTTAGTGTAAGATGAATATGTTCAATTTTACCTTATAGAACTATGGCATACCATGCGTCATATGTGTTTTAGTAGAAACGACTAATAGCGAGCATTTATTCAGATGAGTGAAGAATCAACTGATTTATTAATAGGACTAGAGAAGCAGCTTGCTGGGTGCACACTTGACTTGCTAGAAAAAAGTAATCAATTAACCCAAGAGATAGTACAGCACCAATTAACGCAAGCTGAACTTTATCTCGTTCGTGAGGTGATGGAAAATGCCTCACAGGCTGTCGTGATTACGGATGCTAATAATATTATTGTTGAAGTTAATAAAGCCTATATCAAAATGACTGGTTTTACACGGGAAATAGCTATTGGTTCCAAACCTTCTATTGGGAAGTCGGGGCGACATGATAAAACATTTTACCAAAAAATGTGGAAGGAACTGACTGAGAACAATCAATGGGAGGGCGAAGTTTGGGACAGGCGAGTTGATGGATCAGTTTTTCCTAAACACCTAAAGATTAGTCGATTACTTAATGGTGATGGAGATGTAGTTAAATATGTTGCTGTGTTTGAAGATTTAACCTATAAGAAAGAAGCTGAGAAGGAATTAGAAAAATTAATTTATTATGATCATCTAACAGGTTTGTCGAATCAAACATTATTTCGTCATCATTTGGAGCATGAATTTGATGTTTCTAATCGGCATAATTTTAGCGTAGCTTTATTGTTACTTAATCTCGATCGTTTTCGGGAAATAAATGAAAAATTTGGTTATGTCATCGGTGATGAGTTAATTAAAGAAGTTGCTTTGCGACTTGAAGGAATGGTTCGTAAGACCGATCTAATTGCAAGAGCAAAACAAGATAAAGGTAGGCACTCTGATACTTTATCAAGGCTGGGAGGCAATGAATTTTCAGTCATTTTATCCGAACTTGATAAGCCAGAAAATGCATCAGTAGTTGCTCGAAGAATCATGGCTATAATGGATGAACCTTTTAATATCAAAGAACAGGAAATACATATTTGTATTTCAATGGGAATTTCGACTTATCCTGAAAATGCAACCAATCTCAATGACATTATTCTTTGTGCAGAACAAGCGATTAATGATATTAGAAAAAATGGAGGTAATAGTTTTCAATTCTATTCAGAACAGACCAATAAAACTAGCAGAGATTGTTATATCCTTGAAACAAAATTAAGAAAAGCGCTAGACAAGCAAGAGTTTTTTATCAGCTACCAGCCAAAAATTGATCTCAGTAAGCAAAAAATCATGGGAATGGAAGCCTTAATAAGGTGGAGACAGGAAGATGGTAGTGTCATTTCTCCTGTGGATTTTATTCCCCTTGCAGAAGATACTGGGCTTATACTACCTATAGGCGAATGGGTGTTCCGCCAAGCCTGTATTGATACACAGGCGTTAACTAAACAATTCAATTTTCCATTTAAAATAGCCGTAAATCTTTCAGCAAGACAGTTTCAATATCAAGAAGTTGAACGACTAACCCAAAAAATACTGGATGAAACTAGCTTGCCAGCAGAGCAATTAGAACTTGAGATTACCGAAAGTATGGTAATGAATGACGTTGAGAAGTCCATTACCACCATGAATAAGCTCAATGATATGGGCGTTTCTCTAGCCATTGATGACTTTGGTACAGGTTACAGCTCATTAGCGTATTTAAAAAAATTTCCCGTTCAGACATTAAAAATCGATAGAGCCTTTGTTTATGAGTTAGAAAAAAATAGGGATGATGCTGCTATTGTTGCTACCATCTGCTCCATGGGGCATCAACTGGGGATTTCATTAGTGGCTGAAGGTATAGAAACGGAGCAACAAATGAATTTTCTCAATGAGCAAAGCTGTCAATATGGACAAGGTTATTACCTATCACGGCCTATAGTTTTGACAGATTTGATTGAGTTTATAAAAAGCAATAACTAACTTAATACACATTGTTTAGGAGTTGTGAAATACTGAAATGACCTTGTTTCATGTAATGAAGAGAGTTTCAAAAAGCCTCTCATTTTTTAAGAGACGCAATTCTTAGCTCTTTACTGAATTATTAACTACTTAAGGTTTTAATATAGTTAATAGGGGCATTTGCATCATCGTTAAAAGTCACTGCTTCCCAGGATGATGGATCGTCCAATAAGGCACATAATAATTTATTATTAAGTGCATGACCAGCCTTGTGAGCACAGAATGAACCAATCAAGCTATGACCTAATAAATATAAATCGCCAATCGCGTCGAGGATCTTGTGCTTCACGAATTCATCGCCATACCTTAAACCATCTTCGTTTAAAATATTATCTTCATCCATCACAATTGCATTGTCTAAATTTCCACCTAGTGCAAGATTATTAGCTCGTAAAGCTTCAATTTGATTCATAAAACCAAATGTTCTGGCTCGACTGACTTCTTTTACAAATGAAGTGGTAGAAAAATCCACTTCTGCAGTTTGAACTTTTCCATTAATAGCGGGATGTTGAAAGTCAATATTAAAGGAGACTTTAAAGCCATTATATGGCTCAAATTTCACCCACTTTCCATCATCCTCAACATACACTGTCTTTTTAATTCGAATAAAGCGTTTAGCGGTATCTTGTTCCACAATCCCCGCAGATTGCAAAAGGAAAACAAAGGGGCCTGCGCTTCCATCCATAATGGGTACTTCAGAAGCACTTAAATCGATAAACGCATTATCTATTCCCATTCCCGCCATCGCAGAAAGCAAGTGTTCAACAGTTGAAACTTTTACATCACCATTCATTAATGTGGTGGATAAAGTGGTATCACCAACATTTTCTGCTTTCGCTGGGATTTCAACCACTTGTGGCAAATCGACTCGTCGAAAAATAATTCCTGTATCAACATTTGCAGGTCGCAAAGTTAAATGAACTTTTTCACCGGAGTGTAAACCTACTCCGGTTGCGCGAATTACATTTTTTAAGGTTCTCTGTTTGATCATGCTATCGTTCTAGTTGATAAAATTAAGCTACTCAATAGGAAATTCAATCCATCGTAACAGATAGAATCTTCCCATTTTATAAAAGAGCAGAATAATAGCACAGTTCTTAATAAACTTCTAATAGATACATGAAGTTGCTCTATGTAGTTAGCTATGGTAGTTAGCTATGTAGTTCGCATCAACCTTTTCTGTAAGCCATATTAATTATTTTGACGACGCAAAAATGCAGGTACATCAAGGTATTTCAAATCATTTCCATCAGAAACGCTTACATCACCACCTACAACTTTTTTTACTGGCATTGCAAGACGTAATCTATCAATATCAGTTTCCTCAACTGTTGATTGTTGAGCCTGATCTGCTGAACTTACCAAGGTCATTTCACCTGCTACTTCAAGCTGACCAATCCCTGTGGCAACAATTGTCACTCGTAATTCACCGTTCATATTGTCATCGATAACGGTACCAACCACAACTGTAGCATTTTCAGAGGCAAATGCTTTTACAGCATTACCCACTTCTTCAAACTCACCAATGGACAAGTCCGATCCTGCTGTAATATTAACCAAAATACCTTTTGCGCCTTGCATATTCACATTATGCAATCATCGGCGTGTAAGTGCTCTTCTCGAAAAT
>CAYMMQ010000045.1:0-16605 GCA_964391585.1 uncultured Ectothiorhodospiraceae bacterium
AAAGTTTGGCAAGTTTTTAGTTGATAAGAATTATCTGGTAAAGAAGATAATAGCGTTTGATTTATATGTTTGCTAATAGATATATTTTTGCTAAAGACAATTACTTTCACCACATTTAACTCCAAGTTAAGCAGGATTAAAAAGTCGATATTTACCAAGGATTTTAAACTTTATAAGACATTTAAGTATAAATGATAAACTTTTAAACAACAAGATAAACAATTTTTTTGTTTTCATAGTAAAATAAACGGCTTATTGCATACAAATGATGAGAATGAGCGATAAAAATGAAAATAATTCGTGGTTTACACAATATCCAAACATCTGACTATGGTTGTGTTGCTACTATTGGAAATTTTGATGGTGTCCATATTGGACATCAGCAGATCATTAAACGCTTATTAAAAAAATCGCTAGAATACAATTTACCTGCTTTGGTGATGATTTTTGAACCTCATCCCAAAGAGTTTTTTGCAAAGGCTCAAAACTTAAAAAAGCTACCCGCTGTAAATTTAGATAATGAGCAGCCGCTACAAGGCTATCGATTGTGTAAGCTTCGAGATAAAATAGAACTATTACAGCAACAACAGGTAGATGGCGTTTTAGTGGTTAACTTTAATCAACAGTTCGCTGATCTGCATGCTGATGATTTTGTTGAGCAAATATTGCTAAAACAGTTAGGAATAAAATATTTGTTGGTGGGAGATGATTTTTGCTATGGTAAAAAAAGAGAAGGTGATTATTTACATCTACAACAGAATGCCAAACAATTTAACTTTAGGGTAGAGGCCACAAAAACCTATCTTTATGAGCAGCAAAGGGTTAGTAGCACAAGGGTAAGACAGGCGTTAATTGATGGTGACATGGATAAGGTTTATGATTTATCAAATCACCCTTATTTTATTAGCGGTCATGTGCAGCATGGCGCTAAAAAAGGGCGAAGCATTGGTTTTCCAACGGCAAATATCTGCTTAAAACATCAGCCTCCGGTGATATCTGGAGTCTTTGCAGTTCAAATAACGATCAAAAATCAGCAGCAAGTTTATTATGGGGTGGCCAATATTGGATATCGTCCCACTGTAAAAGATAAACTTGATAAAGAAGCCATCTTAGAAGTTCATTTATTTGAATTTAGTGGTGACTTATATGGGCAACTGATAAAAGTAGCTTTTTTAGACAGAATTCGTGATGAGAAAAAATTTGCGTCTTTTGATGAATTGAAATTACAAATAGGGCAAGATGTAACGATTGCCAAAAACTTTTTTAATATGAGTAAAACTAATGAGTAAGAATGACAGTACTGAAAATCCTTATAAAAACACCTTACATCTTCCTTATACAGAGTTCCCGATGCGAGGAAATCTCGCTAACCGTGAACCGAAGATGTTAGCGCAGTGGGAAAGTGATAATCGTTATCAACGCTTGCGTGAAAAAACGGCTGGTCGTGAAAAGTTTATTTTACATGATGGTCCTCCTTATGCTAACGGTGATATTCATATTGGGCATGCAGTAAATAAGGTGCTTAAAGATATTATTATTAAATCGAAAACGCTCTGTGGATATGATGCACCTTATATTCCAGGTTGGGATTGTCATGGATTACCGATTGAATTAAATGTTGAAAAGAAAAAAGGTAAACCCGGAGTAAAAATTAGTGCCGAACAATTTCGTGATGAATGCCGAAAATATGCTAATACTCAGGTTGATGGACAAAAGAAAGACTTTCAGCGCTTAGGTATTTTAGGGGATTGGGACAAACCTTATCTCTCTATGGACTATCAATTTGAAGCGGATATCGTGCGTACTTTAGCAAAAATCATCGATAAAGGACATTTGCATAAAGGCTCTAAACCGGTTCATTGGTGTACTGATTGTGGCTCAGCATTGGCGGAAGCTGAAGTTGAGTATGAAGATAAAGAGTCTTTAGCCATTGATGTTAAATTTGCGGTTGTTAATGAACAAGAGTTTTTAGCCCATTTTTCATCGATTGATGGCAATTATGGGCACGGACAAGTGTCTGTGGTGATTTGGACAACAACGACATGGACTTTACCGGCTAACCAAGCGGTTGCAGCTAATGCAGACTTGCAGTATGTTTTAGTACAAGCGGGTGAAGAAAGATTAGTGTTAGCAGAGGCACTAGTTCAAGAAGCTTTGACTCGTTATAAAATCAATGATGCCAATGTTATTGCAACTTGTTGGGGCAAAGATTTAGAGCATCAGCTTGTTAAGCATCCTTTCTATTCACGACACGTTCCCGTGATTTTAGGTGAGCATGTTACCACTGAATCTGGAACAGGTTTAGTCCATACAGCCCCAGGCCATGGTCAGGATGATTATATCGTTGGTTTACGTTATGGTTTGGAAGTGGATAATCCGGTGAATGCCCAAGGCTGTTTTGTCGAAGGCACAGAATTTTTTGCTGGAACACATGTCTTTAAAGCTAATGAGCATGTATTAGCCGTTTTAGCGGAACATAATAGTTTATTATGCCATGAAAAATTACGTCATAGCTATCCACATTGCTGGCGACACAAAACGCCCATTATTTTTCGAGCAACCCCGCAGTGGTTTATTAATATGCAGCAAAGTAACTTGCGACCTTTGGCTTTAGAAGCTATTAATAAAACACAATGGATCCCAGATTGGGGACAAGCACGAATTAAAGGTATGATAGAAAATCGTCCCGATTGGTGTATTTCTCGCCAACGTACTTGGGGAGTGCCGATTACCTTATTTATTCACAAAGATACTTCTGAGTTACATCCAAGAACGGCAGAACTATTTGAAAAAATAGCATTGATGATCGAAAAAAATGGCATTAATGCATGGTTTGCTTTGACAGAAGAAGACTTAGCTCAAGAAGATTTATTAGGAGCAGATATTGCCCATTATGTAAAAGTCAGTGATACCTTAGATGTTTGGTTTGATTCTGGAGTGACTCATGCTTGTGTGATGACTAAACGTGAAGAACTAGATTTCCCCGCAGACTTATATCTAGAAGGTTCCGATCAGCATCGTGGTTGGTTTCAATCGTCATTATTAACATCGGTTGCCATTAATGAAGTTGCTCCGTATAAACAGGTATTAACCCATGGTTTTGTGGTTGATGCACTGGGTAAAAAAATGTCGAAATCTAAGGGCAATGTTGTAGCACCACAAAAAGTGGTTAATAACCTAGGGGCGGATATTTTACGCTTATGGATTGCTTCTACTGATTATACGGGTGAAATTACCGTTTCGGATGAAATTTTAAAACGTGCCTCAGATGCTTATCGTCGTATTCGTAATTCTGCACGATTTATGTTGGCGAATATGGTGGAATTTGTGCCAGAGCAACATCTAATTGCTGCAGATGATTTATTACCTTTAGATCGTTGGATTCTAGAGCGGACTCAACAATTACAAACAGAGGTCATTCGTTGTTATAACAATTATGAATTCCGTTTTATTTATCAAAAAGTGCACAATTTTTGCTCTGAAGATTTGGGATCATTTTACTTTGATATTATCAAAGACAGGCAATATACCACGCAAAAAGAAAGTCTAGTCAGACGTTCAGCACAAACCGCTTTATATCATATTAGTGAGGCCTTTACTCGCTGGATTGCGCCAATCTTATCTTTTACTGCTGAAGAAATATGGGCCTATTTACCGGCTAATTCAGCAACTGGACAAGCAAGGGAAGCTTCGGTATTTTTTGAGCAATGGCATGAGTTACCTAAGTTTTCACAAGCTGCATTAGTACCAGAGCATGTTTGGCAACAATTGTTGCAAATTCGTATTGCTTGTAGCAAAGAAGCAGAAAACCTGCGCAAGCAAAAACTATTAGGTGCTTCGCTTGAATCTGAAATTTCTCTTTACTGTGATGGCGATTTACAGGAAACCTTATCAAAGTTTGCAGATGAACTTCGTTTCATCTTAATTTGCTCTTATGTGCATATCCACCCATTAGCAGAAAAAACACAAGCGAGTATTCAAACAGATATTGATGGTTTGTTTATTGAAGTATGCGCCAGCCAACATAGCAAGTGTGTACGTTGTTGGCATCATCGAGAAGACGTTGGAACACATAAGCAGCACCCTTCCTTATGTGGCCGTTGTGTTGAAAATATCGATGGAGCAGGTGAAACAAGAAAATATGCTTAATTACCCCATGGTGAGGTGGTTGGGACTGAGCTTATTTGTTGTGGTGATTGACTTATATAGCAAACATCTGATTAGTCAGAGTATGAGCTTATATCAGTCTATTGCCATTATTGATGGTTTTTTCAACTTTACCTTATTGCATAATGAAGGTGCAGCGTTTAGTTTTTTAGCTGATCAAGGTGGCTGGCAACGTTGGTTTTTCACCTTTACTTCTGCTGTAGTTAGTTTAATTTTAATTATTTGGTTAATTCGATTAAAACAACAAGAGCGACTATTAGCGACTTCTTTAGCATTAGTGATTGGAGGTGCTTTAGGTAATCTATGGGATCGTTTGACCTTAGGTTATGTTGTCGATTTTTTAGATGTTTATATCGAATACAATCATCAAATTATGCACTGGCCTGCTTTTAATATTGCTGATTCTGCAATCTGCATAGGTGCGATGTTGTTGTTTGTAGATACTTTTATATATTCTCGCTCTCATGATGAACAAAAACTCTAGGATAAAACGGATGACAAATATTGCAAAAAAAGCCCATAAACTGGCTATAAAACCTGAGTTTTTATATAAAAAGTGTGATTTATCGGCTTTAAAACTTAGTAGTAGTGCTGACCTAGAAAGTTTAGATGAAATTATCGGTCAAGAAAGAGCCTTAAAAGCGATCGATTTTGGGCTGACAATTGGGCACAAAGGTTATAATTTATTTGTACTGGGATCGGAAGGAATTGGCAAAACAGCTTTAGTTAAAAAACTGTTGAAAAAAAATTATAGTGCAAATAAAGAAATTTATGACTGGTGTTATATTAATAACTTTGAATATCCACAACATCCGAAATATTTACAGCTTCCTGCTGGTAAGGCAAAACCTTTAAGTGAATCGATGGAAAAATTGCTTAAGGTGATCTCTGAATTAATTTCTACTGCATTTCAAAGTGATGAATATGCGAACAAAGTGCAAGAAATTGACAAAATCATTAATGAGAAAAGTGAACAAGAATTAACTGCTTTGATTAATGAAGCAAAAAAAGAACAAGTAGCAGTGATCCGAACCCCAAGTGGTTATACCTTATCAGCATTGGTAGATAATAAAATTATTGACTTGCAGCAGTTTAAGCAACTCCCTAAAAGGGAGCAAAAAAAACGAAATAAAAGTATCGAAAAGTTCCAAGAAAAGTTGCATGACATGTTAGGAAAAATTCCTTTGTTAGAGCAACGAGGTCGTGAAGAATTAGATGCACTCGATAAAGAAATTGCCACCCAATTAGTCGAGCAAGCGATGGCACAACTGTTTGAAAATTTTCAATCGTTAGAAGGAGTTACTCAATTTTTAGATGATGTAAAAGAAGATATTATTAATCATCTGGATGAGTTTTATGAAGAAGATATTAATAGTAGTGATAAAAAGCATAGTAAGCGTAAGCATATTTCCAAAACAGCTAACTTTCATCGATATCTAGTCAATGTATTAGTGGACAATTCTGATGTTGAGGGTGTGCCTATTATTTTTGAAGATAATCCGACCTATGCAAACTTATTGGGTAGAATTGAATATTTATCTACCTATAATGGTAAGGAAAAAGATGAACAGTCGGGTGATAATAGTTTAGGCTTAGGGAATTTATTAACCGCTTTTACCTTAATTAAACCGGGTGCTTTACATAAGGCAAATCCAGGGTATTTGTTATTAGATGCTGAAAAAATTTTGGTAAATCCTTTTGCTTGGGAAGGTTTAAAACGTGCTTTAAAATCAACCAGCTTAAATATTGAACCCCTAGATGAATTACATGGCTTTTCTCGTTTTCTTACTTTAGAACCAAAGGCAATTCCTTTAACCACAAAAGTGATCTTAATTGGGGATCGCTATACTTATCATTTGTTAAAAAATAATGATCCAGAGTTTAATAAATTATTTAAGGTTAATGTCGATTTTTCTGAAGAATTTGATCGTGTTGATGAAAATACTTATCGATATGCCAAACTTATTGCCGATGTTCAACGGCAAGAAGGAACAAGTTTATTATCAAAAAGTGCTATTGAAAGGATCATTGAACACGCATCTCGAGTCGTTGAAAATAATGAAAAAATTTCCTTACATATTGGTGATCTGCGTGACTTGATCCTCGAGTCGGATTATTTTTATCAACAACGTAATAATAAAAAAGCTTCCTTAATCGAAGCAATGGATGTACAACAAGCCTTAGATGCAAGAATTTATCGAGATGATCAATATCGAGAAAAAATTTATGAGGATATTTTAGATCAGGTTATTTTGATTGATACTAAAAATAAGAAAATTGGTCAGGTAAATGGCCTATCAGTATTACAAATAGGTGAGTTTTCATTTGGTCAACCATCACGAATTACCGCTACCGTTAGATTGGGTGATGGTGGAATTGTAGATATTGAAAGAGAAGTTGATTTAGGGGGGGAGCTACATAGTAAAGGCGTGATGATTTTAACCGCTTATTTGACGCACTTTTATGCTAAGAAAAATAGTTTATCTTTGGATGCCACTCTTACTTTTGAACAAAATTATGGCTTAGTTGATGGTGATAGTGCTTCGATTGCAGAGTTATCTGCTTTATTATCGGCAATTACTGAAATTCCAATTTTACAGTCTTTGGCGGTAACTGGTTCTGTAAATCAATTGGGTGAAGTGCAGGCAATAGGTGGAGTGAATGAAAAAATTGAAGGTTTTTTTGCTATTTGTCAAGCACGAGGCTTAAACGGTCAACATGGCGTGATTATTCCACAGAGTAATGTGGTTAATTTAATGCTAAATACTCAGGTAGTTGAAGCTTGTAAAGCAGGTTTATTTCACGTTTATGCGGTTACTCATGTGGAAGAAGCTATCGGTTTGTTAATGCAGATGGACGTGGGTAGCAAGTTAAAAAATGGTGGTTTTACCAAGAATTCTATTAATGATAGAGTAATGAAAAGCCTTGCGGCATATTCTAAAATGAAACACCTTGATCAACATAAACATGAAAAGAGTCGTTAAGCAAATGAAAAAACAAGGGACTACAACTCAGAAAATTGTGAATTATTGTATTGATTTCTTACAAGTTAATCAATTTAACGATTATTGCCCCAATGGTTTACAGGTTCAAGGTAAAACAAATATTGAAAAAATTGTTACTGGGGTAACCGCTTCTCAAGCACTTATTGATGCTAGTGTGAAAGCCAATGCAGATCTATTATTGGTACATCATGGTTTTTTTTGGAAAGGAGAAAATCAAGTATTAACTGGGATAAAGTATCAACGTATTAAACGCTTAATGGATGCAGATATTAATCTGCTGGCATTTCATCTACCATTAGATGCCCATAAAGAGATAGGTAATAATGTTTTGCTTGCTAAGCTGTTAGGCATAAAAATAGACGCTTATTTTGGTCAACAAGATATTGCTGTGGTGGGGAGCGTTGTGCCCACTTCAGGTCAACAACTGCTAAATAAACTACACAATACACTTTCTCGCTTTCCTTTGCACATTCCAGCAGACAAAGAGATAACACGAATTGCTTTATGTACTGGAGCAGCGCATAGCTATATTGAACAAGCGATAGAAGTAGGGGCAGATGCTTTTATCAGTGGAGAAATATCAGAAAACACCGTACATATTGCTAGAGAGAATAATATTCACTATTTTGCCGCTGGGCACCATGCAAGCGAATGTTTTGGGGTAAACTCTTTAGGTGAACATTTAGCGCAAAAATTTTCCATAGATCACCAATTTATAAATATTAATAACCCAGTATGATTGGTTAATTATAATATGAAAATATTTCATAATATTTGCAACCAAACTTATTAATTATGGCTATTGAAAACTATCCTATTGTAACATTGACTGATGTTGCTTATGCCGGTCAAGCTCCAACTGCGGTAGCGACATTTAAGTTTGTTGCTGACGATTTTATTGTTAGGGAAAATTTGAGCTTCACTCCTGAAGGTGAGGGCACGCATGCTTATCTTTATATTGAAAAAACTCAACTGAATACCGTTTGGTTAGCGGAGCAATTAGCCTTATTTGCCAAGGTGCCATTGCTTCAAGTGGGTTATGCTGGAATGAAGGATCGTTTTGGTGTTACTTCTCAATGGTATAGCATCAATTTGCAAGGTATTAACGAACCCGACTGGGAAAGCTTTCCACTACCGGGTGTTCGGGTTTTACAACATACTTATCATCCTCGTAAGTTAAAGATTGGTACTTTAAAATCAAATAGTTTTAGTCTTAAGTTAAGAGATTGCTCAGTTGCGAGTCGAGATGAAATTATTAATAAATTGATACTCATTAAACAAGTGGGTTTTCCTAATTATTTTGGTGGGCAACGCTTTGGTTTTCAATATTCAAATTTAGCAAAAGCTCGAGATTGGTTTGCAGGCAAATACAAGTGCAAGCAACGTCAGAAAAAAAGTATTTATCTGTCCGCAGTCCGAGCAATGTTGTTTAATCAGCTTTTATCGTCTCGCATTTGTCAGTTTGGCTGGCACAAATTAATAGCAGGGGAAGTGATGACCTTGGATGGTAGTCATTCTTTTTTTTCCTGTGATGAAATTGATGAAGATATTATTCGGCGGTTTCAGCAAGGTGATATTCACCCGAGTTTGTGTTTATGGGGTAAGGGGGAAAGTGTCGCTGGCTTAGAAGTGGCGATTTTAGAGCAACAATTACAAGCTGAATTTAGTCATTGGTGTCTGGGATTGGAAAATAAAGGTTTAGAAATGAGTCGCAGGCCAATTCGAGTTATCCCACAAAACATAAGCTGGGAAAATCAGCGACAAGACCATTGTTTGCAATTACATTTTGAGCTGCCAGCGGGTAGTTATGCAACCGCATTATTGAGAGAAATTATTCATGTGAATGATAATGTTATCAGTGCTTGATTTGATTAACACTTGAAAAGGCATTGGTATAAACAAATATTACTGCTATAAAGACAGTTTCGTTTTTTAGTATTAGAGGATTGTTTACATGAGAATGGATAAATTAACCAGTAAATTTCAACAAGCGATTTCAGATGCGCAAAGCATTGCTGTTGGTCGAGATCATCAATATATAGAAGCAGTTCATTTGATGTTGGCACTACTGGATCAAAAAGGCGGTAGTTCTCGAGCCTTAATGGCACAAAGTGGTGTGGATATCCATGTACTGAGATCAAAACTAGCACAAGCCTTAGAACAAATGGCGCAAATTCAACATAATCATGGTGATGTGCAAGTCTCGCATGAATTAGCAAAGCTACTTAATTTGACCGATAAATTTGCCCAACAACGTAACGATCAATTCATCTCAACAGAACTTTTTTTATTAGCCGCCATTGAAGAGCAAGGGGTATTAGGCAAGTTATTAGCAACTTTAGGTGCTAACAAACAACGACTGTCATCTGCGATTGATGCGATGCGTGGTGGCCAGGCAGTTAACGATCCTAATGCAGAAGAACAGCGTCAGGCACTAGAAAAGTATACCGTTGATTTAACTGCCTTAGCTGAACAGGGAAAACTTGATCCAGTGATTGGTCGGGATGATGAAATTCGCCGGACGATTCAAGTGCTACAACGTAGAACAAAAAATAACCCGGTGATTATTGGTGAACCCGGCGTGGGTAAAACTGCGATTGTTGAAGGCTTAGCGCAACGAATATTAAATAATGAAGTGCCTGAAGGTTTAAAAGGGAAGCGTATTTTATCATTAGATATGGGTGCTTTAATTGCAGGGGCGAAATTTCGAGGTGAATTTGAAGAGCGCTTAAAAGCTGTTTTACAAGATTTGCATAAGCAAGAAGGTTTGGTGATCCTTTTTATTGATGAATTGCATACCATGGTTGGCGCTGGTAAAGGTGAAGGTGCTATGGATGCGGGCAATATGTTAAAACCTGCTTTAGCACGAGGTGACTTGCATTGTGTGGGGGCAACAACCTTAAATGAATACCGAAATTATATTGAAAAAGATGCCGCTTTAGAAAGGCGTTTTCAAAAAGTATTGGTTAGTGAACCTTCTGTTGCTGATACCATTGCCATTTTGCGAGGTTTAAAAGAGAAATATGAATTACATCATGGGGTAGATATTAGTGATCCGGCTATTATTGCCGCCGCCACTTTATCTCATCGTTATATTTCAGATCGCCAACTTCCTGACAAGGCAATTGATTTAATCGATGAAGCGGCAAGTAGAATTCGCATGGAAATTGATTCAAAGCCCGAATTAATGGATAAATTAGAGCGGCGAATTATTCAATTAAAAATTGAATTAGAGGCCTTAAAAAAAGAAGAAGATAAAGCTTCTAAAAAGCGCTTAGAAATTTTAATCGAGGAAATTCAACAATTAGAAAAAGAATATGCTGAATTTGAGGAAATCTGGAAAGCAGAAAAAGCTTCCGTGCAAGGAAGCCAACATATCAAAGAAGCTTTGGATCAGGCCAGACAAGACATGGAGATTGCACATCGCGCAGGTGATTTAACTCGAATGTCCGAATTACAATATGGTCGTATTCCCGAGTTAGAAAAACAATTAGATATGGCTTCGCAAATGGAAATGATTGATGATGATCAGCCTAGATTATTACGCACATCGGTGACTGAAGAAGAAGTGGCTGATGTGGTGGCAAGATGGACGGGTATTCCCGTAGCCAAAATGCTAGAAGGAGAAAATGAAAAACTATTACGCTTAGAGGATGAATTACATAAAAGTGTTGTTGGTCAAACTGAAGCGGTACAATCAGTTGCTAATGCGATTAGACGTTCTCGAGCTGGATTGTCGGATCCTAACCGTCCCAATGGTTCCTTTTTATTTTTAGGGCCAACAGGTGTTGGTAAAACAGAACTGACAAAATCCTTGGCAAAATTTTTATTTGATACCGAAGATGCCATGATTCGTTTAGACATGTCTGAGTTTATGGAAAAACATGCGGTTGCAAGGTTAATTGGAGCACCGCCTGGATATGTAGGTTATGAGGAAGGTGGTTATTTAACTGAAGCCGTAAGACGCAAACCATATTCAGTAATTTTGTTGGATGAAATAGAAAAAGCCCATTCAGATATTTTTAACATTTTATTACAGGTCTTAGATGATGGACGCTTAACTGATGGGCAAGGTCGAACCGTTGATTTTCGTAATACCGTGATCATTATGACCTCTAATCTTGGTTCACAACGTATCCAAGAATTGGCTATTCAAGGTAGTTTACATGAAGCAGATCTGGCGGAAAGTGATTATTTGCACATGAAATCAGAAGTGATGGATGTGGTTTCCCAGCATTTTCGTCCCGAATTTGTTAATCGAATTGATGATGTCGTTGTATTCCATCCTTTAGGAAAAGAGGCTCTCAACCAGATTGCTAAAATCCAATTATCTTATCTCGATCAGCGCCTCGATGAAAAAGACTTAGGCATTGAATTATCTGATAAAGCTGTTGATTTATTAACCAGCATTGGTTTTGATCCTATTTATGGTGCTAGACCATTAAAACGCACCATACAACAATTGTTAGAAAATAACTTGGCAAATGAAATCTTATCGGGGCGTTATCAGACAGGTGATGTGATTAAGGTGGATGAAGTAGATGGGCATTTAATATTTAATTGATCTCAAGTATACTTAGCGGCATTTACAGATGGGAGGATAGGCGTTAATTTTTTAAGGCTAGCCAAAATGAAAAAAAGTAAAGGTAAAAATAAAGAACTATTATTATTACGACATGGCAAATCGAATTGGAATGTTAAAGCTTCGGACTTTTATCGGCCATTAAAAAAGCGCGGACGAGAAAATGCACGCCAAATTGCTCAATTTTTAAAATTACAATCCTTGACTCCTGATGTTATTTTTAGCTCCACAGCGACACGAGCCTTAGATACAGCAAAAATAATTTGTGACAGCTTGAATTTATCTCGAACCAAGGTTTCACCAATTGAACATTTATACTTAGCTGATCTCAATGAACTATTAAAAACAGTACAAGATGTTGATTATGCTGCAAAACGTATTATGATTGTAGGACATAATCCAGGTTTAGAAGACTTGCTCAAGTATTATGTCCCCAATATAACGATACCCAGTGATGGAAAGTTATTAGCTACGGCAACTTTAGTACACCTGCAACTTGATCAAGAGTTTACTAAGTTAACGGGGAGTTATATGATTCAGCGTCCCTCCGATTTAAAGCTTTAATTATATACCCGTAATTATTCATTATTGTTGCCAGCAATTTGCTGGCGCATAACCCTTATAAACTGGCCCTAATTTATTGAGAGCAAATATGCTACAACTATCCCCTTGCTGGCTATTAATTGGTGTTGCCGTCACTAAGTAATTATCTTTATTAGTAATGAGTTGTAGCTCAAATAAATAATAGGGATTCGTTGCTACTTTTAATTCTTCCATTAAGCCATATTGAGTATGCTGTCCTCGATAAACTTCTTGTAGGTATTGAATTTTTAATAAGCCTGTTGTTGCATCAATTCTTCGCGATTGTTGCATAGATGATTGTAGACTTGGATAGGCTATGCTTACCAGTACTCCGACCATTGCTAAAGTGATCAAAATTTCAATTAAACTGAAAGCTGAAATTTTTTTTGCGTCAAATAGCATAATTTATTCATCCATTTATAGTAAATGTTGCTTGTTTTATCAGAATAATAGCATATCATTGTTTAATATTAGTATTTTTGTTATTATTTTTTGCAAAATAATCTCGTTTAATTGAGTTAAAAATGATAAAGCATCCGTCAAATAATGCATTTTCTTTGGTAGAATTATTAATTGCACTGGCAATTGGATTAATTATTATTGTCACGGTTATCAGTGTTTATGTTTCTACCACTAAAAAAAGCCGAGATCTGTTACTAGATATCCAATTAGGCGAAGAAATTACCGCTTTAAGTTCTTTAATGCTAATTGATCTTAGACGTGCAGGGTTTTGGCAAGGTGCAGAGCCAAACTCAGTTAATACGGCGGATTTATCAACGCAACCATTTTCGTTAATTAATGTTGATCTTATCAACGATATAGCTAAATACAAATTACCTTTTGTTATAAATATTAATGAAAAAGGGGATTGTATTAGTTTTGCTTATGATGTGGCTCAAGATACCTTAGAGCAAGTTGATGCAAATGATTTATTTGCATTTCGTTTGAAGCAGCAACAAGTTCAGGTGTTAAAAAATGCGGATGTAAATGCCTTTGCCCACGATAGCTGTGCTAACAATGCAGGTCGTTGGATGAGTATCACAGATAAGCGTTTTGTTAAAATCAAAAAGTTGCATTTTTCTAGTCAAAACAGTCAATGCTTTAATTTAACGACGCAGAAAACAAAACAAATTTTAAATGATGAACAACTATTTCCCTGCTTGCAAATGCAGCTCCATTCAGGTGATCGGATGCTAGAGATGCGTCAAGTTTCATTTACTATTGATGCAGAATTAGCTTCCAATCCTGATATAAAACGTCAACGCTTGACTAAGGTATTCATTCCCAATCATTTGGTATTTCAAATTCCATGAACACAATACGAATGACTAACGCTTCATTAACAAGCTTGAATAGCGCAAGCCTAAAAAGACAGACAGGATTAACAACCTTGATCCTTTCTTCGATTTTATTATTTGCTACCAGCATGATCGTCTTGTTTACCAGTAAATCAGCCATAATAGAGCAAAAAGTTTATGCCAATACTAAGCGTTTAAATCAAGCTAGTATTCAAGCTGAAAATGTTAGTAACCGTTTAATTCATCAGTTTAATCAAAAAAGTCAAAATTATGATTTACAGTTATTACAACAGCAATATCATCAAGCATCAGCTCAAATCAATAGTATTATCAGCACAGGAGTTGATTTGAAATTTTCTGTTTTGGGGAAAAGTGAAGATTTATCATCCAATCGAGATATGGCAATGTCGCTGCAAAGTATTGCCATTGCAGGCAATGGCAAAGGAAAAATTTCCACTTATCCCGTTATCGTACGCAAAGCAATGAAAGCTCAGGATAATATTTTTATCCAAAATAGTTTTTCCCCTCAAAGTATTTGGGCTGGGAAAAAAGTAGCATTAGGTCAGTCAAGCAACTCCCAAACATTTATCAAATCAGAAATGGATGGCAAAATGATCACCGCATCTGGCTTGGCTAATGGCAATAATATTGATATTTTAGAAGATGATTTTACTTTAGCACGTTTAACGGCTGATCAGTTTTTTGAAAATTTTATCAATGAATCAAAGTGGTTGGTAAAGCATTTGGCGATTGATCAGGATAGTTATTTTTTAGCCAAAGATTTTGAGCAATTGGCTGGCCGTTCTGGATTAATTTGGATTGGGGATGGAGCCTCTAATGTGAGCCTGACTAACACCACGATTGGAACAGCGGGAAAACCTGCCATAGTTGTAGCAGATGCTACTAATGGTACTTTATTTACTCGGGGTAAAATAGTGGTTCATGGCTTGCTTTATGTTATCGGAAATTGGGATAGTTTAGGGGAAATAGAAATACATGGTGCGGTAATTGTTGAGGGTGACTGGTTATCGAGTCAGCAAGCAGAACTGGTGAAAACGGAGATTTTTTATCAAAAACAGCGTTTAAAGTTGAGTCAAAATAATCTAACCGATCTTCCTGGAAGTTGGGCTAGAGTTAATGGCACTTGGAAGGATTTTTGATGATAAACAGATCAAATATTTTATCAAAATGTCATTTAAAGAATAAGTGTTTTTCTCATGGCCTAGCATTGATTGAAGTGCTTATTTCTACCGTGGTGATTTCAACCGGGGTATTGGGGGTGGTATTTTTGTTAAGCCATTTAGTGGATGGCAATATACGTGTTCAACAACAGGATGATGCCTTAAGCTTATTAAATAACAAAATTGAGAGCTTTAAAAATAATTTAACTCGAGAGCAATTTAGTAATATTCAATCGGGGCAGCAAGATATTCAAATCAACCATCATCTTTATCACCTTTCTTGGCAAGTTATAGATAAAGACAAAACACAAAAAGATCTTAGTTTATCTGTAAAAGTAGACAATGAAACTGCTGATTTAGCGAATTTGAAATATAGTTTGGTCTGGCAAGATCCCTTAATCAGCGCGTCTATTGCTAGTTATGGTTTAAAGGCTGGTTATAGCTATTTGTCGCCTAACCCACCTTTAGAAACACCATTTTTTGATAGCTCAGCTGTTGCTGAAATGTCTGAGCAACAAACATTATCAAATGCTTATCGTCTGCTCAGAGATAAGCACAAAAGTTTGTTTGTTGTTGATGCAAATGATAAGGTAGTTTTTTCTTTAAAGTCTACTGGAAGTGCAGTTGAAGCGATGCGTCAAATTCAGGGGCGGATTTTTTATCCATCAGCATTGAGAGATAAATTTAGTTTGTTGGTTTCTGAACAAGGCTATTGTATTTACCCTATTAATCAACAAGTGATTGCCTTAGCAAATTATGAGATGATGTCTTACCATTGTTTTATGCCTAATAATTGGCGAGGAAAAATTGGCATTGTTGCGTTGAAGGATGAAAATAATCTCGTGCCATCAATAGAGTTTTGCCCAGCAGCAACAAGACAATACCTGCGTTACCAGCGAAAACCTGCCGACAAACTTTATTTGCAAGGCATTATAAAGGATTATGTGCAACAGGATTTTTTATTACAAAATAAAGCATCATCTCTTTCATGCCAAACTAAAGTGAACGAATTATCCGAGCAAATGCTCAGTACGCTTGCTGATATCGCTACAAATCAAATGATTTTTTTTCAACCTTTGCAGTTAGATGATGCCAATGTCTTAAGTTTTAGTGCTAAAGTTATCTTTAACAATATACAAGAGTCATCGTTAGAGTTAAGTTTAGCCACGGATATTGATCACAATTGTCATCAAGTGAGAGGTGCGGAAAAACAACAAGATTTATTTTATTGTGTACTTGCCAAAGCCAAAAACGATCTAGCAGGTTGGCAAGGAAACATGGATTTTAATTTGTTAAAAAAAACGGGAGAAAGTTGCTTCTTTTCCTTGCCAATTAATACCTTAGTTGCTCAGCAATATGAGGTAGCACTCGCACAGTATTGCCCTTAAAATTAGCTTGAGATTACTGAAAAAAGAATCATAAAAATTAAGCGTACCCAGATACTACAATTACTGACATTATTTTTTAAGTCATTACTTTTTACATCATTGCTCATATCTAAACTCCTAAATGTATAAAAATAATCGCTAAAGCTTAGACCATAATAACCGATATAGCTAGGTATGATAACCTTAAGAACGTAAAGGAATATATTAATGATTAACTTTTTTCAAAGTTTAAGCATTCGCTGGAAATTTCAAATTATATTTTTCACTGTAACCATGGTGACAACTTTATATAATCGTTGGTTAGCAACAGGTGCTTTGGATAATTTTATTAATATTGCCCAAAAGGGCGGGGCTTCTGAGCAAGTGGTTAATTCCTTAATACAAGCAAGAGATGCTTTTATT
>CAYMMQ010000046.1:0-16201 GCA_964391585.1 uncultured Ectothiorhodospiraceae bacterium
AACAAAGCTCAAACAAAGTTCAAACAAAGTTGGTATGGATTAAGCATATATTTAAACAAAAAAATAAGAGGAGAAATAAGATGAACTACCTTAAACATATTTTTGATGAAGTTAAATTAAGTTTACTTCTACTATCTGTGCTTTTTTTCATTAGTGTTACCATTATAGCTGCTACAGAAGTTATTAAAATACTATAACTAAAAGCTTTCAACTAATTTTGTATTGTAAAGTCAAAATTAGCCATCATATTAGAAAATATTGTGGTAACAAATTAAGAGCTCCTTTTCCCAAAGGACTCATAAAAAATGTTCTTAATAATTTGTTAATACTTGAACACTATTTTGTTGCTTAATTTCTAAGATTAATAAATAATCAGCAAGTCCCTCATTTTATTTCAGGAAATACCTTATGCGTATCTTACTATTTTTAGGCACTAATATTGCCATTATGATTGTTATTAGTTTAATTTTCCGCCTATTAGGGGTAGATAACCTATTAGCCTCAAATGGTGTTGATTTAGACTTAAATACTCTGTTGATATATTCAGCTGTTATTGGATTTTCAGGATCAATTATTTCTTTGTTCATGTCAAAATTTATGGCAAAAAAAAGCATGAATGTACAAATAATTTCGTCTCCAAGTAATAATACAGAACAATGGCTGGTTTCTATAGTAACAGCCCAGGCAAGCAAGGCCAATATTGGTATGCCAGAAGTTGGAATTTTTGAAGGTCAACCGAATGCCTTTGCTACCGGATGGAATAAAAATAATGCCTTAGTCGCTGTTAGTACTGGCTTATTACAAAGCATGAACCAAGATGAAGTAGAAGCGGTGTTGGCGCATGAAATCAGCCATGTTGCCAATGGTGACATGATCACCATGACCTTAATTCAAGGTATTGTTAATACCTTTGTGGTGTTCTTTTCTCGTGTGATTGGGCATATCATTGATCGTGTGGTTTTAAAAAATGAACGAGGTCATGGCATTGGCTTTTTTGTTAGTTCTATGATTGCTCAAGTAGTTTTAGGTTTTCTAGCTTCTGCCATTGTAATGTGGTTCTCACGCTGGAGAGAATTTCATGCTGATGCGGATGCAGCTAAACTCTCTAGCCCCAATAAAATGATCGCTGCACTTAAGCGCTTAAAAAATGTCAATAACCCTGAGCCTTTACCCGATGAAATGGCGGCTTTTGGTATTAGTGCTGGCAGTGCTGTAAAGGCAATGTTTTCAACCCACCCTTCTTTAGATTCTCGCATTGCCGCTTTAGAAAAGCTAACATAACCGTATCGTAAAAATTGAGACAGACTTATTTATTAACTGCTAAGTTGTTCACAAAAAGAAGTTTAAAAATCTGGATAATAAAATTTAACGCTTAGTTAATAAAATTTTTTTAGTTAGATTAGATAGTAAACTTGTTGGAGGAATTTCTTATGAAAATCAATTATCAAATTTCAATTATAGTTCTTATTTTATCATATTCTTTTAATGTCAATGCCTTTGAAGCAACAACCTCGACTGGATTAGATAAAATTATTCAACTTATCAATGAAGATAGTGCACTAAAAAATAAAGTCGCTCAACAGGATATTGAAGTAGCTGCAGCAACAGCAGATCGAATGAACTGGATCATTTTGGAAGCAATATGGGCAACAGGTGTTGCAAATGATAATATTATCACCACGCCAGATGCAAGAGAAATAAATAGCTATATTATTAACAATCATCAACAAACATGGATAACATTACATGGAGATGATGAAAAAAAGTTAGAAACCGGCTTTCACTTAATTCAAAATGATGGAGCTAGATCGCGACTTTTTAGAAAAAATGCCATCGATAAAGTTGCTGATAGTATTTACCATTTAGGTTTAGTCAGTAATAAGAAAAATAACTTAGTCAATGAAGATGGCAAAAATAATGCCCGCTATTCCAGTGTCGCAAAATGGCTAAACCATTTATTATTAGACGATTTAATAAAGCATGAATATTTACACAACCCCAGTATTAGCGAAACCTACGGCTCTACGAATACTCGTTTAGATGAACTGGTAGATAAGGCTTATGCTGATTCTAGTGTACAAAGTCGTTTATCTTTTAGCCAAATTAATGAAGTTGCAAGAGCTGTTGATGGGATGAATCAGATTATACTCAATGCATTTACTGCAATGGGTTACTATAATGAAAAGAAGATTACTGAGTTACAAGTTGTCTATCTCAACGAGTATATTTATACAAACTATGCAACTGAGTGGGCAAGCTTAGTGGGAAACAGCAGTACTGATAACCTCTCTGGCTTTGCAATATATCGAGCCATCAAGAACAAAAATGATGGGCTCAATCAGTTTTATCAGTTGGGCCAGACATTTGATGTTGATGTTAACCTTAAGAAAATAGCCAATACCTTAACAAAAAAATTATTACGAGAATAAATTTTAAATGCCTAATTAAAAAGTAAAAAAAAGGTGGATTAATTCCACCTTTTTTATTTATTCAACGCCTATTTGACTTAACGTAATTTTTCTTTAATTCTTGCAGATTTACCAGAGCGCGTACGTAGGTAATACAATTTTGAACGTCTTACATCACCACGACGTTTAACGGTAATTTTGTCAACCAAAGGGCTATAAGATTGGAAAACACGCTCCACACCTTCACCTGATGAAATTTTACGTACTGTAAAAGCAGAGTCAAGTCCTCTATTTTTCTTGGCAATGACAACACCTTCAAATGCTTGAAGTCTTTCTCTTTCGCCTTCTTTTACTTTCACATCAACAACAACCGTATCACCAGGACCAAACTCCGGCAATTCACGTTGCATTTGATCTGCATTGATTTTATCAATAATTTTACTCATGACCAACTCCACTCAATATTCAAAAAATTCAATTGTTTTCTTTTTTTATTTGCTCAAGCATCTGCTTTTGCGTTTTATCTAAAAGTTCTTCTTCTAACAAATCAGGCCTGCGTTCAAGCGTTCTTTTAATTGCTTGATACATTCGCCAATTAGCAATTTTCTTATGATCACCTGATAACAAAACTTCAGGCACCTGTTGTCCTTCAATAAATTCAGGTCTGGTGTAATGAGGATAATCCAAAATCCCATTAAAAAAAGAATCATTAATTGCAGACTCTCTATCCCCTAGCGCACCAGGGATTTGCCTGATAATCGCATCAATGATTGTCATTGCAGCCAATTCACCGCCACTTAAAACATAATCACCTAAAGACCATTCTTCATCTATACAAGCATCAACTAATCGTTCATCAATTCCTTCATAACGACCACAAATAAAAACCAGATGCTGGTTTTTTGCAAAAAGGTTAATATCTTGTTGCTTTATTTGTTTCCCTTGAGGGGACAAATAAATGATTTTTTTTTCAGCTTGCTGATCTTTTTCTCTTGCTGTAATGTCAACAAGGGCATCTGATATCGGTTGGTATTTCATAACCATTCCGGGTCCTCCACCATAAGGACTATCATCTACAGTTTGATGCTTATCATGTGTAAAATCTCTTGGATTTGTCACATTTAAAACCAACAGCTTATTTTTTATTGCTTTGCCAGTAATACCATAATCTAAAGCTTGAAACATTTCAGGCAACAAAGAAATTACATCAATTTTTAACACTTATTGTAAGTAATCCTGTTCCCAATCAACCATCATAGTTTTAGCATTTAAATCAATTTCCAATACATATTTTTCAAAAACATATGGAATTAGATGTTCAATTTTTTTACTATCTTGTTGCTTATCTTTTGAATTAACCACAACAACATCATGCCCAGCAGTTGGCAACATAGATGTTATAACGCCTAATTCAATCTGTTTTTTATTATAAACCCTAAGACCAATTAGATCCCGCCAATAATAATCATCGTCGGCCAACTTTGGCAAGTTTTTAGAGTGAATGGCAATATCACAGCCCATCAATCTTTCACTACTTTCACGATCTTCAAACGTGTCAAACTTAATAACAACCGCTTTACCTTGTAAACGCCCTTGCATAATTTGCAATGGCGTCCAACTGCCTTTAATACAAACTAAAACGTCTTTATAGCCAGTAATACTTTGTTTTGGTTCAGTATAAGAAAAAACTTTTACCCAACCATTTACCCCAAAATGCCCATTAATTTGACCTAATAAGACATATTCATCATTTAACGATTTATCTAACATGTTTTATTGCAAACGAGTAAACAATCCTTAAAAAGCGATTAGGCAGCGGCTACCTTAGTTTTTGTTTTTATTAATGACGACAATCTTTCACTTGGTTGAGCACCTTTGCTAACCCAGTAATCAATACGCTCTAGGTTTAAATCTAATTCAACCGCCTGACCTTTAGCCATTGGATTAAAATAACCAACATTTTCAATAAAACGCCCTGTTGGCGATCTACGGCTATCAGCAACAACAACCTTATAAAAAGGACGTTTTTTTGAACCACCACGAGCTAAACGAATCACAACCATTGAAATTTAATCCTCTATTTCCACAATAAATTAAAATACTGCATATATCTAATCAATTACAACTGCTAAAAAATTAAACTTAATAGCTAATTTGACACTAAAAATATATCAGCTTAAATAAAAAGGGGGATTTTAACCTAGACAGCGCAAGAATTAAAGAAAAAAATCAATTGAAACATAAATAAACTGATTTAATTAATCAATTACTGCTTTTTATACCTATAATCACCGGTATATCACTTTCAAATTTTTAAACTTTTGCATTAACAACAAAATCATAAAGAACTCATAGTCTTCAATTATTTTCTTTTATCTTTTTTGCCACCATATTTTTTAATCAGTTGGCGGGTATGTCGTCTTTTCTTAAATAATTGCTTATCCGTGCGGCCATCTTGACTTTTCTTATCAGCGTAAGGGTTTTGTCCTTGTTTATACTGGATACGCAATGGAGTACCATCAAGTTTCAACTTTTTGTGAAATAATTTCACCAAATAACGCGTATAAACATCAGGCACTTTCTCTAATTGCCTACCATGAACAATAATTATCGGTGGGTTTTGTCCCCCTTGGTGTGCATACAACATTTTGATCCGACGACCGTGGATCATAGGAGGCTGATGCGCTTGTATTGCCAGTTCTAATAGTTCGGTCAATTTAGTCGTCGAAAATTGTTTCATCGCTGAACGATAAGCAATTTCAATAGAATCATATAACAAACCAACACCACTACCATGAAGAGCAGAAATAAAGTGAATCTTGGCAAAATCAGTAAATGTTAAACGCCTATCAAGATCAGCTTTAATACGTTCTCGCATATCACTTTCTATGCCATCCCATTTATTAACTGCAATCACTAATGCACGCCCTGCGTCTAATACCATTCCTAATAAGGTTAAATCTTGATCGGTAATACCTTCATGTCCATCTAATAGCATTACCACAACATTTGCTTCATCTACAGCTTTCAGAGCTTTAATAACCGAAAACTTTTCTAAAGCTTCGCTGATTTTGCTACGACGTCGCACTCCGGCAGTATCAATAAAGGTATAAGGTTGTTCATTTCGGGTGAAAGGAATAAAGACACTGTCTCGTGTGGTGCCTGGCATATCATAAGAGATAACACGATCTTCCCCCATCAAACGATTAATTAAAGTTGATTTCCCGACATTAGGACGACCAATAATAGCGAGTTTTAATGAATTATCAGCAAGTTTTTGTTCTTCTTCAAGATCATCTTGCGCATCAAGCTCTAAATCTTTGCTCACTTTAGCCATTAAATCAATGACGCCATTACCATGAGCTGAAGAAATTGGGTGTGGGTGTCCAATACCTAAAGAAAAAAAGTCAGCAGCGACCACATCAAGCAACATGCCTTCTGTTTTATTGACTAATAAATAAAGCTTTTTATTTAATAGGCGGATTTGCTGTGAGATTGCCTCGTCATAACTAGTTAAGCCAGAACGACCATCAACTAAGAAAAAAACCACATCGGCTTCTTCTATCGCTAGAAAAACTTGTTGTACCATCAAGCTTTCTACGCCTTCTCTTTCACCACTCAAGCCACCGGTATCAATTACGATAAACTCATGTCCCGAGAAATTTGCCAGCCCATAGAGTCGATCCCGAGTAACACCCGGCATATCAGCAACTAAGGCGTTTCGAGTATTAGTTAAACGATTAAAAAATGTGGATTTTCCCACATTGGGCCTGCCAATAATGGCGATAGTAGGTTTCAATATAATTAAGCCGAGTTAGGTATTAAAAGAATTGTTATCTGGTTTTCTCGATAAAGAAGTACTTGCGATTTTGCAAGTACCTCTAAATAAAAAAAGAAGATAGTCAGTTTTATTCTTTGGTCTGTACCATTTGTAAATTACCATCTTTCCCGTATAAAAAGATGCTATATTCATTAATCAATGCAGGAAGCAAAAAACCTGATTTATCAAGTTGTTTACGTCCAATTAATGCTCCATCAACTGCTGAAAGTACATGGGTATAACCCTCATTATCTGAAACAATAATGCCATTTACTATGGTACTTGGTGCTGTGAGTTTGCGATATTTTAATTTATCTTGTTTCCAGACAATATCACCATTTTCTTGACCTAATGCCCACAAGTTATCTTCATTATCAGTAATATAAATATTTCGCCAGTCATAACTCATGCCTACAAAGGATGACATCTTTCGAGACCAATTTATTTTTCCAGTCGTAACATCTATCGCACTTACTTTTCCATTCATACTGACCACAAAAAGTTGTCCATCAACAAAAACGGGATCGCCATCAATATCAACCATCCGTTCAATATCAGTACGCCCAATTGCTAGCGAAGTAGTCGCTTCCCATATTACATGACCACTCTCAACATCAATAGCAACAACTTTACCATTATCCATTCCGGTAAATACTACTCCACCAATTGCGTCAATAATTGGGCTGCTGTTCCCACGATAAGTGAGGACTGGTACACCAGCATCATAAATCCACAATTGTTCACCCTTATCTACGGACAAACCATACAACTTACCATCTAAGGTTCGAGATATAACAACGCCTCTAGTTGACACAACTTGAGATAAAGAAATACTACTTAACTTCTTGCTCCAAAGAGTTTTACCTGAACTAATCGATACAGCAACTAACTCAGCACGATCATTGCTAAAAAAGACCTTATCTCCTGCCTCCCCTAAACCTCCAGAAACAACCGTATCTAAATCTTTTTTCCAGAGTGATTTACCATTGGTTTTATCATAAGCTGATAACAGACCTTTTCGGTCAATAACAATAATTTGATTCTCGTAAATAACAGGCTTTAATTGAACAAAAGCGTCATCCGTTCCTACACCGGTATCTACTGACCATTTTGTCTTTAATTGAACTTTTTCATTTATACCTTTCAATACCGTCGGTGGCATTGCGTTATCCTCGTCATTGAACCAAGCATTGATCAAATAACAAGATGAAAGTTGAAAGCAACTAATAATAAGTAATACTATTTTAAGCTTAAGAGCTAAAGAACGGGTCATGATTGTCGACTCTCTGTTAATGTCTATTCATTATGGTTTTTTTGGCTCAATCATACCGAGATTATTGCGCTTGATCCGCAAAATTTCCGTATTACCACCAGCAATCAATGCTTCGCCCATTGCTTTATCATACGCGTCAATAGCTTGTTCTTGTTTTGCTAAGGCAACTAATATATCACCTTTCATTTCTAGCAATAAAGCAGAAAAATTATTGATTTTAGTGGGATCTTTTTTCTTAACAGCAAATTCATTTAATCTTAGATCAATTTGAGATAGTGATTTTTCATTTTCACCTTGAGCCATCATTATTTTCATTCTACGAATAAAGGCAACTTCCTTAATAGCATTATCAGTAGAAGCAAATTCCACCCATGATAATTTTTTTATAGCCTCATCAAATTTTTCACTATCAGCCAACATTTTTGCTTCAATTAAAGCGGATAAAACCGTATACGGTGAGTCTTTATGGGTATTAGTTAATATTTCTGTTCTGCCTGAAATAACTTCATTTTGCTTTTCGTTAGCAGCATTAATAATTTCTTGATAATTATTTGAAGCATCTTCCTTCATTAACCGTTGGTTTTCTATGTAGTATTGACTTCCTAAAATCCCACCAACAACTAAAACACCCGCACCAACTATCATCTTATAATTGTCTTTCCACCAAGTTTTTATCGCTTCAACTTGTTGTTCTTCCGTTTCATACGCGTCCATAGTTTTACCTTATTTCTGTTTTATTAATATATTTTATTATTATCTTATGACAATTTGCTATTTAATAGCTTTATTACATCATCAAAGCTTAATTGTTGCTGTTGCATGCCATCAACAATATCTTGCTTACGCAAATATTTCACACTGATGGTTTGCTGCGAAATCTCTTCATCTGCCAAAATCAAAGCAAATCTGGCCATACTTTTGTCTGCTTTTTTCATTTGGCTTTTAAAACTGCCTCCACCACAAATAGCCAAAAGTCGTAGACAAGGAAGAGCGTCACGAATTCTTTCAGCAATCATTAATCCATGTTGTTGTGCATTTTCACCCATCATCAGCAAAACGGCGTGGGGTACAGTATCATGAACACCATTATCTGTCGAGAGTAAACTAATTAATCGTTCTAGTCCCATCGCCAGACCAACCGCAGGGGTAGCACGTCCATGTAATTGTTCAACCAGTCCATCATATCGACCTCCAGCGCAAACGGTTCCTTGTGCGCCAAGTTTATCCGTCACCCATTCAAACACTAATTTATTATAATAATCCAAACCACGAACTAACCGAGAATTGATTGTATAGGAAATATTGGCTTGATCTAAAAACTGACATAATTGCTCAAATTCATTTTTTGAGCTTTCATCTAAATAATCAATTAGTTTTGGAGCATTGTGGTTCAACTGTGCCATTTGAGAATTTTTACTATCCAAAATTCGCAATGGGTTGGAATGTAACCGCCTTTGGCTATCTTCATCTAATTGCTCCTTGTGTTGTTGAAAATATTCAACCAACACATCTTTATAAGCTGCTCTAGCTTCAAGACTGCCTAATGAATTGATTTCAAGCCTAACATCCTGATCTAGTTTCAATTCTTTCCATAATCTTGCTGAAAGCATAATCAACTCAGCATCAATATCAGGACCGGATATACCAAAAACCTCCACCCCAAATTGATGAAATTGACGATAACGCCCTTTTTGAGGTCGTTCATAGCGAAACATTGGTCCGGTATACCACAAACGTTGTTGCTGCTTATTGATCAAACCTTGTTCTATAACACTGCGTACACAAACAGCGGTTCCTTCTGGGCGTAAAGTTAGACTATCTTCATTACGATCCAAAAAGGTGTACATCTCTTTTTCAACAATATCGGTGACTTCACCAATAGAGCGCTTAAATAAGGCCGTTTTTTCCACAATAGGAAAGCGGATTTCTTGGTAGCCATAAGCAAACATAATGTGTTTTAAGGTGTTTTCTAATTTTTGCCATAAGCCTGTTTCTGCTGGCAAAATATCATTCATACCTCTAATTGATTTAATGGGGGGGTGCAAGTCGTTTTTCCTTTTTTGTTTGTACTATAAATAGCTTTGCTGTAAATAGCTTTACTATAAATATGTTTTAGCATCTCTCTTGAGCTATTTATTCGATAATAAATTTAGCAAAATTCTTTTTAGTAAAGCGAGTAAAATCATATTGTTCTCCTTCAATACTAACTTCTACTCCCTGTGCATTACCAAAAAAGATGGATATGGGTATTTCACCCTCAATGTTCAAGGTTTTGCCTTGGCGAACTAAGTTGTATACCAGAGATTTTTCATTGGCATCTTTAATTGAGATCCAAGAATCTTCAGTCAGTGTCAAGGTGATTTTTTTGCTTGCTTTATTAGTCGTTCCCCCTACTTCAGCCTTTTCAGCCTCTTTGTCCTCAATTGATATTTTTTTTTCAATATTTGATTTTTCTTGAGAATTTGCTTTTTCTTTAATAGCTACTTCTTGCTCTGTAGTTGAGACTATTTTATTATTGGCTGATTCTGTTTTTTCTACTTGCAAGTTTTCCTTAGTGGCTGCTATCTCAGCTGAAATATTTTCTGTTGATGCATATAAATTTTTATCAAGAGTAATCCCACTTGTTAGCGTATCATTTTTAGCCACTTTTTTAGCCACTTTTTTAGCCACTTTGTCATTATCCACTTGACTGATGGCAATTTTGTTTTCTAAATTTTCACCACTCATATTATCATCAACTTCTTGCTCTACACTTGAGATAGAAGACTCATTTACTATGGATGTATTCATTAATTCCGTTAGTGATGGAATTTCTTTGTTGTACCCAAACCAAGTTACAACACTGGCTAATAAAATAAAAAATAAAAAAATAAAAATCCCCCTCGCCCCCCAAGGTTTTTGATTATTTTTCTCTGTAAAACCTTGAATGATATTTATTTTATTAAGTTGTGCTTTTAAATTAAATTCTTTGCTATAAGCTGCAACTAAGACATCAGATTCAATATGTAATAGGCGAGCATAATTTCGAATATAACCACATACATAAGCAGGTTGTGGTAATTCATCAAAATTACGGTTTTCAATGGCATAGATTGTTTTTTCATCTAGGTGCAAACTATCAGCGATATCTTTAATTGAAAGTTTTTGATTCGTTCTGTTTGTTTTTAAAACTGCAGAAAAATCAATTTCTGATTCACTCTCAAGAGTATTTTTTTCATCCATTAATATGTCTCTTTACCTTCAATATAGTATAAAGTTTCATCCGCATCGGGATAAAGGTTCTTTAATTCCAAAATATAACTTGACAGTTTATCTTTGTCTCCGAAGTGACGTTGAATATTAATCCCCAACCATAAACTATCAGGAGTCTGGCGCATTTTCTCAACAAAGCGGTTATAGTAATAAGCAGATAACTTAAAATTCTCCTGTTTGTAAAAAACTTTTGCCATCCCCAACATTGCCAAATAGTTTTGAGACTGCAATTTAATGGATTTTTTATATTTTTCTTCTGCTCGTTCTAGTTTTCCTATCCTTACATCACAATCAGCGGACATTTGATACGCATTTGATAATCGATCATACAAAGGATTATTAAATACTTTTTCATACATTGCCTGGCCCTCTTTATATTGCTTGTTATCACATAAAAATGCAGCAAAATTATGCGTAATTGACGCATTCAGAGGACTCAGTTTGTGAGCATAATTAAAATTATTATTGGCTAATTGATGCTCACCTAATTTCCAATATAAAATTCCTAAATATTTAAAGGCATTTGCATTAGTCCCATCTAGGCGGATTGCTTTACGTAGTTTTAATAATGCTTTTTCATAGTTTTTATTATCGATATAACCAGCACCTAAACGAGTATAGTTTTCTGATGCTGTTTTAGTTACTTTTCTATCTCTATGTTCAATATTTATCTGCTTATCATGTAACTTATTATTTCCTACTCCATTAGAGTACAAGCTGTTTTGTTGTGTTCCACAGCCAGTTAAGCTCAAAAATAAAAATAAATTAAGCAATATTAATATTTTCATGCTTTTTTCCCTATCGAATCAATATTTACTTCAAATTGTTGCCCTTTTTGAAGTTGGCGTTTAGTTTTATCTTTTACCCTTCCTGCCAACTGACCACAAGCGGCATCAATATCATCTCCCCTTGTTTTTCGAGTGACCGTAACTAACCCAGCTTGAACCAACACATTTTTAAAACGCTCAATAGCAGAAGCAGATGAGCGCTTATATAAGCTATTAGGGAAAGGGTTAAATGGAATTAAATTCACCTTACAAGGCAGCTTTTTTAACAACTTAACTAATTCATGCGCATGCTGAATACTGTCATTCACCTTGTCTAATAAGACATACTCAATAGTAAATTGTTTCATTTTGGTATCACCTGAAAAGTAATATTGACATGCTGCAATCAATTCTTTAATGGGATACTTTTGATTTAATGGGATCAGTTGATCTCTTAACGCATCATTGGCTGCATGCAAAGAAATGGCTAAACTCACATCACAATAATCACGTAATTTTTTTAAAGCAGGCACAACACCGGCAGTACTAATGGTCACTCTTCTTTTTGATAAACCATAAGCATTATCATCCAGCATGATTCGTACAGCTTTGGTTACCGAATCAAAGTTTAATAAGGGTTCACCCATTCCCATAAATACCACATTGCTTATCACTCTTTCCTGTTTTGGGCTTTTTGCAAAACTTCGATGTGCGACCCATACTTGAGAGATAATTTCTGCTGCATCTAAATTTCGATTAAAACCCTGTTGGGCAGTAGAGCAAAAACTACAATCTAAGGCACAACCAACCTGAGAAGACACACATAAGGTACCACGACTATTTTCTGGGATAAAAACAGTTTCAATACAGTTTCCATCATCCAGTTTTAATAACCATTTAATTGTGCCATCATCGGATATTTGTTCTGCAACAATTTCAGGCACAGCAATACAAGCGGATTGTAATAAGTCGGCCTGAAGTGTCTTACCAATGTTGGTCATTTTGGTAAAATCACTTTCATTAAACTGATGGATCCACTTAAGTAACTGAGTTGCTCTAAAAGGTTTCTGTCCAATAGATTCAAAATAAACTTTTAAATCATCCAGATCTAAACCTAATAAATTAAGCTTTTTAAGCCCCTTTTCAGTGTCAGAAACAGTGTCGGTTGTAATACGTTGATAAAGCACATTAATTCTTCAAAATGAAGATATTATAAATGTCTTAGGAAAGATATGCGAGAAGTAAATAGAAAATAGCCAAAATGATCGGACAATGTTCTGATAATGTTCGGACAATGCAGTCTCTTTTATTCTTTTTCCTCCAACCAAGCCATCTGGATTGCTTCTAATATTTTTTCACCACAACGATTTTCACTATCAACAAAATTTTGTAAGCTCATGACTTTATCCATCAATTCGGTAAAACGAATATATCGAGGATCAGTATCAGGATATTTTTCATTTAACTCAATCGCAATGTCTAAGGTATCGGTCCATTTTAACTCCATCTTTTTCCCCTTAAAATCAATACTCTTTAAAATCACTAAACATGTTCAGAGACCATATTGATGGTATATCTTGGCAACTCTACCACGAGATCTTCATTGCCAACAATCGCCTGACAGCTTAAACGCGAGTCCATATCTAACCCCCACGCTTTATCTAAATAATCATCTTCTGTTTCTGTTGCTTCTGCTAAAGATTCTCCACCTTCTCGCACATAGACATGGCAGGTCGTACAAGCACAAGACATTTCACAAGCATGTTCAATTTCAATATCATTTGCTAGGGCAATTTCACAGATAGATTGCCCAGTTTGAGCTTGCACCACTTTTCCTTCAGGGCAGATCTCTTCATGAGGTAAAAAAATAACTTGAGGCATGACTAAGTTCTCTTACTGTTGTTGTAAACAAACCAGTTAAATATTATCAACGTTTTGTCCTGCTAAAGCAGATTGAATGCTCTTATCCATACGACGTTGTGCATAAATAGCTGTCGCATTTTCTACTTGATGAATCGCTTGTTTAATGGCTAAATGATCATCTTTTTGACTCAATAACTGCAAATTTTCTATCACCTTAAGGATAGCTTGAATTTCCTCAGGGTTTAATAACTCTTCAGCATCTTTAGACATTGCCGCTTCAATTCCTTCAATCACACGCTTAGCTTCTACTTGTTGTTCGCGCAGGTTTCTTGCCTTAACATCCGTTTCACTGTGTAAAATTGAATCCTTAAGCATTTTCTCAATATCATTATCATTTAGACCATAAGAAGGTTTTACTTCAATTTGACTTTCAATACCAGTAGATTCTTCTTTTGCTTGTACCGATAGCAAACCATCAGCATCCACTTGAAAAGTGACTCTAATTCTTGCGGCTCCTGCCACCATCGGAGGAATACCTCGTAGTTCAAATTTTGCCAAAGAACGACAAGCACTGACTAAGTCACGTTCTCCTTGCAAAACATGAATTGACATAGCTGTTTGCCCATCTTTAAACGTGGTAAAATCCTGAGCTCTAGCAACAGGAATAGTAGTGTTTCGATGAATGACTTTTTCCACCAACCCCCCCATTGTTTCAATGCCCAGGGATAATGACAACACATCTAACAATAACATATCATCACTTTTTTTATTACCCACTAAGACTTCAGCTTGCCTAGCGGCCCCCATGGCAACAACCTTATCGGGATCAATCTCAATCAGTGGTTCTCGTTGAAATAACTCTTTCACCATTTGTCTTACCAAAGGAACTCTAGTCGAACCTCCAACCATTACCACATCAATAATATCCTCTTTATTGATATTTGCATCACGAAGTACCCGTTTGCAGGGTGCTAAAGTCTTGTGCACCAGTGGCTTGATTAGCTGCTCAAACATCTCTTTAGTAAGCTCTATAGTTTTAAATACCTTATCATCCAAGCTCACCTCAATTGTTGCAACTTCAGCTTGACTTAAAACTTCTTTGGCAACTCTGGCTTTATCATATAATTGGCGATGTAAGGATGAGTTGTTTGCAAATTCATCTTGTATGACTAATTGCTCTACCAACCATGACACAATAACAGCATCAAAATCATCACCACCTAAACTGGCATCACCTGAAGTTGCTAGAACTTCAAAAATTCCCTTATTTAATAATAAAAGGGAAATATCAAAGGTACCACCTCCTAAGTCATAAATAACATGAATGCCTTCTTTTTGTGAGTCTAAGCCGTATGCAACCGCTGCTGCCGTTGGCTCATTGATCAAGCGTAATAAAGGTAAACCCGCTAAACGTGCCGCATCTTTAGTCGCTTGACGTTGACCATCATCAAAATAAGCAGGAACCGTAATTACCGCACCATTAATTTCACCGCCTAAGGCTTGTTCTGCACGTTTTTTTAAAACCTTTAATATTTCAGCAGAAACCTCTACCGCTGAAACTTTGCCCATACAGGTTTTAATATAAGGCACTTGATTGTCATTTGTATCATCTAATACAAACTCTAACATCGAGTTTGAAACGACGTCTGCAAGGCTTTTCCCCATCATTCGTTTGACCGAAACAATGGTGTTTTGCGGATCATTTTGAGCCGCTAATTTTGCTTCTAGTCCCACCTTGATATTATTTTCAGGGCAATATTGCACAATTGAAGGTAACAATGTTTTACCATCTTCATCCGCTAAAACCTCAACTACGCCATGACGAACAGATGCCACCAAAGAATTAGTGGTACCTAAATCAATGCCAATGGACAACTTATGCTGGTGTGGGGCACTCGATTGCCCAGGTTCTGAAATTTGTAATAAAGCCATAATATATTGTGTTATTTATCCCTAATCGCTAATCGTTTCTTCAACATCGAGACACTCTTGTTGTAACTTGCTTAAAAATTGCAGCTTTAAAATATTATTTTTAATCGCATCATGTTGTAAATCATTTTCAACAAATAACAGACTCAGTTGCTGAATAATTTTTTTCATTCTTTCATCAATATCTGTTGAAAGATTTTCAAGTTCAACAATGGGAGATATGGCTTGTGCAACTTGGACTAAGTTTTCTCTTAGTTGCATTTGCTCCATTAAAAAGTCCGTATTACTTAGAGTATTTGTTTGATTAATCTCTATCCCAACTAAAGAAGCTAGATAAATAGCACGTTTTAGTGGATTTTTAAGCGTTTGAAAAGCATCATTGATTTGAGCAGAATGAACAATCGCAAGCTTTTGCTCTTGCTCAGAAGCATTAGCATAATTATCGGGATGAACACTGCGTTGTAGTTGACGATAATTTTCTGTTAACTGTTTTATCTCAACTTGATAATTAACAGCTAACCCCAGTAATCTAAAAAAATTGTCTGATGTCATAAGCTTTACACGTTAAAACTTTCACCACAGCCACAGCTATCTTTCACATTCGGGTTATTAAACTTAAAACCTTCATTTAGACCTTCTTTAACAAAGTCAATTTCAGTACCATCCAGATACAAAATACTTTTAGGATCAACAAAAACTTTAATACCATGATCTTCAAAAATTAAATCACTTGCCTCACTTGCATCAGCAAACTCAATTTTATAAGCCATGCCAGAACAGCCATTTGTCGTTGTTCCCAGCCGTAAACCAATGCCTTTGCCTCTACTTTCAATAAAAGATTGTACTCGCTGAGCAGCAGTTTCTGTTAATGTAATAGCCAACCTTACTC